>JAFYOF010000026.1 GCA_017560305.1 Alistipes sp.
CCATCAATAAAAATAACTTCTTCATATTCATCAGGTTTTAGTAGTTCCTATTTTACATCGTTCCAGTCATCTGTTCTAAATGGAACGGCTGGCACACCAAACAAGTTCTTAAGGTTTACCTCGCCGCACACATTGTGGAACGCATAGCGCACAGCAACAGGCTTCTTAACCTCCTTGCTCCACACCGTCACGATACTACCCCACACGCGAGCATCCGCAGGGTGGAACACTCTGTCCTCGCCCGCCAACTCAAAGCCCTTAACGGGTACATTGCTCCACGGAGCAAGCCCCATCGGTGCATTCTTCAGCTTGACCTTCACCTTGCCATCCTCCAGCACCTCGTGCGACTCATACTGCGGAGCCTTCGCCTCGAAGCCCTTTCTGCCATAGGTCTGCGCCAAAGCCAAAGCTGCCAGACGCTCGCCAATTTCAAACTTCTTGGGAGGGTGCAGACAGGTTGCGTCACCGAGGTCGGTAGTAGCCGCCATACCACTGTTAGGGATGATATCCATTGCACGCGCCTGACACTCTACGAAGAGTGGCAAAGTGGTGTCGGTGTAAGAGTTACAATAGAAATAAGCAGGAATCTGCACATAGTAAAATGGCATCTTGTTCTCCTTATCTCCCCAGTCCTCGCGCCACTGCTGCGCCATACGCGCAAGCATAACATCGTAGTGGTCGATATCGCCCAGATAGTCCAGACTCTGGTAACCCAAGTTCGCCTCACCCTGATACCACAAGAAACCCTTGGCATTGTACTTTGTAACGGGGGCAATCATACCGCAATAGAGCTCCGAAGGAGTCAAATGGTGCAGAGTGTGCTTATGCTGAATCTGCTCCTCGGTGGCAATCTCTCGCAAAGCATCCAACGGCATCCACGCCTCCACACGCGAGCCACCCCAGCCAGCCGTAATCAGACCTATGGGATAATCCACCTCATAAGAGAGTTCGTGCGCAAAGAAGTACGCCACAGCCGAGGTCTCAGCCACACTCTGTGGTGCCGCCTCACGCCACTCACCCACGCAGTCGTCCATATTCTTATCGTACGAACGCTGCTTCTGCACGGTGAACATACGAATCTTATCCTTCATCGCGCTTGCTCGGCGGATGAAAGTCATCGAGTTCTCCACAGGCTGGTGCATATAACCCTGCACAGGCATCTCCATATTGCTCTGACCCACGCAGACCCAAACATCACCAAACATCACATTCTCAAGCGTCAGCGCCTCGCCATCGGAGATTGTGATGGTATGCTTATCGTATGAGCCCGCAGGCGTAGCGACCTTCACCGCCCAGTTACCCTCTGCGTCACTTGTGGTGCGGATTTTATCCTTGCTCCACGACACCGAAATTGTAACCTTCTTGTTGGCATCAGCCTTACCCCAGAGGTTTGCCTCGCAATTCTGCTGCAGCACCATATTGCTGCATAGCACCCTGGGTAAAACAATGGTAGCCGATGCGCCCCAAGCGAGGCACACGGCTACCATAGACATTATAAGTCTTTTCATATTAGAAAATCTTACATCTCAAGCTTACGAGCACCATCAGAGATAACTACATCGTAAACCTTTGGCTCGTGACCGTAAGCAGCGTTGAACTTCTCCTTTGCAGTTGCAATGAAGTTGTCATACAAATCTGCCTTCACGAGGTTGATTGTACAACCACCGAAGCCACCACCCATGATACGAGAACCTGTTACACCGCACTCCTTAGCGATTGTAGCCAAAAGGTCGAGCTCCTCGCAGCTAACCTCGTAATCCTTTGACATACCCCAGTGAGTCTCATACATACGAGCACCAACTGTCTCCAAGTCACCAGCCTCCAAAGCAGCACATACATCGAGTACACGCTTCTCCTCGCCGATAACATAGCGAGCACGCATATAATCCTCCTCAGAGATCTGATCCTTGATAGCGTCCAACTGCTCCATTGTAGCACCACGCAAAGTCTCCTGACCCAAGATGCCAGCAACGCGCTCGCAAGACTCACGACGCTTGTTGTATGGAGAACCTACCAACTCGTGCTTAACAACTGAATCAACCAAAACCAAACGGTAACCGTAAGCCTCTGGATCGAATGGGAAGTAAGCGAACTCTGAAGACAAGCAGTCCAAACGCATCAAGTTACCCTTCTTACCGTGTACTGAAGCGAACTGGTCCATAATACCGCACTTTACACCGCAGTAGTTGTGCTCTGTTGACTGACCGATGCGAGCCAACTCGAAGCTACCGAACTTATCCTCGTTGTAGATGTGGTTCAACGCAAAAGCGAATGTTGACTCCAAAGCTGCAGATGAAGAAAGACCTGCGCCGAGAGGTACATCACCACCGAAAGCAGTGTCAAATCCCTCTACCTTACCGCCACGCTTCAAAACCTCGCGAGCAACACCGAAGATGTAGCAAGCCCAAGACTGTGCTGGCTTATCCTCCTCGTTCAAACCGAACTCAGCGTAGTCCTGCAAGTCTACTGAATATGCGCGAATCTTATCTGTACCGTTAGGCTTAATCTCTGCAACCATACCCTTGTCGATAGCACCTGGGAATACGAAACCACCGTTGTAGTCAGTGTGCTCACCGATAAGGTTGATACGACCTGGAGATGTGTAAAGCTCACCTGTTGTGCCGAACTTCTCGGCAAATTTCTCTCTAATTAACTGAATGTCCATAGTTTTAAGAATTTAAGTTGTTTGTTATTGTTTGTTATAGTTTTACATTGATAGTTTTACCCTGCTTGATTGTGAAAGACTGTGTCTTGCCACCCTTCTCGCTCACCTTGACGCTTAACTTGTCGCCCGCTACTCGCTTAACCTCCACATCGAAGTCGCTACCGAAAGCACGAATGTTCTTCAGCGAAGCAAACTCCCACGACGATGGAATCTCAGGCTTAAGCTCGAAGCTGCGCATACCCGTAGGACGGATACCGAACATACCCTCGGTGATGATACGGCAATAAAGTCCGCTCTCTGCCGAGAGATGACGCTGGTTGCCCTCGGGCCACGCCTCGATAGGATAAGGAACATGGTCGCCCAAAAGACGACGATTTGAGTAGTATGACAACTGCTCGGTGATGAAATCGGCATAGCCTGCTGCATAACCGCCACGGAACGCGTACAAAGTAGAACGATCCCAGAAGGTAGTGCTACCCTGCGCTGTCAAAAGACCATCCTTTGTGTAGAGGTCACTCTTGAACATCGCGTCCATAGTAGCATCAGCACGGTCGTAGATACCCACACACAAAGGCATACAGATCCACGAACGCAAGATGTCGTTACCCTCGTAGTAGCGATATGTCTCATAGCCCTTAACATTAGCGCCGAAGTGCGACTCGATAGCCGAGCGCATAGCCTTTGCGCGCTTCTGGTAGTCGGCAATGAGTTTTGGGCTCTTGCCAAGCTCACGAGCAAGATGCGAAGCTGAAATCAAGGCATCGTAGTAGAGCGTAGAGGTGCAGAGGTTGGCATCTCCCGCAGGGAAACGACCCTCCAGCTCATCACGGTCAGACTTCACGACACCCTTGTCATTAATCTGACGACGAGAATACTCCAAGCACCACTCAATAAGTGGCCACAACTCCTCCGCCTCTGCCTTGTCAGCACGCGTAAGAGCGTAGCGCGCAGCACCGTATGCTATCATCGCGCCATCACCTCTATCGCCTGCGCCATTCCAGATATCATCACCCTCGGCGATGATTGAACTTGGGATTGGACGCCACTCATCGTTCATAAAACGAGCGAAGTGACGATATGAGTTAAGCGCAGACTCGTTACCCACCTCATAACCAGTGAATGGGAAGAATGGGTTTACATACTCTGCCTGATCGTTTGCCCAGATTGCAGCATAGTAGCTCTCGCCACCAGGTGCGTGCATATAGCCGCCCTTGGTCTTGCAGATTGACTCGCTGGCACGAATCTTCGCAAAGCGGAACTCTGTGTCGATAACATCGTCTGGCGTGTCAAGCACCAGATTGTTATCCATCACATCGAGGAACGCCTGACGCTGAGCCAAAAGTTCCTTCACATCAAGATTTGATTGGCTCTGCTGCCCCATCTCAAGACCCTCAATCACCACATCAAACTCAACGCTCTCACCCTGCTTGAGGAAATAGACACCTCCGCCCTTAACCGTTGTGAGCATTCTGTATGAACCCTTCACACCACGGCGTGGGTCGGTCAGGACCTCCTGCTCGAGCGATGGAATCTGCAGAATGTAATCCACCGAGCCAGTGTTGCGAAGCACATAGTGCTCACACATCATAGCCTGCTCCATTGTTGGGAAGATTGTTCTGTCAACCTCCAAACCATAGGCGCCGCCACGGTGGTCCTCCACAACGCGCATACCGCCGTTAATCTCCACAAAACGGGTTGTGAACTTCAGGCGGTTATTGTTGTTGATGCGCAACTGCGCAACCACATCCAGAGCCTGGCGAATCATCAAACTGCCGTGGGTATCGTTAGGAATGCGGCGCAACATAGGGAACACCAACGAGCGGTCCAGAACAAACTTCTGCTGCTCGTCAACACCCCAATAGAGCACCGTAGCCATCATCTTACCACTCATCTCAATATGGTCAGAGTGGGGATACTGACCCTCGGCAACCTCCATTCTGATGGTCTTGCCATCAGGCTGAATCGTCCAGCGGTTCTGGGCAGAAGCCGCGCAGCACAAGAGTGCTGCGACAGCCATTGCCAATAATCTTTTTTTCATAAATACTACTTAGTGTAGAACTTATAGATACAAGTCTGAGTATACTCCTCACCTGGGTTCAAAACTACAGATGGGAAGTTGTCGTGGTTAGGTGCATCTGGATACTTCTGAGTCTCCAAAGCAACTGACTCACGGAATGCCAATGGCTTACCATACTTACCGTTGTAAGTGCCATCGAAGAAGTTACCGCTGTAGAACTGGATAGCAACTTGATCAGTTGCAACATCCATACAACGACCTGAAGTTGGATCGTACAAAGTAGCAACAGTCTCAACCTGACCGTTATCCTCGCGCTCCAAAACCCAGTTCATATCGTAACCCTTACCATTGATAAGCTGCTCGTTCTCAACATCGATACGATCGCCGATAGCTGTTGGCTGGCGGAAATCGAATGGAGTGCCCTCTACTGGCAAAATCTCACCTGTTGGGATCAACGCTGCATCGGTTGGAGTGATGCGGTCAGCCTTCAAAGTCAAGACATGGTCGAGGATAGTACCGTTAGCCTCGCCCTTGAGGTTGAAGAATGAGTGGTGTGAGAGGTTACATACTGTAGGAGCGTCAGTTGTAGCTGAGTAAGTCACAACGAACTCGTTCTCTGCAGTCAAAGCATACTTCATAGTGATGTCCAGGTTACCTGGGAAACCATCCAAACCATCGGGCACTACGAGGTGCAAAGTGATAGACTCTGGCTTAACCTCCATAACATCCCATACGAGCATATCGATACCCTTCAAACCACCGTGCAATGTGTGACCATTGTTGTTGAGTGGAGTGTTGTACTCCTTGCCCTCCAATGTGAACTTACCATAGCCGATACGGTTAGCAACACGACCTACAGGAGCACCCAAGAAGCGCTCGCCAGTGTTGTTTACATAACGGTCCAAAGTCTCGTAACCGAGAACGATATCAGCCTTCTTACCCTCGCGGTCTGGAGCCCACAACGATACAACGCGACCACCGAAGTTAGTCACCTGCATTGTAAGGTCACCATTGTGCAAGGTGTAGAGGTCTACCTGCTTGCCATCAACCTCCTGCTGGAAGTTCTCTGCCTTAATCAGGTGCTCGCAGCAGCACTGCTCACCACCCTTCTTTACGCCACAGCTTGCCAACATAGCAACAGCTGCCAACGCACACATAATCTTCTTCATAGTTTTATTACAGTTTTTTGTTATTTGTTACTTCTCACTACTCCTCTGCAGGAATCTCCATCTGGAAAATCTTGCGGATGCGCTCCATATCATACTTCACGCTACGGTCGTAGTAGTAGATACCGTTCTGCTCCTGCTCAACATCTGTAAGCTGAGTGTAGCACCAGCCCCACATATTCTTGTTGAGTGACATCAACTCACGAACCTGACCCTCAAGACGCTGGTAGAACTCCTCCTTGGTCTGTGGTGCGCTACCATAACCCCAAGCGCCATCCTTCGCTGGATTAGCCTCCATACACTTGATACCACCGAACTCATCCAATACATATGGGATTGAGCCATCGTAGCGTGGGAATGTGTAAGGATCGTTCAATACTGGGCGGTTGAAACCTACATTACCGCGCAAACGAGCCTGAATAGCTGGACCTACGACACGCATCTTGCCATTGCTGTATACATCGTTACGCAACTTCACTGGATCCTGCTCATAGCAGTGCTCTGTCCAGATGTCTGTAAGAATCTGAATACCACCTGATACTGTGTTTACAGGACGAGATGGGTCGAGCTGCTTAGTCAAAGTATAAACATCGTTTACGAAGCGTGGGTACTGACGCTCATCTGGCCAGAACTCCTCGTTGAATGGAGTCCAGGTAACGAGTGATGGGTGGTTCATATCGCGTACCACCAGGTTACGCCACTCGGTGATGAAGTTACGAGCAGCCTCCACTGCGTTTGCATCCAAACCCCAGCTTGGAGCCTCACCCCAAGTCAGGTAACCGAGCTTGTCAGCCCAGTAGTAGAAACGCTCCTCGAATACCTTCTGGTGCAAACGAGCACCATTGAAACCAGCCTGCATAGAGAGCTCGATATCCTGCTTCAAAGCAGCATCAGATGGAGCTGTCCAGATACCATCTGGATAGAAGCCCTGATCCAATACAAGACGCTGGTAATAAGGCTCGTTGTTGAGATATATCTTGTTGCCCTCGGTGTGAATCTTACGCATACCGAAGTAAGAGTTCACCTTGTCCACAACCTGACCCTCAGCATCCTTGATGATGAACTCAACATCATACAAGAATGGAGACTCTGGGCTCCACAACTTCGCCTTCTTGATAGGCAAAGTGAAGATTGAACCAGATGCAACCTTACCGCTCTGTGTAGCTACTACCTTCGAGCCATCCTTAACATTGATTGTGAGAGTATTAGCCGACGAGTTGCGACGCATTGTAAACTCCATGCTTACTGCGCTGCGGTCGATGTCGGTTACATACTTCACGCGTGAGATTGCTGTTGGTGCAACTGCCTCCATCCATACGGTCTGCCAGATACCTGTTGTACGAGTGTACATACACTCGAATGGACCGTGACGCAACGACTGCTTACCAGCCGACTGCATACGAGAACGAAGGTCGCTTGATGCCGATACCACCAATGAGTGGGTGCTTCCCGCCTTTACGAACTTTGTGATGTCCACGGTGAATGAGTCCGAACCACCGAAGTGGCGATCTACGAATTTACCGTCCACATATACCTCTGACTCGTAATATACGGCGCCAAACTGAAGCAACACATCCTTACCCTCCCAATCAGCAGGGATTGTGATATTGCGCTGATACCAGATGCAAGGGATAAACTCCTTGTGCTCTACACCTGAGAGCTTACTCTCTGGAGCGAAAGGCACGATAATCTTGCTATCGAAACCCTTGCTGTTTCTCAAACCACGCTCCCAACCAGTCTTCACTGGGTCAAGAGTAAAGGTCCACTCTCCATTCAAATTCTGCCACGCCTCACGCTCAAGCTGTGGACGAGGATACTCCGCACGCGGAACCTGCGCCAATGCTCCGAAGCTCACCATAAGAGCCACCAAAGCAAACACCAATCTCTTCATAAATCTTATACCTTTATATAATAATAGGTCTGTGCGGCAAAAAGCCGACACAGACCTATAGTTGTTATTAAATTTTACTGCTCGTAGCCCTCAGCCTTCATCTGGAAGATCTCGAAGAGGCGCTTAGCATCAAACTTAGCCTTACGGTCGTAGTAGTAAACACCGTTCTGCTCCTGCTCAACATCTGTAAGCTGTGTATAGCAGAAACCGCAGATCTTATCAGCGTGGTCGATGATACCCTTAACCTGACCCTCAAGACGCTTGTAGAAGTCCTCGCGAGTAGGAGCAGCACCACCGTAACCCCAAGAGTCACCACCAGGAGTTGTCTCAGCACACTTGATACCACCGAACTCATCCAAGAGGTAAGGAACTGCACCGTCGTAAACCTCCAAGTTGATTGAACGACCGCAACGCTCCTGTGATGGTCCCTGTGGCTGGTACCAGCGACCGTCCTTATAGAGGATGTCGTGCAAACGCTGACCGTCCTGCTCGTAGCAGTGAGCTGTACAGAAGTCAGAAACTACATACAAACCACCTGATACTGTGTTACATGGACGAGATGGGTCGAGCTGACGAGTTACATTGTAAACATCGTTATAGAAACGACCTGCCTCATAAGAAGGAGCACCCCAGCACTCGTTAAGTGGAGTCCAAGCTACAACTGCAGGGTGGTTACGATCGCGAACAACGATGTTAGACCACTCAGAGATGAAGTTGCGGCCACCAGCTGAAGAACCAGTGTTCAAACACCAAGATGGCATCTCACCCCATACGAGGTAACCCAACTTATCAGCCCAGTAGTAGAAACGCTCCTCGAATACCTTCTGGTGCAAACGAGCGCCGTTGAAACCTACTGCCTTAGACATCTCGATATCAGCCTTCAAAGCCTCGTCAGATGGAGCTGTCCAAACGCCATCAGGATAGAAGCCCTGATCCAAAACCAAACGCTGGTAGTAAGGCTTGTTGTTGAGGTAAATCTTGTTACCAGCAACATGAATCTTACGCATACCAACATAAGCGTCAACCTTATCTACAACATTACCCTCAGCATCCAATACCTCGTAAACTACATCGTAGAGGAATGGAGTCTCTGGAGTCCAAAGCTTAGCCTTCTTGATAGGCACTACTACTGGAAGACCCTGAGAAGCAACGAAGTCCTTCTTTGCTACAACCTTCTCACCATCCTTAACAGTGATAGCGAAACGGTTGCCTGATGGAGTTGCGTAGAATGTAGGAGTTACAACGAGCTGTGAGTTGTCGATGTCAGTGAATACCTGAACACGCTCCAAACCAGCCTTGTCAACAGCCTCCATCCATACAGTCTGCCAGATACCAGTTGTACGAGTGTAAGAGCAACCCTGTGAGTAGTAGTTCATACACTGCTTACCACCTGGCTGGTTACCGTTGCGGAGATCGCTCTCAGCGTGTACAACCAAGCTGTGCTGCTTACCGTCAGCAACCCACTTAGTGATGTCGAATGAGAAAGAGTCAGAACCACCGTAGTGACGACCTACAAAATTACCATCGATGTAAACCTCTGAAGTGTAGTAAACTGCACCGAAGTTCAACTTGATAGCCTTACCTGCCCACTCAGCTGGAACCTGAATGTTACGCTGGTACCATACGCTGTTGATGAAATCGATGTAACCGATACCAGAGAGCTTAGACTCTGCTGCAAATGGAACGGTAATCTTACCATCGAAGCCATTGCTTGCGTAGTAGTTACGATGTGTACCTGACTTTGTGAGGTCCAATGTGAATGTCCACTCACCGTTCAAGTTCTTCCAATCCGCGCGCTCAAACTGTGGGCGTGGGTACTCTGCACGAGGCTGAGCAAATGACGCTACTGCAAAAAGCAACGCCACAACTGTCAAAATTCTTGATCTCATAAAAATTTTTATTATGTTATAGGTTAATATTCGTACAAATATACTCTTTTTTTGTAAATGCACAAAACCAAAGCAACAATTCTATCTAAAAATTAACTAATTCTTCACAATAGAACTATCATCCACTTTATGCGAGGTTTAGATGAAGATGTATTTCAAGATAAACAACACCGCGAGGATGTACATTGTAGGAGTAATTCGCTTAAACTTGCCGCACAATACATTCAGCACTACATAGCTGATCATACCGAGCAAAATACCGTCAGAGATAGAGTACGACAATGGCATCATAATGATGCAGATGAATGCTGGAATAGCCTCTGCGTAGTCCGTAAGCTCGATTTTCTTGATTGGCTCAAGCATAAACAGACCCACGATAACCAACACCGCCGCAGTCGCTGCCGATGGGATTGAGAGGAACAGAGGCGAGAAGAACAACGCCACTGCGAAGCAGCAACCCACCACGAAAGCAGTCAAGCCCGAGCGACCGCCCTGTGCTACACCTGCAGCACTCTCAACATAGGTTGTTGTTGTTGATGTACCGAGGCACGCACCCGCAGTTGTAGCGATAGCATCAGCCATAAACGCCTGCTTGATGCGAGGAATCTTACCATCCGCAGAGATAAGATTAGCCTTTGTACATACACCCACCAATGTACCGATTGTGTCAAACATATCGATGAAGAGGAATGTGAATACCACAACCAACATATCGAGCGACCAAATCTGCGACCACTCAAACTTGCACCAGATATCTGACACAGAGTGAGGAGTCGACACGATACCACCATAGTTTGTGATACCCATAGGGATACCGATAGCGGTTGTTGCCAAGATACCGATAAGCAATGCACCTGGTACATTCTTCACAACAAGGAAACCTGTAAGAAGCAAGCCGATAAGAGCCAGCAATGGAGCACCTGAAGTGATATCACCAAGCGTTACCAAAGTAGCGTCATTGTTAGCAATCACACCCGCATTCTGCAAACCGATGAAGGCGATAAAGAGACCAATACCTGCACCTATGGCATTCTTCAAGGACATAGGGATAGCATTCACGATTGCCTCACGCAAGTTGGTGAGCGTAAGCAGGATAAAGATAAGTCCCTCAATCAAAACCGCAGTCAAAGCAAACTGCCAAGAGTAGCCCATACCCATACAAACGGTATAGACAAAGAAGGCGTTAAGACCCATACCTGGCGCCAAACCAAAAGGCAACTTTGCCCACAACGCCATAGCAAGAGAACCAATCACAGCCGCCAATGCTGTAGCGGTGAATACTGCGCCTGCAGTCATACCCTCCAGCTGCGAGAACATACCCGGATTCACGGCCAGGATGTAGGACATCGTGAGGAAGGTTGTCACACCCGCCAGCACCTCGGTGCGAACGGTTGTCTTTGTTGAGTCAAACCCAAAAAGTTTTTTAAGCATAATATTGATTATTAGAAATTTATATCATCTTTAGAAGGTCCACTTCGCTGCGAGTGTAGGGATTGCATAGAAGCCCTGTGACACGAAGTTGTTAGAGAACTCAACCTCGGTACCCACGCTGAGGTTCACCTTATCCCAACCGCGAACCTTGTTCAGATTCAACCACAACTGATGCTCCGAGAGGAGGATGTGGGTTGTTGACTGCCATACGCGAGCCTCACGCCAGAAATCGATAAAACCAGAGTAAGTAGCCCAGCCCGCTGCGAAGTTGATGCCCCAGACACCTGTAATCTGGAAGTTATGGGTATCACTCTCGCCAGCAGCGTTAACGGTGTGAGGAATCTGCTTATACATAGCCGAAATTGACCAGGTCTTGCTGAAATCCTTTGAGTGACCCGAGTAGGTAAGACCGCCCAACCAACTGTCGTTGAATGTGCCAACCGCCTGACTACCACCGCCGTTGTACTCTGCGTGAACTGACAACCAGTTAAGCTTGCTGTTCTGCCAGAAGTTAATCTCGCGGGCAATCTCCCAATAAGCGCCCTTCACGCCTGTCGAGTAGTCCATATCAATGAAGAAGAAGGTGCTACCCCAAGAGTCTGGGCGGAACATCTCAACGGTTGTAGTCAACTTTGGACGACCGTATGAGCCATCTGTTGCTGCCAATTCATCATAGATTGACTGACCGAAATCATAATGCAACTGAACATTTTGTGCTTGCGCGCCAAACCAGCAGAGAGTGGCTGCAACGATGAGTAGTAGTCTTTTCATAATACTATTATTTTGAATTTAGACAAAAATAGGCATTTTAGTTTAATTTACCGCCCATTTGGTCAAGATTTTAATCAACAATCAACCAACAAAATAAAAAAAATGCCGACCCCGCAATGAGGTCGGCACTCTATC
>JAFYOF010000027.1 GCA_017560305.1 Alistipes sp.
ATCGGTAATCTTAATCTTGTCGAACGGAGGTGTCGCATAAGGCGTATCCCACTCGGCAAGAAGAGGATTTGTTGTATCAATCTCTGGCAAAACCACTACGGGCATCTGCTCGCCACCGCAGCCTGCCAACAATGCACTGAAAGTCATCATCAACAATAATTTTTTCATTTTTTATCTTTACTTTTTGGTTTCTTCTCTCTTTACTCCGCCTGCTCGGCTGCCTCTGCCTCCACCTTGCGGGCTGCCTCACGCTCCTGACGCGAACGCTCGGCACGCTGACGCGCCTGCTCACGGGTATCTACACGGGGCATCTCACGCATCTGCTCCTCTGCCTCCGCAGGCTCTACCTCGGCTGTCTGCACCAGACCTCGCGCCACCAACATAGCGTTCTTGTCGGGGTCTGCACCACGGAATGCGCGATACATATCCATACCATCACGGCTGCCGCCACGCTCCAGCACCTCTCTGCGGAAACGCTCCGCCGTAGCCTTGTCGAAGAGGTCGCCACTCTCAACAAAGGCCTGGAAGGCATCCTTGTCGAGCACCTCTGCCCAGGTGTAGAAGTAGTAACCCGCCGAATAACCGCCATCGAAGATGTGGCTGAAGTAGGTATAGTGGTAGCGAGGCTCAATCTGCGAAATAAGGCCACGCTTCTCGTTCAACGCCTTGCGCTCAAACTCCGCCACATCCACCTTCTCGGCAGTTGTCACGGCGTGGATATCGAAGTCCGACAACGCCGCCGCCAGCAACTCAGTGGTATTGAAACCCTCGTTGAAGGTTGCGCTCTTGTGAATCTTCTCAATCATCTCGTCGGGCATAATCTCATCGGTCTGATAGTGCACGGCATACTGCTTGAGCAACTCCTCCGAGAAGGCCCAGTTCTCCATAATCTGCGATGGCAACTCCACAAAGTCACCCTCAACGCCCGCCAAGCCACGATACTTGACATCGGCAAAGAGGTTGTGCAGAGCGTGACCAAACTCGTGAAAGAGGGTCTCCACCTCATCTATCGTGAGCAACGCAGGCTTGCTGCCTACGGCTGGCGTGAAGTTACAAACGATGCTCACCACAGGGCATACTCGCTCGCCATCCTTATACGACTGGTCAACATAAGTACCACACCACGCACCACCCTGCTTGCTTGCACGGGGATGGAAATCGAAGTACAGAGCACCCAGCGGCTTGTCGTTCTGGTCAATCACCTCATACACCTCACACTCCTCGTGGTAGGTAGGCGCCTTCAATGGGCGCAGCGTGATGCCAAACAAGCGGTTTGCAAGGAAGAATATTCCGCTCTTGGCGTTCTCCAGCGAGAGATAGGCACGCACTTTCTCCTCGTTGAGCTGATAATCGGCCTCACGCACCTTCTCGGCGTAGTACCACCAATCCCAGGACTCGAAGTTTGCCGCCTTGCCGTGGTCCTTCTCAAGCATAGGCATCATACGATTCATCTCGCGTCTTGCCTGCTCCAGAGCGGGTGTCCACACGCCCTCCAGCAGTTCATACACTGCCGCAGGAGTGCCCGCCATCTGGTCGGCAGTCACATAGTGGGCGTAAGAGTCATATCCGAGCAACTTAGCCTTCTTGTAGCGCAGGCTCGCCATCTCGGCAACCGCCGACTTGTTATCGTTCTCATTATCGTTGTTTCCGCGCTTGAGGTAGGCCTTGTAAATCTCCTCACGCAGAGCACGGTCCTCGGCATAGGTCAGCAGAGGCAACATACTCGACTTCTGCAAGGTGAAGAGATACTCGCCGCTTCTGCCAGCAGCCTGAGCCTCTGCCATAGCACCCTCCAGCACACTTGAAGGGACACCCTTCAATCTGTCCTTCTTCACAAAGAGCTGATAAGCATTGGTCTCAGCGAGCAGGTTGCGACCGAAATCAACACCCAGCGACGAGAGCTGCTCATTTATCTGCTTCAGCGCCCCCTTATCCTCTGCCGAGAGCAACGCTCCCGAGCGAACAAACGATGTGTAAATCTTCTCTGTCAATCGCTTCTCATCGGCACCAAGACCAGCTGCATCGCGACCCTCGTAGACCGCCTTCACTCGCTCGAAGAGTTTGTCATTCATCGTGATGACATCACTATGAGCCGCCAGCGCAGGGTAAATCTCTGCCGAAAGGGCCTGCATCTCATCATCAGTATCCGCTGCCGACAACATACCAAACACCGTAGCCACACGCCACAACATCTCACCCGAGTTGTCATACGCCAACACGGTATTCTCGAATGTAGGCTTCTCGCTTGAGTTCACGATGTGGTCAATCTCCTCATTGTGGAGCGACATACCGCGCTCGAAGGCTGGCTTGAAGTGCTCGGTCTTGATGCGGTCAAATGGCGGCGCGCCGTATGGAGTCTCCCACACAGCCTCAAAAAATGGATTTTCCGCCACTATTTCACTCTCCTTACACGCAAACATCGTCATAATCACAATCGCAAACGCGAATAAACTCAAAAAGCGTTTCATTACTTCATATAATTTAATAATCGCAAAGATAATCAATAAATTTGACCATTGCATATCCTGCGAGGTAATTCTTTCCCTCAAACGGTCAAAAAAAAGAACCCGCCCGACTTTTTCGTCGGACAGGTTCTCATTTATCGCGTCTAATTCGGATTACTTTGTGTAAGAGTACTCGAACTCTACAACGATTGGCTTGTGGTCAGCCTTATCAAAGCTCATATCGCGGAGATAGCTCTTCGCCTTCAACTGAACCTTGTTAGAAGCCTTGTTGATGTAGATAACCTTATCAACAACCTCACCCTGCTGTGTGTCAGCGCAGATGATATCTGTTGAAGAGTCTGTACCAGTTGCGTCGCTTACCATCAATGACTTTGATGGGTAAGTTGGATATACACCAGCCCACTGGAAATCAACCCAAGGGTCTGCATAAGTCAAGTCGCTGTTAAGTACGCTCCAGAAGTAAGTCTTGAAATCGTGGCGAGTGTAACGGCAGTTAGTATCACCCATAAAGATGATTGGACGACCATTTGCGCTGATTGTATTGATGTACTGTGCAATCTGCTTCAACTGAGCGTGCTGAGCGTTGATGTGACCAGAACCTGATGAGCTGTAAGTGTTCATATGAGTAATGATAACATCCACCTCAATACCATCAGACAAAGTAACTACATAGTGGCGAATACCCTTCTTGATACAAGTGTTTGCGCCGCTTGTCAAACCACCATATGATGAAGTAAACTCAACAATCTTCTCTGTTGAACCAAATGAGCAAGAGCCCTTCTTTGTTGCAAACTCGAGACCATCAGTGTCGAGAGTCTTGTAGAGTGCTGAAGATGAAACTGAACCACGGTGTGTACCAAATGTGTAGTTACTCATATTGCTTGTCAACTGGCTATGGAAAGCAAAGTCCTCAGAGAAACCTACGAAATCCCAATTTGAGGAGTTAATTGCTGTACTGATAGCAGTTGTGCCGCTCTCCTGTGGGCCATCGCCATTGATAGTCACCAAAGAGATCTTCTTTGGCAGACCGTCAACATTGTAAGTTGCGCAAGTGAAGTTACCTGTCACAACCTCTGGCTGAGGCTCTGGTTCTGGAGTTGGCTCCGGAGTTGGCTCTGGCTCAACTGGCGCAGTTGGGACATCAGTGTTACCATTGTCGTCGCCATTGTTACCGGTATTGTCATCGCCAGCATTATCACCAGTTGTGTTATCGTCTGCATTGCCGTTATTGTCATCGGTATTGTTGTCACCGGTATTGTCACCTTCACCTGTATTACCATTATCATCACCGTCCTCTGGATTCTCTGGCTCGATTGGGTCAGTTGGCTCCTCTGGGTCAGGAGTTGGCTCTGGGTCAGGAGTTGGATCTGGCTCTGGAGTTGGATCTGGTTCTGGAGTTGGCTCTGGAGTAATCAAGTCCTCTGGTACCTCATTTTTGTTAGTCTTAACACTCAACGACTTGCCATTCTTAACCTCCAATGCAAAGTTGTAAGCTGTGTTCTGTGCCATTGTAACAGCCGAAGCTACATAGAAAGAAGCTGTGTGACCACCACCAGTTGCAGCTGTTGTAACAGTAATATAAACACGGTCGCTCTTCTTGATTGTTGAGAACAACGATGCTGCAAATACCAAGCGGTTGCCATTCTCTGCGTTCAACTCAGGATACTTCGCAAACTCGTAAGTCACTACATTTGAAGTATTGCTACGAGAATAAGAACCTGTTGATGCATTAAATGTGAAATCACCTACGATAGGCACTGCGCTAATAAGGCTACGCACAACCTTAATCTGTACGCTCTTCACACGCTCGCCAGCCAATGCTGTACCATTTGCATCAACTGTAAAGCATACTGTCGAGAAAAGATTCTTGAAGTTGAACGACACCTGACCGTTAGATGTTGTAGAATATGCACCATAACGCACCAAACCAGGAACGCTGTTGTAATCTGCAACCTCCTGATTCTCGTCGATGCTTCCCTTTACCGATGAGTAGTAGTTTCCTGCGCCCGAGTTGTAAGGATAGTAAGCATACTTTGGAGTGCTGCTTACCGACGCAGAAGTTGTAAACTTTGCATCTGCTGTGCCTGCACCTGTTGCAAGTGTATACTTCACATTCTTGTCTCGGCTGGTGTAAACACCCACTTCGTCACCTGCGCTCCACTTGAGCGACAAAGAGCCGCCCGCCAATGTTGCGTCATCCACAACTGCGCGAGTAACATCGTCGAAAGCCTCGATTGAGCCACCTACGACATCATTTCTCATCTGAGTTCCTACCTCTGCTGTTTCAGTCGAACAGCCTACCGCGAATGCCAGCACCGCCAACATTGCGATTCTACGAATAGTATTCATAACTTAATTTTTTTTTGTTGTTATTCTATTTTCCGTTTGCCCCTACCAAATGAGAGGAGTTCAACAAGGCAAATATAATTATAAAAATTTTACAAACAAAGGAAAATAATTTAAAAATTCAAGAAATCGCCAAAATTCAAGCTTTTTTACAAAAAAAGATAGTCGGTCTCGCAAGAAACCGACTATCTTTTCCTATTTTTAGAAGTTAAGTTGAAACTACTCAACCAACTTCTCGTAAACAAACTGTGTTACGATTGGGCAGTGGTCGCCAAGACCCTGAGCCTTGTAACCCTCATAATCTCGGAAATAACTCAAAGCTCCAATTCTAACTGTACTCTCTGGGTGGTTGATGTAGATAATCTTATCAACTACCTCGCCTTTCTGATAGCCATCACAGATGATATCAGAACTAGAAGTACCTGTTGCATCGCCTACCATCAACGAACTTGATGGGTAAGTTGGATATACACCAGCCCACTGATACTCAACCCAAGGATCGCTAACAACCAAATTCTTGTCAAGCACTTCCCAGAAGTAAGTCTTGAAATTGTGGCGAGTGTAACGGCAGTTTGTATCACCCATAAAGATTACAGGACGCTTGTTTATTGCTGTAATACCGTTAATATACTCCGCAATCTGCTTCAACTGTGCGTGCTGAGCATTGATATGATTATTACTTGAATCACTATATGTGTTCATATGTGTGATGATAACATCAATTTTAATATCGTCCTTTTCAATCTCTGTGCCATTAGTATAAGTCACCTCAAAATGACGATAACCCTTGTCAACACAAGTATTTGCACCACTTGTCAAACCACCCGCCTCAGCATCAGGTCCAAAATCTTGCTTTTTAATCTGTTTAAATGTACAAGTAGAATTCTTCGCTGCGAAGCTGAGACCATCAGTTTCCCAATGAGACTCAAGAATACCCGATAAAACAGAAGTTGGGAGAGTCTCATTATCATATTCCTGGAATGTGTAACCAGTAGCATTAGATGTAAGCTCATCGTGATAGTTGAAATCCTCAGAGAAACCTACGAAATCCCAACCACTTGCAGCCAACTTACTGCTGATTGTCTTTGTTCCATCTGAACCTGGGCCATCTGGATTAAGCTCATATTTACCAATCAAATAGTTGATGCTCAAATTTGGCAAACCGTCCACATTGTGTGTTGCGCAAGTGAAAGTACCGTAAACATATCTTGGTTCCTCTGGCTCCTCTGGTTCTGGCGCTGGTGCATCTGGATCTGGAATATCGTTTGTATAGATATTCAAAGTCGAATAACCATCAAGAGGCATTGCAAAAGTATAAGCGTAGTTCCTCTTGAATGCCACTGCCGACTTAACCATATATGTAGCTGTGCGACCAACAGTGTTTACTGTGAAATACATATAGTCACCCTTCTTCAATGATGGGAACAATGAAGAGTAGAATGTGATTGACTTGTCAAGAGTTGGCATACCCTCGAAGTTGATTACAACCTTGTTTGAAGTGTTACCACCCTCCTTATAAGCACCAGTCTCTGCATTGAAAGTAAAATCACCACAGATAGGAATATTTCGTGAGCTGCGTGTTACACGAATCTCAACGCTCTGAAGTCTGCGACCGTCAAGTTCAGTGCCGGTTACATCAAGATTCCAACGGATTGTAGAAAGAACATGACGGAAAGCAAACGAAATCTCCTCACCATCAAACTCATCAAAAGAACCCCAACGATACATACCCGGGATGTTGTCCAAGTCCTCATTGATAGTCTGCTCCGCTGGGACATTACCCTTCACTGCTCTGTAATCATCACCTGCATCAGAACTATATGGGAAGTAAGCCCAAGTGAGATATTCGTCTGGCTCATAATCAATCACATCATCCTCTGAAGCTGCAATAAAAGTTACCGCCTTCACATTCTCCTCTGTTTCAGAGTTTACATAGTGGAGGTTGTTGCTCTGATCGGTGTAAATACCAATCTCATCCCCAGGATTCCACCAGTAATAGATAGAACCTCCTGTCTCTGAGGTCTCCTCATCAATCGAAACTCTAGTCACAGGAGTCTGCTCAATGGAACCAACGACTGTCTTCTTTGATGGCACCTGCCCCATCTCCTTGCCGCTTTCCTGGATACATCCTGTCAAAGCAACGCACAACATAGCCAAGCCAGCGATTTTCATCAATTTGTTTGTGTACATCATAAATGTTTTGGTTAGGTTTGGGGTTGTTCTATAAATTGGGGAGTCAGTTTTCACTTTATACTTCCACTATTTGATCTCACCTAATTTATGGAACCACCTTATAATTAATTGTTTTATTTTCTGTCTTTTCTATCTTGATGTTCTAAATTTCTATTTATAATATTCGATTTTAGAACACGCTTTGGGGGCAAATATATTCACAAAATTCTCACAAACCAAAAAAAATGATGAAAAATCAACGATTTAACGCTTTTTTACAACGATTTGCAACGAAATCTCAGCATTTTAGGATAAAACCTCACAAAAGAAGCGAGACAATAATATGTAAAATCATATCGCATTATTCCTTATTAGATTGAATAAAAAAGGAAAAAGACAAGGAACTTAAATGAGTCCCTTGTCTTTAGTAAATTTGTCTTTATAGTCAATCTATACTGAACCTTGATCGCCTTCGTTTCCATTACCACCACTTTCTGTATTTTGGCCACCCTCATCACTACCACCAGTATCGATAGAAGGCCAAGCAGGCTTTGACGCATCAAAGTTAAGGAAGTACTTACCGTTCAACTCAATAATAGCCTGAATAAGTTCAGCAGTACTATTTGTAGTTGCTTTTGCGTGGTTCATAAGTACCGCTCCGACAGGGGCTGGAGTATATTTTTCGCCCTCAAACTCATTACCCGTCAACATAGAATTTACGATACCATAAACATAAGGTTTCAATGCTTTTGACAAAGTTCCCTTACCTCCATTATCTCCATTGTTATCATCATTAGTCCAACCACCAATACCCATTTGGAACATAGCATCGTGAGTGTTAGCCGTATAAATATCATCTGACTTACTTGCAATATCTTTTAACGCATCCTTACGATTCTGCTCTGTTGGCATACTACCGCCTCTAGTATCCTGAGCCTGATGGTAGTGGTATTTCATAGTGGATTCTTTATATCCTTCAGCAGTTCCTGCCCAATACATATTGACAGAATTCATCGATTTAAAATTAGCCTGTGTTATTTTTCTATCACTATCATCACTCTCCGCCATAGAACCCTCTGAAATCAACATTGGAGCAACATAATTCCAAGATGTAAAATTTCCTTCCGATGTATTAGCATTTACCTTTACAACAAGCTTTCCCTTTACATCACCAAGTGTTGTGTTTGGTGTAATAGATTCACCAGACTTATTTCCATAAATATATCCCTTAACATCTGCATCATTCAACACATTAGCAATTGCTTCCAACATCATCTTGGCGTTCACGGTTCCATAGGTAAAACCACTCTGAGTTTTTGGTTTCTGTGCAACAGTAAGAATTACCTCAATATACTCATCTGGATAATTCGCTGTTAACTTTCCCAAGTCAATAAGCGCGCTTTTTACTGTTTTTCCAATATCACTGACACTTCCCAGAGAAGCGTCTTCGGTTCCAGCGCAAACCAAAGTCAATTTACCTTTTGCAACATGTTCATAATTATCTTCGTATGTCATTTGTCTTGAAGCTTCATACCATGCTGCTCCATTCGCATTTCCAATACTTCCAGATGTAATTGTCAATCGGGTGTCAATATTAAATGCTCGAATTCCAGCTTCATGCAGTTTTGTCAAACTGTAATTTCCCTGATAACCGCTATCAGTAGCATACCACGCACCTGGCATTGAGATATCAGAGATATATACATTTCGTGGAATTGTTGTCATCCAGTTATCTACACTAAATACCCAAGGTTTAGAAACTGTAGGACCATTTGGAATATTAAGTTTATGAATCTTACCTGGCTGAAGTTCTGGTGTTTGGGTAGCACCTGTTGGCTTAAGAGTAATGTTTCTATAACCTTCGCCATCAATTTCAAGGACGACTTTCCATTCTTTACGAATAGCCTCACCTGACACAGGAATAGCAAATACACTAAACTCCAAAGACTGATCAATCGTCCAGTCAATTTTTGCGGTAGGCTGAATTACGATTGTTCGCTTTGTTCCTCCTGAAACAGTTGCATCACCTGTATTTTTGATGGTAAGATCGAAGTTTCCTGCAATGTTCACACCTTCTGGTGCTGTCAAAGTAATTTTATTAACGACAATCTTCTCTTTTGAATTATTACCCAAAATTTCTTCTGATGACCAACTTCCAATCGAGAACTTCAAGACTGTTGAATAAGGCTTAAAACGCAAATCCACTGACTTTGGATTACCATTTTCATCGGTAGGTGTAGCGCCCTTGGTTACAGCATACATAATCACATCTGGCAAACCAGGTTTTCTGGTATCAGGGTTGACCGGAGTACCCTTAATCACACCTGTTCCATCAACAGCAAATTCGTTGTACTGCGTGGAAGCGATTGACATAGGCGCAACAACTCCTTTGACATCATTTGTTGGAGTAATAGACTTACCTGCCTGAACCGCAGGATAGACAGCATAAAAATCAGAGACTGCCTCCTCTCCCCACTGAACGCCATAATCTCCCTGGTGATTGAGTTCCTTGGCGTAATGATAAGTCAAACCATTCTCCGTACCTGATGATTCGCCAGGTACTACATCATAATCAGCCTGTTTGCGAGAGCAAGTTGATCCGTAAACAGAAATTGCATCACCCTCACACCACTTGATTGCAATGCTAGAACCATTATCATCACCATACACAGTACGAGTTCCATCGTTCGAAATAGCTGTGAACAAAACCTCGCTGCCAGGTTGTGCAACTGGTATGTACTCATTCTCGAACATATCGTTCTGTGAACAAGATGCCATCAAGCAAACGATGGCAACTGCCATAAAATAAAACTTCTTCATATTCAATATTTTCTTTATTCGTTTGTTTGATAAGTTACTATTCACCTTCACCCCAAGTATTCGTGAATGTAATGTCATTGAAATCAGCATTATACTCCTGGCGCTCGATACGACCAGTATCAGAGTTAGGGTTCTTCACCTCCGCTGAGCCTGCAAATGTCTCCTCCAACTCGACACTGAACAATCGAGTGTTGGGCTTTACATAAAACTTCCTTTTCATCTTAATTTTGTATTTTTTATTTCTCAATTCACACAATATAATTCCCTGAATGCCAGTCGATTATCCCTCATCATACCAACCAAGCATCAGAAGCCCGCTCCGAAAAGCGCCTTCCATAAGGAAATTTAACAGCGCAAAATTAAACAAAAACAATCGAATAAACAAAGAGTTACGCCATTTTTTTCAAAAATTTTATTAGCCGCCGTTTTTGCGGCAGAGATGGGCAAGTTTCGGTTTTTTATTGTATATTTGCAAAAATATTTACAATCCAAAGAAAAATGCAATTATTTTACTCTCCTGAAATCATTCCGCCAGTACATACGCTCGGCGACGAGGAGTCGAAGCACTGCGTCAGGGTGCTCAGACTTGGGGTGGGCGACACACTGCACATCACCGACGGAAAGGGAAACTTATACCTGTGCCGCATTATCGAGGCGCATCAGCACCACTGCACCGTGGAGGTGGTGGAGACACACAGCGAGTGGGAGAAACTGCCCTATCAGCTCACGATGGCGGTGGCACCGACGAAGAACATCGACCGTTTTGAGTGGTTTTTGGAAAAGGCGACCGAGGTGGGTGTAACACGCTTTATACCAATCGAATGCGACCACAGCGAGCGCCGCACCATCAAGCACGACCGCGAGATGCGCGTCATCACATCTGCCGTGAAGCAATCGCTCAAGGCATACCATCCAGAGCTTGACGAGCTGACGCCCGTAAAGAAGGTTATCGCGATGCCGTTTGAGGGTCAGAAGTTCATCGCGCACTGCGACTCATCGTTCCCCGCAAGGCCTTATCTGCCCTCGTTGGCGAAGAAAAACGAAAATATTTTAATTTTAATTGGTCCTGAAGGAGATTTTTCGCCCGAAGAGATTAATTTTGCACTCGAAAACGGGTTTCAGCCCATCTCGCTGGGCAACCAGCGTCTGCGCACCGAGACTGCCGCTACGGTGGCAACCGTTATGGTCGCAACAATAAATGGTTAGCAAACAACTAATTACACAACAATGTTCTACATTACACTACTCTCGGCACTCGCTCTGTTGGTGGCGGTGATTTTCATCACGCCTCTGCGCCAAAAGATGTGGGTAGCCTTTGTTGCCGTTGTGGCAGCTGCTATCGCAATTGCATTTCCTGCGATAAGTTGCCTGGCAAGCGGAGCGAAGGAGTTGGAGATTATCCGCATCCAGAGTCCTTTCTTCGGGGCGGAGTCGCTCCAGATGGATGCCCTCTCGGCACTCTTTTCGCTGGTTATCGGCATTGCGGGCGTAGCCACCCTGCTCTATTCGCGTGGTTATCTCGCTCATTATCTTGACAAAAAATCGTCAGCGCACATCTCGCTGCACTACACCGCTCTGGTGGTGCTGGTGGTGTCGATGATGCTGGTCGTTATCTCAAGCGGAGGCTTCTCGTTCCTCTTTGCGTGGGAGTTGATGACCATCGCCTCGTTCATCCTCATTCTGTTTGACGCCGAGCGTCAGCAGGTGTTGCGCGCGGCGCTGGCATACCTTATTATGATGCATATAGGCTTCGTTATGCTCGTGGCGGGCTTTGCGAAGATTTATGCCATCACGGGATCGGGTAATTTCAACGACCTGGCGGTCTGTTTCTCAAGCGGCGGCACGCTGCCAATCTTCATCCTCTTCCTACTCGGTTTTGGTATGAAGGCAGGTCTGTTCCCTATGCACATCTGGTTGCCTGAGGCGCACCCAGCAGCACCATCGCATGTGTCGGCTATTATGTCGGGCGTGATGATTAAGACCGGTGTCTATGGCGTGATGCGTGCCTTGTGGTATGTTGTGGATGCGGCGGAGTTGCACACAATCGGTTTGATTATCCTCGCCGTGGGTATCATCACAGGTCTGTGGGGCGTAATCCTCGCAGCGTTGCAGAATGATGCGAAGCGACTGCTGGCGTATTCAAGCATTGAGAATATAGGTGTGATTTTCATCGGTCTGGGTATCGCGACGCTGG
>JAFYOF010000001.1 GCA_017560305.1 Alistipes sp.
CCTCAAAAAGAGCGACGAAGTACGCATCGCCTACGGAACTTTGATGCCCGCTTTGGTTGGCGACCACATTAACGGTCGTGGTGTGTGCGGTGATGCTCGCAAGGTATGCACCTACTTTGATGTGGAGCGTGGAGAATTTCGATGCTTCCAATTACAATCGTTGGTAAAGATATTCTAACTATGACTACATCAGTTATTTACGCAAGGGTTTCAAGCACGGGCGAGAGGCAATCGACCTCTCGTCAGGTTGCTGACCTGACCGACTACGCAAATCGTAACAGTTTGGAGGTTGTTGGGGTTTACGAGGAGCATGTCAGCGGAGCAAAGCGCAACGAGGAGCGTGCAGTGCTGGCAGAGTGCATCAACTACGCAGTCACTAACGGCGTAAAGGTGGTGCTATTCTCGGAGTTGAGCCGTTGCGGTCGTGCAGTGTGGGAGGTGCTGGACACTATCCGCACTTTGAAGGATAACGGCATCAACGCCTATTTCCAGAAGGAGGGTTTGTCGCTTTTCGACACCGATGGCAAGGAAAATCCATATTTGGCGGTGATGGTGTCAGTGCTCGGTGTATGCGCTCAACTCGAAAGGGAGAATATTACCTACCGCCTCAACAGTGGCAGAGCCAAGTATGTTGCTGATGGTGGCAAATTGGGTCGTAAGGTTGGCTCGGTCAAAAGCAAGGAGCGCAAGCAGGAGGAGTACGGCAAGGTCATTCGTTCATTGAAAGCGGGCAAGTCAATCCGAGATACGGCGGCAATATGTGGGGTCAGCGTATCAACCACCCAGCGCATCAAGAAGGAGTTTGGGATATAGGGAAGTCATTTTTTTGAGGTCGAAAATTTTGGACAAAAAAATTTTCACCCAACAAGATGTGGGTATGCGTATATAGGTGTCCCCGTCGTGTGAATCTCGGAGGACAGTTATTAAAAACACCCCACGCCCCATATCCGCCATAGGATTTACAAAAAAAATATCCATAGATAATTTATGGATAAATTCTATAAATTGTTGTAGGTCTTAATGTTATATAACATTAAGAGAATTAGCGAATGGACTAAATTAATTCAGCGTTATTTCTTTGGAATTTCAATGTAGAATTTTGAAATATTTGGTTTTGTCAAAAAAGATTTGTATATTTGTTAAAATTGAACTTCCGAGGTTGATTAGTTAATCGTAATCCGCGGTGTCCTCACCCGTCAATCGGGAATAATAAGCCGAAAGGCATCTTAATAAAAATTACATTCACACATATAGTTTAATCCATAGAAGGATAACTGCGCCCAGAGCGCAAAGGTTACTGTGTGCCTTGCCGACCAGAAGTCCCGCTCAATTAACCGTAGCGGGAGGCGAATAGCAGTATAACCCTTCGGGGGTATAATCATATATTTATATGGTTGGTTATAAATTATTTGAAAAATTTAATATAAGTGAATATGAAGGAATAATCCTAACAAACTATTTCGAGGCATTAGCCTTAATCGGTATTGAATACCTTAATAATAAGAAGATAAACGAATTTAGTTATGACGAAAAATTGTTTTATATGGAGTAGAGTAAGTACAAAGCACCAGGAGGAGAATGGCGGCAGCCTCGATGACCAGAAGTGCCGCTGTGAAAGGTTTGCCCGTGAGAACGGCTATACCATTAAGGGTTATTTTGGCGGCACGCACGAGAGTGCCAAAACCCCAGGTAAACTAATCAAGGAGATGATTAAGGCGGTCAAGAAGGATAAGAGCGTCAAGTATATCATCGTCAATCAGGCTGACCGTTTCAGTCGCAATGCGGGTCAAGCCATCAATATCATCAACGACCTCAATGCCCAGGGAGTTATTATCGTGGAGGCATTGTCAGGTACGGACACCTCAACACCCGAAGGTGTAATGATGATGCAAGTCAAGTTATCCCTGGCTCAATGGGACAACACCAATCGTACCAATAAATTTGTGTCGGGTCGCAAGCATTGTATGGAAAGTGGTGTTTGGGTTGGTAAACTACCTTTGGGATACAATAAGGAGGGTAAGAGCATCAACGCAAAATTCGCCATCAATGCTACGGGTAAACTTATCCAGAAGGCGTTTAAGTGGAAGTTGCAAGGCGTGGATAATTTCCGTATTATGGATAGATTGTCGGCAATGGGATTGAATGTAAGCAAGCAGAAGTTACATAAGATACTCACCAATCCATTCTATGCGGGCAAAATTCAGAGTAAATTCACCGATGGGGAGATTATCGACGGCAAGCATCCCGCAATCATTTCGTGGGTTGAGTTCCTGCAAGTACAAGAGATATTAAGTGGAAGAACAGGCGTTTACAAGGTCAAGACCGAAACGCCACGCTTCCCTCTCAAACGCCACATTCGATGCGCCTATGATGGTTTGCCATTTACCGCCTACACGGTCAAAAAGAAGAATATTGACTACTATAAGTGTAACCAACCGGGTTGCAGGAACAACATATCTGCAAAGAAGGTACATAAGTTATATGAGGAGTTGTTGAATACCTATGATATACCACCGGTGCTATTAGGGATGTTCAGAGAGGTTGTTGAACAGATACTCCTATCAAACAATCAAGAGCAGGCTAATGCAATGTCGCTTTTGAAGAAACAGAAGAGTGAGTTGGAGAACAAAATGAAGAAGTGCAAGGTTAGTTTTGGTATGGGTGACATTGATGAGGATGTCTATACGACAACCATAGAAGCTATACAAGAGAGATTAGCGAAAATCGAGGTGGAAATTGCGAAGGTCAAAAGAAATTTATCGAACCTCACCTCGACCGCCGATGAAGTGCTTGCAACTTGTTGTAAATTAGGTAGTTTATGGAGCGATTCCGAGTTGGAGTTGAGTCAGAAGATACAGAATTTACTCTTTCCAAGTGGAATTTTGTGGGATAAGGAAAATGAGAATTATCGAACCATAGACGAGAACTATGCTCTCAATATAATTCACAACATATCAATCAGTTATGAAAATAAAAAAGAGGGAGAACTCGAAAATTCTCCCTCGAAAATAAAAGTGTGCGGATGAAGGGACTCGAACCCCCACGCCTCTCGGCATCAGATCCTAAGTCTGACGTGGCTACCAATTACACCATATCCGCAACTGGTGTGGCGTTTTGCCAAAAGCATTGCAAAGTTATATAATTTTCTGATTATCCCAAACACTGCACCAAAAATTTTCAAAAATTATCCGCGCGCCAACCCAAAATGGCAACATAATATTTTCGCCGAGTGACAAAAGTTGTCAAACATTCGGGGTAATTTTGCAAAAGGTTTAGCGGGATGCAGAGCGCAAAAATCACCTGCAAGCATCCTCAAAATCGCGAAAAATCCACGAAAAAAATGAAGCTCACAGAGAAGTACATCAAGCAAAAATTCACAGAGTACAACGCCCTATATTTCAATTCGGAGTTGCCGATGTGTAAGTTCGGGTTGCAGGACTAATATCGGCAATTGGGGAGTTTTTCGTACCGCGTAAACAGGTGGGGACGCCCGCTGCAAGCCCTTTGTCGAGATGATGAACGAGATGAAGGCGCGCCACAACCTCAACATCCGCATCACCCACGACCAGTACGCCCTACGCCTCTCGGACTCGGGCACACGCCTCGGCAGATTTTTGTGCACTTTGTTTTAGAAAAGCCCCTCGTGACGGGGCATTATATTAATTCTGCGACCCAGAGCGGTAGCCTTTTCTAAAAATTTCCTTATGGTGGGGCGGCTTTTGGAAATATTTTTTGGGATTTTGTATAAATTTTGTTATATTTGCAAGTCAAAGTGCTTTACCGAGAGGGTAAAGTGCAAGTGTTGAACTAATTAGGATACTTTATGGATGATGGTTACTACTCCTACAATCGCGGCTGTGTCGTATCTCAATACGATACCATTCATCTATGGTATCAAGCACGAGGGTAGCCTTCGTGCCGACCTGCTTTTGACTCCTCCCGCGGGGTGTTATCAGAACTACATCGAGGGTAAGGCCGACATCGCTCTGATGCCTTCGGCCGTGGTTCCCACGCTGAAATCAACAAACATCATTACCGATTATTGTATCGGCGCATCAGGCAAGGTGCGTACGGTAGAGTTGTTCTCGAATGTGCCCATCCACCAGGTGAAGCGCATTTTCCTTGATGCACACTCGCGCACCTCGGTGCAACTTGTCGGCTATCTGGCTGCCCACTACTGGCGCATCCAGCCCGAGTGGTACACGCTTGAGGACTACACGCAGGTTGCCTATGCCGAGGCTACGGATGGCTTCCTCTTGATTGGCGACAAGGTGTTCGACCACGAGGAGTTGTTCAACTACAATTACGACCTCTCGGAGGAGTGGAACAAGGCTACGGGTATGCCGTTTGCCTTTGCTGTGTGGGTGGCTCGCAAGGGCACCTCATACGAGCACATCGACGCCCTGCAGCGTGCGCTGACGCTGGGTGTGGAGTCCATCTGGGAGGCGGTAGTGGAGGCGGGCTTCGACCAGAAGCACTACAACGCTTATGACTATCTGACACAAAACATAGATTTCGTATTCAACGCCGAGAAGCACTCGGCACTGCAAAAGTTCTGGAACGCGGGACTCAAGGTTGAGCCGCGATCCAACCCGGGCTGAAGAGGTTAGCCCCAGCGGTGGGCGCGACCGTGTCGGCGTGTTGCTCGTCGGCAGACAGGATGTTAAAGGAGTCATCAACCCGTAAAACATTGCAGTAATGCTTACAATCTATCTCAAGCAATATAACAAAATCATACGCAACGCCGAGCCCGAATTGTTGGAGAATTTGGGCTATGATGATATTCTCTGGATTGACCTTCTCTCGCCATCAATCAAGGAGCAGAAGGCCGTGGAGAACTTTATGGAGGAGAGCCTCCAGACCC
>JAFYOF010000028.1 GCA_017560305.1 Alistipes sp.
CATTAAGAGGGTTTGCACCTCCGCACGCGACTGTTGATAACTGCCATCACGCGCCGAGTCGAACTGTTGAAAACGATAATCTTCATCATCATTTCGGTTTGGGTTTAGAAATTGAACTTTTGTTGTTTTTCGGTTGTCAATCGGGAGTGAAATTCCAAATTACTCTGCTTCATAAGGCTGATTTCGACCCTGAAATGGGGTCTTTGTGCCCGAATGACACTGCAAATATAATACACGAAAAGCCGATTGTCAAGTATTTGAACTATAAAAATTCAATTATTTATTAAAATTTTGTACCACTATTTTGCACCACCCACATTTTCAGCAACTTGCAAAAATCAATATTTTTAACTTTTTTACGGCTTTCGGCACATCACTCGCTGCAATTCGGTGCGGACGGAGAAGAAACGCGCCCATTTCGCAACAATCTGCCGCCAAAGCGAGGGAAAATCGGATTATATTACTATCTTTGCAAGTTGTATGCGCACGCTGCGCGCGCAAATGCCCGCCCACGCACATAGTAAGCGCGAGTGAGAGGGGTAAACAAGGGCGCGGAAGGGGTGAGAGAAAGGCGCGCGGAGAGAAGGAGAAAAAAAGAGAAAGGCGCGCAGAGAGAAGGAAGAAAAAAGAGAGGGCGCGACATTGTGGATGGGCGCGAATTTGAAAAAACTTTAAGCAGAGAGGCGCAACCGAAAAACCGAAAGAAAATGTTAGAAAAATTAGCAAAACAGACAGCGATATATGGCATCAGCACGATTGTGGTGAGGTTCCTTAGTTACCTGCTCACTATCATCTACACCCGCCAGTTTGGTCAGGAGGCCTACGGCATCGTCACCGATGTCTACGCCCTTATCCCCTTTGCGCTGGTGTTGCTCTCGATGGGTATGGAGTCGAGTTACTTCCGCTTCTCGGCAAAGGCTGAGGCGGAGGGCGGAACAGCCGAGGAGATTAACGCCCGCAAGCGCCATCTCTTCGCCACGACCTGGGGCGCTACGCTGCTCACCTCGTCGCTCTTTTTCCTTGTCGTGGTGCTCTGTCTGAAGGATGTCACCCGCCTGATGGGCGAGGCCTACCACGGTCACTCGGAGTATATCCTTATGGTCGCCGCCATCATCCTGTTCGATGTCGCTGCGATGATTCCCTTCTCGCGTCTGCGTGAGCAGGGTAAGGCGCTGAAGTTCGTCGCCCTGAAGGCCTGCAATGTGGTCATCAATGTGGGTCTTAATCTCGGTCTGCTGGCTGCGGGTATGTTCGAGGGCGAGTTCGGCGTGGGCTGGGTCTTTGTGACCAACCTCATTGCGAGCGTCGCCACCCTGCTGATGATTTTGCCATCCACCGAGCGCGTCATACCACGCATCGACCGCCGTCAGTTGCGACAGATTCTGGTCTACTCAATGCCGCTGCTCATTGGTGGTATCGCGGGCACAGCCAACGAGTTCATCGACCGCCAGATGATCAAGAACATCATCCCCGAGGATGCTATGGCGCAGCTCGGAGTCTATGGCGCGATATGCAAGATTGCCGTTGTGATGACCCTCTTCACGCAGATGTACCGCATCGCCGCCGAGCCATTCTTCCTCTCGAACTTCACGAAGGAGCAGTTTGTTGAGTCCAACGCCGCGGCGCTGAAATACTATGTGATGATTTCGATGATGATATTCCTCGGCATAGCACTTTTCAGGGATATGTTCGCCCTGATTGTGGGTCGCGAGTTCCGCGAGGGCATCTTCATCCTGCCCGTGATTCTGGGCGGCAATGTGCTGGCGGGCGTGTGGCTCAACCTCTCGTTCTGGTACAAGAGGGAGGAGAAGACCCGCTTCGCCATCTATGTCACCTTCATCGGTCTGGCGTTCACCATCGCTATGAACATCCTGCTGCTCCCCCGCTGGGGCTACTACGGAGCGGCCTGGGCACGCCTTATCGCCGAGGCGGCTATGGTGGGCGTGAGCTACTACCTCAACCGCCGTTACTTCCCTACGCCCTACAATGTGGGTCGAATGGTGGAGTATGTCGTGCTGGCGCTGGCATTGTTCTTCTTTAGCGAGTGGATGCTCACCTGGATGGGCAAGGGCGTGGCTATGTGGGGCATCAATGCGGTGTTGTTTATGGGCTATGCAGCCTATGCCGTATGGCGCGAGAAGATTGACCTGAAGGCTATGGCGTTGTCGGTTGTAAAGAGAAGATAACCCGATTTTGGACTGCGAAAAAGTAACAGAAGAAAACTATTAAACGATATGAAAGTAAAGATTGTAAACCATTCGCGCTTTGCGCTTCCCGAGTACCAGACCCCTCTGTCGGCTGGTCTTGATATCCGTGCCAACCTCGACGAGAGCATCACTCTCCACCCGCTGGAGCGTGCCCTCGTGCCAACGGGCCTGTATGTTGAGTTGCCCGAGGGTCACGAGATGCAGATTCGCCCACGCAGCGGCTTGGCTGCCAAGCACGGCATCACTGTGTTGAACTCACCAGGCACCATCGACGCCGACTACCGAGGCGAGATTAAGGTTATCCTTGTGAACCTAAGCAACGACCCATTCGTCATCGAGCCGGGCGAGCGCATCGCCCAGATGATTGTGGCGCGCTACGAGCAGATTGAGTGGGAGAGCGTCGAGACCCTGAGCGACACCTCACGCGGCGCTGGCGGCTTCGGCTCAACAGGAAAGTAATAAAACGACAAACAAAATGAAACGACTAATAATCCTTCTCCTCGCTTGTCTTGCCTTTGCGTGCGGCAAGCCAACCAACGAGGCTTCTATGGTGAAGTTCACCACCACTATGGGCGACATCACCGTGCGCTTGAGCGACCTCACGCCTGCTCACCGCGACAACTTCCTGCAACTTGCAGACGAGGGCTACTTCGATGGTCTGTTGTTCCACCGCGTGATAGGCAACTTTATGATTCAGGGCGGCGACCCTCGCACCCGTGACATCTCGGGTCGTGAGTTCGATGCCAACGCCGAGGAGAGTGGCAATCCCCGCTACTGGGAGAAGATTCCAGCCGAGATATGCTTCCCTCAACTCTACCACCGCCGTGGTGCTTTGGCGGCGGCTCGTGAGGGCGATGGCGTCAATCCCGAGCGCAAGTCATCACGCACCCAGTTCTACATCGTCTGGGGTCGCACCTTCGATGCCCAGCAGATGGTGCGTCAGGAGCAGCGCCTCCAGCAGGTCGGCGTGGAACTCCCCGACCACATCCGCGAGGTCTATATGACCGAGGGAGGCACGCCTCATCTCGATGGTCAGTACACGGTCTTCGGCGAGGTTGTCGAGGGACTTGACATCGTGGGTCAGATTCAGGGCGTCATCACCGACGATCTCGACCGCCCCATTGTTGATGTAAGAATTTTGAAAGCAGAGAGAGTAAAATAGAATGAGATTTGCAGATATCATAGGACAACACTCCCTGAAGCGCACCCTCGCCGAGAACATCGACCGAGGCCGCATCAGCCACGCCCAGCTCTTCACGGGCAAGGCGGGCGCGGGCACACTGCCTCTGGCGCTGGCTTATGCTCAGTACCTCAACTGCACCAACCGCCACGATGGCGACTCGTGTGGTGAGTGCCCCAGCTGCCGCCAGATGAGCGAATTGGCGCACCCCGACCTCCACTTGGTCTTCCCCGTGAACAAGCAGGGCAAGAAGTCGGGTGAGGTCATCCTCAGCAGCGACTTTATGCCTCTGTGGCGTAAGGTGGTCGGCTCTACGGGCGGCTACTTTACCCGTGAGCACTGGAACGACAGCCTCGATCTGGGCAAGGCCCTTCAGGGCATCATCTCCACCAAGGAGGCCGAGGAGATTATCCGCCGCCTCTCGTTCAAGAGTTTCGAGTCGGAGTATAAGATTGTCATCATCTGGCAGGCGGAGACTATGAACGAGGAGGCCGCCAACAAGATTCTCAAAATCCTTGAGGAGCCTTGGGATAAGACCGTCTTTCTGCTCATCAGCGAGCGCCCCGACCGCCTGCTCAAGACCATCTTCTCGCGTACGCAGGAGATCTCTGTGCCGCTGCTTGATATAGCCTCATTGGAGGGTGTTGCCACATCCATTGCCGACCCCGTTCAGCGTCAGAATATGGCACGCCTTGCGGGTGGTGACCTCATCGAGATGCGCCGCCTGGCTATGGGCGAGGAGGATGCCGTGCGCAGCGAGAGTTTCGAGCTCTTCTGCCGCCTGATGCGCCTGTCGTACAACGACAAGCACCTTGAGCTCATCGAGTGGGCCGACGAGGTGGCAGCTCTTTCGCGCGAGCAGCAGCGGGCAATGCTCCTTCACTCGGCACGATTGCTGCGCGAGAGTTATATGCTCCACGCAGGTCTCGGCTCGATAAGTTATCTGTGGGGCGAGGAGGCCTCGTTCTGCAATAAGTTCGCCCCCTTCATCGGCAACCAGAATGTGGAGTTTATTATGGGCGAGATTGAGACCGCTATGCGCCAGATTAACCAGAACGGCAACGCCCGCATCGTCTTTACGCACTTTGCGCTGGCGGTGAGCAAAACCATCAACCGACTGAAGTGATGCACCGCGTGACCCTGCTTCTTGGTGGCAACCGAGGCGATATGCCCTCTGCCCTGCACCGCGCCGTGGAACTGCTCGGCGAGCGTGTTGGTAAGGTTGTGGCCTCTTCGCAGATTTACCGCAGCGAGGCGTGGGGCTTCCACGCCGAGGAGCCCTTCTCCAATCAGGCGGTCATAGTTGAGACCACGCTCGAGCCCACGGCTCTGCTTGATGCCACCCAATCCATCGAGGCTGAGTTGGGTCGTGACCGCGAAAAGGAGTTCAGGGAAAAATCATCCACGGGCGAGCGCTACTGCTCCCGCACGATGGATATCGACATAATGTTTTACGATGCCGAGGTCATCTCCACCCCTCGCCTGACTATCCCTCATCCGCTGATGCAGCAGAGGGAGTTTGCGCTGGAGCCTATGTGCGAGCTGGAGGGTGGGCGTGAGCACCCCGTGTTTAAAAAAACGCTCAACGACCTTTGGTCAGAATTACGAAAAAGTCTATGAGAACACGAATGATGATACTCTGTGTCGCCCTTTGCGTGATATGCCTTGCGGGCTGCTTCAAGGATGTTATAAACTACACGAATTATAACACCGCCATCTACATCCAGTCGACAACCAACGGCGCCTACTCCCGCGCTCAGGATGTTGACACCTACGCCTTCTGCGCCGACACCACCGAGTGGACCGTGGCATCGTGGGAGGATGCTCAGGCGCGCATCATCACCCATAAGACCTCGGGCGAGAAGCGCACCGACCCCGACGCCTTCGGCTCGTTCAACTTCTCGGATGAGTACCAGAGTTCCATCCTTCTGGAGAACCCTCTCTCTATGATTGTGATGGTCATCCCCGAGTGCCAGATTTACGCCTACCGCAACTATGCGCTGCCCGAGAATCTGGAGAAGGTAGACACCAAGTTCTACATCACCTCGTGGCGTCAGTCGCACAACTCGGCTGGCTGGCGAGTGGTGAACGAGTTCTACACACCGCCACAGAAATAGCACCTTTTAACGGGACAAGATACGATTGATATGAACAAAAAACCATTTTATATTCGCCTTCTCTCGGTGGCCATCGTGCTGCTGTTTGTCGGCACGCTCTTCATCCGTTGCGCCTCGGTAGGCTCGCCCACGGGCGGACCACGCGACTCGCTGCCTCCGGTTGTTCTCGGCGTGATGCCCGAGTTCTACTCCACCGAGTTCGACGATGACAAGATTTACATCACCTTCAACGAGTATGTCCAGATCAGGGACCAGCAGAAGGAGCTCTACACCTCGCCTGCGATGCGCAAGAAGCCTCGCCTGCTGCTGCGTGGCAAGACCCTTGTGGTCGAGATGGAGCGTGACTCGCTGGACGATAACACCACCTACGCCATTGAGTTCGGCTCTACGGTGGTCGACAACAACGAGGGCAACCCGCTGCACGGTCTGCGCTATGTATTCTCTACGGGCAAGTCCATCGACTCTATGCTGATGTCGGGCTACACCGAGGACAGCCAGAAGGGCGACTCGCTGGGTCGTGCCTTCATCTGCTTCTTCGAGGCCGACTCGGTGGATGTGCCTCAGGATTACGACTCTACGATGTTCAAGTACAAGCCATCGAAGATTGCCCGCTCGCAGAAGAATGGTATCTTCATCGCCCAGAACCTCAAGCCCGTGGACTATCGTGTCTACGCCTTCTGGGACAGCAACGACAACCAGACCTACGAGCCTTCGATTGACAAGATTGGCTTCCTTGACGATGTCTACAACCCCGCCCAGATGTCCGAGTTCGCCATCTGGTACGACTCGCTGCGCCACTATACCTCGGCAGAGCCGCAGCTCTACTTCCGTATGTTCCAGGATGTGAGCTTTGCCCGCCAGTCGTTGCAGGAGTCGAAGCGCCTTGACCGCCACCAGCTTGAGTTGCAGTTCTCGGCAGCAAACCCCGACATCCGCTCACTCACCATCGACGAAGTCCCTTCCGACAGGATTATTATAGAGCCTCTCACCCGTGGCCGTGATACGCTCGCCCTGTGGCTCAGCGTACCATCCGAGAGCCTTCCCGACACGCTCCACGCCCACATCACCTATATGAAGCACGACTCGGTGCGTATGCTTCGTGAGCACAGCGAGGATTTGAATCTCGCTTGGCGTCTGGTGGAGAGCCGTGAGCAGGAGAAGGAGCGCGAGAAGTTGCAGAAGGAGCGCGAGAAGGCCGAGGCCGAGGGCAGAGAGTGGGTTGAGCCCTACCGCCCATCCACCTTCCAGTTCGTCAACTTGCGCAAGGATATCGAGGTCAACCCCGAGGAGGATCTTCAGCTTGAGTTCGCCACACCTCTCACCCACTTCGACAGCACCGCCTTTTCGCTCATCTCCTATGGCGAGAAGCGCGACACGATAGTCGAGAAGCTGCGCTTCATACCCGACTCTGTATCGCCCCGCAAGTGGCGTCTGCAGAGCAACTGGGACTCCAAGCGCCGCTACCGCCTCCACATCCCGACCGATGCTCTTGCCGACATCACGGGCGAGGGTAACGACTCGCTGGATATGAACATCACGGTGTCCGACATCGACAAGTACGCCACTCTGGTGCTCAATGTGCGCCCACGCGAGGCGGGCGATGAGTACATCTTCCAGATTACCGACTCCCACGGCAAGACCCTGCGTGAGATTCGCAATGTGGGCGAGGGCGTGCATACGCTCAACTACATCCCCGTGGGTGATTTGAAGATGCGCATCATCGAGGACAAGAACCGCAACGGACGCTGGGATGGCGGTAATATGGTCGAGCGACGCCAGAGTGAGCGCGCCGAGTATTACAAGAACGAGAACGAGGAGGAGCTCTTCACCACCAAGACCGGCTGGGAGTTTGAGTTCTCAATCGATATGGGTCAGTTGTTTGCACCAATCACTATGCAGCAGTTGAACGAGCGCCTTGACAAGCGCGAGATGCAGCGCCTCATCAAGCTGGAGGAGGAGCGCCGCAAGGCTCGTGAGTCGGGCAAGAAGCAGAATAATCGTAACTCAGGCGGCCTTGGTGGCGCTATGGGTGGAATGGGCGGTATGAGCGGAATGCTCGGCGGCCTGCGATAGGGAAATTCAAAATTCAAAATTACTTTTTCAACTTCACGCAACAGCAAATATACAATCTCGCCCCAGATTCTTTCTGGGCAAGGTAAATGGAGAGCGGGCGTTACGCCCGTATCTTCGGTAGCAAGGTAAATGCAAAACAGGCGTTCGCCTGCCCCCGCCACCGAAGATAAACTAAATGGACGAAAAGAAAATAATAAATAATGAAGAAAAAACTAATCTACATACTCCTCTCGTTAATGGCTATGGTGAGCGCAGACAGGGCGTCGGCGCAGCATCTGGTGGGCGTTGCGGGAGGTCTTGGCACGGCTATGGCGCGTTTCTACCCCAAGTCGGAGAGCCGCTGGCTGTGGGGTGTGAGCAACTACTCGCTCTCGTGGCGTTACTACTCGCTGCCCCGCTTCGTGGGTGCTGTGGGTATCGATTTGGAGTATATGCAGCGTGGCTACTCCTACGGTTACACCTACTACTCCATAATGGATGAGAATGGTCAGGAGCAGCGCATCTACTCCTACTACGACCGCAACATCAACATCATTATGTTGCCAATAGTGTGGCAGCCTCACGCCTACCTTGCGAAGAACCACCTGAGGGTCTATCTCGAGGCGGCCTTTACGCTCTCCTATAACTTCGGCGGCGACTGGAGCTATAGCGACAGCGATGCGGCTGGTGACTACGACTGGCGCATAGAGCGCGACAACCGCTTTAACTACGGCCTGGCGGGCGGTGCGGGCTTCGCTCTGTTGTTTGGCCGCTATGAGTTTGGTGTGCGTGCCCGCTACTACTACGGCTATGCCGATATCCTGCGCAATCGTAACAAGTATTACGACAATGCCACCGATGGGCTTGAGAATCCATTCTATCTCACGCCTCTGCGCTCGCCCATCGACAACATCAATGTCAGCATCACGCTTGCCTACCGCCTCAGCCGCGAGGGCTACACTTCGTGGTACTACAAGCCCAAGAAGATATCCCGCTCACGCGACTTCAAGTTCGAGCAGTCGAAGACAAAGTAAATTCAAAATTAGATATTTTGTCATTCCCCATTTCCGAATCTTGTAACTTGCGCAAAATCGGTCAGGGTGTAATCGGAAATGATGGGAATCTACCTTTTTGAAGAAGGCATTAGAAGAAGAGAATAGTAAAGAGAAAAGCAAGAAAATATAAAGAAAACAAAAACATAAAAAAACTATGGAACAAGTACAGACAACACGACAGCAGAAGATTGCTCGTCAGATTCAGCGCGACATCGCCGAGATTCTCCAGCGTGATGGTGCAGCCATCTCAAACGGCTCGATGATTACCGTTACCACAGTCCGCGTATCGCCCGACTTTGGCTATGCGAAGGTCTACTTCAGCATCTTCCCATTCGACAAGAGTGAGGAGGTTATGAAGTCATTGGAGCAGAACAACTGGTTCTTGCGCCGCGAGCTGGGTAAGCGCATCCGCAACCAGCTCAAGGTTGTGCCCGAGTTGCAGTTCTTCCTCGACGACTCGCTTGAGTATATCGAGAATATCGACTCGCTGCTCAAGGAGTAACCCCTTAACCACTGATGCGTCAGCGACTTAAATACTGGATAGCGGCTCGCTATGTCCGTTCGCCGAAGTCTCATTCGGTCATAAACATCATCTCGGGCGTGAGCGTGGTGGCGATGGCTGTGCCCGTTGCCGCCATCATCCTTTTGCTCTCCATCTTCAACGGTCTGGAGCGTATGACCAGCGACCTCTACCGCGCTGTGGATGCCGACCTGAAGGTCAGCCCCGCTACGGGCACCACCTTCCTCATAGAGAGCATCGACACCGCCGCCCTGCGCAGGGTTGAGGGCATCGCGGGCTTCAGCCTCCAGCTGGAGCAGAGCGCCCTGGCGGAGTACGAGGGCAGGCAGACCATCGCCACGGTGAAGGGTGTCGAGCGCTGCTACGATGATGTCATCCCCATCGCCGACCGACTGCTTGCAGGCTCGTTCACCACGGAGTTCGATGAGAACGACTGCCTTGTGGCGGCTCACGGCGTGGCGCAGGAGTTGCGCCTGATGACCCGCACCTCGGTGGGCAAGCAGATAAGCCTCTACGCCATCAACCGCAAGCGCATCTCGTCGCTCGTTCCCATCGGTGGCTACACACGCCGCGACCTGCCTATGGTGGGCATCTACTCCATCGATCAGGACAACAGCTCCGACCTCTACACCTCGCTGCGTTGCGCCCAGGGACTTTTCAACTACCCCGACCGCGCCTCGTCAATCGAGATTGCGCTCTTGCCCGACGCCTCTGCCGCCGCCACGAAGCGCGCCGTCGAGCAACTCTGTGGCGAGGGTTTCAAGGTGCAGACACGCTACCAGAGCAACTCCATCTACCGCCTTATGGCGCTTGAGAAGTGGGGTGTCTTCATCATCGCTATGGTGGTTATGGCGGTCGCCTCGCTCTCGATTGTGGGCACTCTTGTGATGGTCATCATCGACAAGCGCGACGACATTGCGACGCTCCGCACCCTCGGTGCCAAGCAGAGCCTTACGCGTGGCATCTTCATCAGTGAGGGTCGCCTGATGGCTCTCCTGAGCCTCACCATCGGCGTTATATTGGGCGTGGGACTGACGCTCGTGCAGCAGATTTTCGGTGTCGTGCGACTCAACACGGCTACGCTGATGATTGACGCCTACCCCGTGGAACTGCACTGGGGTGATGTAGCACTCACCGTTATAGCATACCTCGCCATCGCCCTGCTCATCATCAGTGGCGTTGTGCGACAAACCTTAAAATCAACCACTTATGAAAAAGTTGTATAGCATATTATGCCTCCTTCTGGTGGCTTCGATGCTCTTTTCGTGCCGCAGGGCGAGGATTATCCCCGACCGCCAGCTGGGTCAGATATTCCACGATGCGATGCTCGTGAATGCCTACCTCCAGCACAAGCGCAACAGCGTCGAACTGGACTCGATGAACATCTACGAGCCCATCCTTGCCAAGTACGGCTACACCAAGGAGGATATGCACTACACA
>JAFYOF010000029.1 GCA_017560305.1 Alistipes sp.
CAAAGGATAACGCATCGCCCACTCCTGCGCCATACGCACCATAGCCTCATAAACCGAGCTATCGCCGTGTGGGTGGAACTTACCGAGCACATCACCGACAATACGGGCAGACTTACGGGTCGGCTTGTCAGAGTAGAGATTGAGCTCGTGGCTCATATCAAACAGGATGCGTCGATGTACAGGCTTCAAACCATCACGCACATCAGGCAACGCACGCGATACGATAACCGACATCGAGTAGTTGATATAAGCGGACTTCATCTCCTCCTCGATATTAATGGGAATAATCCTACCCACCAACTCGTCTTTCTTTTCTTCTTCGTTCAACATATATTTCTTCTTTTCCTAAATTAGCACTTTATGCGCATTACTTTTAATAAGCAAAAGTAGTTATTTTTTCTCAAATAAGCAATTTTACGCCTCAAATAATGAGGCTATTTTGACAATAAATCCCGCCAATACCCCATTTTTGCCCATTTTCGGGCGATTTAAGCGCAAAAAAATTTTCTTCCGAGGGGGTGTCGCACATTTTCGCCACTTTTACACCACATTCTCACCCATTCTCCTACCCTACAAACGACAAAAATGAATCAACTATTTTCCTAAATACAGATAAATTCCACCACCAAAACACCAGTAACGAAAAAAAATCAATTTTGAATCTTGAATTTTGAATTATCCTGTCTTCGGTGATGGGAGAGGCTACAAAAAAAGGTTGCTGACCCTCTCGCCAACAACCTTTTCATCTATCTGAAATCTACTATATCGTAATCTTTATACAACGCCTTCGAGAAACTCTTTATCTTCTCCTTTCGGCTCGCAAACGACTTTATCTCCACATCCACGCGGTCATCATAAAGCAGATACGACACCACCAAAGGCTTTCCCGAGGTTTTATTCACTGTGAGCACAATCTCACCCTCCTGCTCCTCATCCTGAGCCACTAGTTGCAACACCACCTGCTTTGCATCCTGATTTACAATCTGCGCAGCGTAGTCATCTCCCACAAAGTCAAAGCATCGTGTTGGGTTGTCAAGGATGTTTCTGCTCTCCAGATCCACCACATCAACGCTCACCTCCTTGCGGTCGTTATCCACTTCATATCGGGTCTTGCCATCGGAGTAGACTTCCGCCACATCAAAGAGGATATAATAGGCATCTCCCGCCACCGAATAACTTCCAGCAGTCGTATAGTCGCCCGCCTTCACCGAGAATGCAACATCGTAACTACCAAGTCCCTTCACATACTCCGCCACACGGCGTAACACCGCCTGCTCGCCTCCCTGGGCACACGCCGCCGACACTCCCATCAGCAACGCCATCATTATCATCACGACTCTACGCATAGGCTTTTTTCTTTATAACGCCGCAGCCCACCGTTTTAGTATGTCGAGACGCCCAACGCCTGCAACTTCGCCTCCAGCGATGGCAGGTCATAGAACTTAATCTCGCGCGGTTTCACACCCATCTGCGGACCTACGATGCCCGCACGCTCCAACTGCAACATAATACGACCCGCGCGGTTAAATCCAACCTCATAATTGCGCTGAATAGCCGATGTAGAAATCATACCATTCGTCACCGCCGCACGCGCCACCTCGGCAAAGAGCGAGTCATACTTCATTGGCGCACCACTCTCGCCATCGCTCGCACCCTCTGTGCCCGACTCCATATCAAAGTCTGGCAATCCGTAAGCCGAAGGATAACCCTGCTGCTTTGAGATAAAGTCCACCAGTCGCTCCACCTCCTTGGTCTCAACCAACGCACACTGAATACGGGTCAGTTCGCCATCCTTCGAGAAGAGCATATCTCCGCGACCAATGAGTTGGTTTGCACCTGGTTGGTCAATGATGGTACGCGAGTCAATCATCTGCATCACACGGAACGCAATACGGGCAGGGAAGTTGGCCTTGATACCTCCCGTGATGACCTTCACATCTGGTCGCTGCGTAGCGATAATAAGGTGAATACCCACCGCACGCGCCTTCTGCGCCAATCGCATCACAGGCACCTCTACCTCCTTTGCGGTCATAATCAGGTCGGCAAACTCATCGATAATCACCACAATGTAAGGCAAATAACGATGACCCTTATTAGGGTTAAGACGACGAGATGTAAACTTCTCGTTATACTCCACAATGTTTCTCGCCGTAGCCAGCTTCAGCAACTCCAGACGACTACCCATCTCCTCCACCAAAGAGTTCAATACGCATACTGCCTTCTTTGGCTCGGTGATGATAGGCTCCTCATCCGACTGCATCTTGGCGAGGAAGTGACGCTCCAGCTTGTTATACACCGAGAACTCCACCATCTTCGGGTCAATCATCACAAACTTCAGCTGCGCTGGGTGCTTCGTGAAGAGCAACGAAGTGATGATGGCATTCAGACCCACCGACTTACCCTGACCCGTAGCACCTGCCACCAAAAGGTGAGGCAACTTCGCCAGGTCAAATGTAAGGTTCTCGTTCTGGATGGTGCGACCAATCACAATCGGCAACTCCATCTTCGCATTCTGGAACTCCTCCGAGCATATTGACGAGTACATCGACACAATCTGCTTATCGCGGTTAGGCACCTCAATGCCAATTGTACCCTTTCCTGGGATTGGCGCAATGATACGAATACCCTGCGCACGCAGACTCTGTGCAATATCCTTCTCAAGGCTCTGAATCTTCGAAATCTTCACACCCTGCGCCTGCTTAATCTCATACAGAGTCACGGTAGGACCCACCGTAGCGTCAATATCCACAATCGGAATACCGAAATACTTCAGCGTCTCCTGAATGCGGCACTTGTTATCATAAATCTCGGCGCTGCTCACCTTGTTTGGCGACTTGTAATCCTCCAGCAGCGACACATAAGGCTTCTTGTAATACTCCAAATCACGCAATGGGTCATAGAGCTCGTTGGAAATCTCCTCCTCAGGCACTGTGCGCACCTTATTCTCAATCACATTCACCACCAAACGCTCCTGCTCAGGTACGATTGATGAATCCATCGCACGACCTTTTGGATTTACCACAACCTCAAAGTCATCATCCGCCGCAGGCTTTGAAGGAATCACACCACCGCCAACCGTGCCGACTTCAGTCGCTGGCGCAGGCTTTGCACCACCTGCCGACACAACCTCAAAATCGTCATCCACTAGGTTCTGTGGCTTGCGGTCAAGCAACACATCCACATTTATCTCATTAGGCTTTGCCGCTGGGTTTGGCATCACCATAAATCCATCCTCATCCTCCACGGGCTCTACCACCACCTGCGGCGCAACTCGCGTCACGGTGTTCTCCACGCGTGGCACAACCTCAAAGCCATCACTCTCTGGCTCTGGCGCCGAAACCCTCTGACTACGCTCCTGCTCTCGCTTCTGGGCAAGATACTCGTTCATCGTCATCGGTCTCTCCTCGGGCTGTGGTTGTGGCTGCGCCGACACCGCCTCCATCTCATACTCTGGCTCTGGCATAGGCACAACATACTCTCTGGGCTCGGGCGATGGCAACACGGGCTCCTGCACGGGCTCTGCAACCGAAGCGCTATGCTCCGCAGGTGCAGTCTGCTCCTCTACGCCCTCCTGAGTCTCTGTCTCCTCCGCAGTCTCCTCGCCAGCCTTGCGTGATGCGACAAAATCCTTAACACCCGTAAAGATTTTCTCGCTCTTGTCCACCATCTTGTCACTGACATTATTCACCTTGCTGATGAAGTTGCGATTGATAAACACACCTGTCAAAATCCAACCCACCAACAACACAAGCAACACGCCCACGCCAAGTGCCGACATCAACTCATCAGCACACATAACGCCCAGCGCACCACCCAAATCGTGCGCCATCTCGGTCTTGCAGTCCACCACACCGAATGTCAGCGAGCCCATAATGAGCACCAGCGCCGAACTCAACACAAAGTGGTTAAGGCTCAGTTTCTGCTTGCGGAATATGCGCCAGCCAATCATCGTCAAAACAATTGGGATAATCAGGCCGCACACGCCAAACATCTTATCAACAAGCAGATATCCCACTTTCGCGCCCACTCCATTGCAGAAGTTCTCAAACGGAATCGTCTCGCCCGAGAGCGATTTATCGTTATTCAATGCTGATATATCCGACGACCAGTTGAAGAAGTGCGACACCACCGATACAATCGCAAACAGACCGATGGCAACCATCACGATGCCCGATATCCAAATCAGGTTGTCGTTCGATTGCTCCACTGGTTGCGGCTTCTTCTTGGTACTATTTTTTACACTTTGTGCCATAAATATATATAATGTAATCTTCGTTCCTATTTCTCATCAAATGCCTTGCGTCGCAGCCTATCACAATACTCCGCATCAGCAAAACTCAAAAATTCATATCGCGGCTCGTTATCTTCAACCGCCTTGATGCCGTAGTGTTCAAGCAGACTCTCCACGCGCTTGCTCACCGCCTCACCCGAGTCTATTATCATCACATCACGCTCTCCCACTACCTGGCGTATCGCTCCCTTTAGGAATGGGTAGTGCGTACAGCCCAAAACTATCACATCTACCCCGCTTTCAAGTACCGGTTCAATCACCGCCCTCACCCTCTCCAGCGTCTCGGGGCTCTCCTCCGCATCGGCCTCCACAGCCTCCACAAAACCTCTGCCCACAGCCTTTATCACCTCTACGCCCTCACCATATCGCTCCAGCGCCACACGCAGCTTCTCGCTCGCAAGGCTTCTCTCGGTCGCCACCACCGCCACTCGCTTGCGCTTTGACTTCAGGCAGGCGGGCTTCACTGCAGGCTCAAGTCCCACTATCGGCAACTCCGAAAACCTCTCTCTTAGGTGGTTTATCGCCGCCGCCGTAGCCGTATTGCACGCCACGACTATGAGTTTGCAATCGTGCCTTAAGAGTTCCTCCACACTCTGCACCGCCAACTCACGGATGCGCTCCTCGGGCAGCGAACCATAGGGGCAGTTCTTGCCATCCCCAAGGTATATCAACGACTCATCGGGCAACGCTCTATACAGTTCACGCCATACAGAGAGTCCCCCAAAACCTGAATCATATACACCTATGGGTCTGTTATCCATCCTTAGTTTGCTAATGAAAGTATCGTTTCTATCAACTCCTCATCACTCATCGACACACAATCGATGCAGTGCTTCGCCTGCGAGTAGTAAGGCTCTCGCTCCGCCATATTTGCAGTCATAAAAGCCACCAGCTCCTCGTCATTCAGACCTCTCAACTTTGGGCGCTTCTGCCTGCCGTGCGGGCTCAGGCGTGATGCAATCTGCTCGGCGGTGCGACGCAGATAGACACACTCGCCTATCTCGTTCATACGCGCCATATTATCCTTCCAGGTAGGTACTCCGCCACCCGTTGAGACCACGACATCGCCCTCCTCGGCCGCTATCTCCTCAATAATCTCTCGCTCCTTTGTGCGGAAATACTCCTCACCCTGATAATGAAATATATCACTCACGGATGCTCCCTCACGCTCCTCGATGAGCGAGTCCATATCCACGAAGCGCATCTCGCCTCGTCGGGCAACTTTTCGACCAAGCGAACTCTTGCCGCATCCCATATATCCTACCAAAAAGAGTTTCATCCTACGCCATTAAAAAAGGTTCAACTGCTCGGGGTCACCCACCATTACATCCTCCTCGGTAGCACCCATCGAGATTACATTTGTCGCCGCTGGTGCAGCCGAAGTTGCAGGAGCGTCAGCCTCTACAGCCTCTACGCCCTCCAAATCAACATCCATTGGCTCGTCTGTCTCCTCATCCGCCGGCTCAATCTCTGGCTCTACGAAGTGCAATGTATCTACATCATAAGTTGTGATTCGCTTACCCTTTGCACGAGGACTCTTCACACCGATGAAACTATCCACATCCACCTCGTCTGCTGGGCGTGTTGCGTGTGCACCCTTGTAGGTCACAACCAGCTTAGCACCCTCAACGCCAGTCATACATACGAAGTCCGCTACATCTTCGCCCTCCAGGAACGACAACATCTTCTCGGTTGGCTCCAGCTGGAAGCGCTTCATATAGTAATACTTCTGCTCGCGGTCATAGTAGCAGAGGCTGTAAATCTTACCCGCCACATATCGCTCTACACAGATGGTCTCATCAGGGAAGTGCTGCTCAACGCCGAAGCCCGTAATGTAATACTGCTGCTTCGATGTCCACACCACCAACTTATCATCTCCCTTGAACTCACCAAGCAAGATACCACGACCATCAGTATTCAAGCGGCGTACATCCTCATCAAACCAGATATCCTGACCGCCCAGAGTCGAAGTTCCCTTCTCCTTGAGGACAATCTTATGGATACTGTAACGCGAGAAGAGGTTACCCGCTGCCGCGCGACCCTTGATTGCGATGGTCGAGAAGTCCAGGTCGGTAATCACCTTCTTCAGGCGTGGGCGTGGACGGAAGTAAACCTTCAACACCTCTGCCTCGCCATTAGGGTTTACAGACATATAGAGCAACTCGCTCTTTGGCGTTCCCTTGGTGAGGTCGTAGACCTTATCGCGTGTGATGCTCTTGATAGCGCAACGCTTCATCATTATCGCGCCACCCCTGCCATCACGGTACAGGACATTGTAAATCGTGCGTTCATCGTTACGCTTGAACACGCCGATGTAATAGATGTTCTTGTCGAAGAAATCCTTGTCGGCCACCTTCTTGATGACATAGCGACCATCCTTCAGGATGACAATCACATCATCAATATCACTACAATCGCAGACAAACTCGGCATCCTTCATACTCTTACCGATACCGAAGAATCCCTCCGCTCTGTCAACATACAACTTGGCGTTTGTCACCGCCACCTTTGTAGCCTCGATTGCGTCAAATTCTCTAATCTCGGTCTTACGCTCTCTACCCTTGCCATACTTCTCGCGTATGCGCTCATAGTATGCGATTGTGTATTCGGTCAGGTGCTCCAGGTCGTACTTTGTTGACTTGATATCCTCCTCAATCTTCTTTATCTCGTTATCAGCCTTATCGGTATCATAACGCGAGATGCGGATGAACTTCAGCTCTGTCAGGCGCTGCACATCC
>JAFYOF010000030.1 GCA_017560305.1 Alistipes sp.
ATTCTTTTTTACACCACTAAAACCGCTCTTTTTACCTAACTATCTACACACCAATGCGTTACATTATTAAAATATCTTAATAATTAACATTACCTTAACATTGGAATTTTGGCGTCATTCTGAAAACCCCTCTATATATAATATAGGTATATATAATAAACCCAGAAAACACCTTAGAAAGCAAGGTGACACGAAGAGACGATGCAAAGCAAAAAGTGTATAGGAATTCAAATATTTTTGTTACATTTGTACTACTTATTGATTAGAAAAATGACAAAACAGAATAACAACATACACGCCGAGTGGTCATATTCGGCAGTTTTATATGAGATGAATGTGCGCCAGCTGACACCAGAAGGCACGCTGCGCGCAGCAATTGAGAAGCTGGAGTTTCTCCGCGAGTTGGGAATTGACGCCATTTGGCTGATGCCAATCTACCCTATCGGCGAGGAGAATCGCAAGGGAGAGCTGGGGTCTTACTACTCGATTCGTGATTACAAGGCGGTAAATCCAGAGTTTGGAACGATTGAAGATTTCGACGCTTTTGTAGAAAAAGCACACTCGCTCGGTATGAAGGTCATTCTTGACTGGGTAGCAAACCACACGGCGCGCGATGCAAAATGGTTGCAGTCGAAGCCAGCCGACTGGTATGAGCGCGAGGCGGATGGCACAGCGAAGGTACCCTGGGACTGGACCGACACTGCAAAACTCAACTACGCAAACCACGATGTGTGGCGCGGACAGATTGAGGCGATGCGCTTCTGGGTTGAGAAGCACAACATCGATGGCTTCCGCTGCGATATGGCTATGCTTGTGCCAATCGAGTTCTGGCAGGAGGCGGCAAAGGTGCTGCACGCAATCAAGCCCGATGTATTTATGCTGGCGGAGGCTGAGGAGTTGAACCTCTTTGACCGCGCTTTCGATATGGGTTACGCGTGGGAGATTCACCACATTATGTGCGACATCGCAAAGGGTGCGCGCCGCGTGTGGGACTTGCGCAACATACTTTACGCCGACCGAGAGAGATATCCATCGTCAGCAATGAGAATGATGTTTACCTCAAACCACGACGAGAATTCGTGGAGCGGCAGCGAGTGGAGTCGTTTTGGCGACGCATTGGAGGTGATGACTGCACTCACTTTTGTATGGGAGGCGGCGATGCCACTGCTCTACACAGGTCAGGAGGTTGGTTACGACCACTCATTCGAATTCTTCGACAAGGACCACATCCCTCACTATGAGGCTAACGAGCATACCGCATTCTACCGCAAACTTATCAACCTGAAGCACTCACAGAAGGCTTTGCAGGCTGGCGAGCTGGGTGGCAGAATGATTGAGATTGAGAACAACGCCAAGGATTGCCTGATGACATTCGTGCGCGAGAAGGAGGATAGCCGAGTATATGTGATTATGAATCTCTCGCCCTACACTATCCACGCCGATTTCAACAACGGCATCTACGCGGGCAACTACAAGAACGCCATCACGGGCGAGGATGTGTTGTTGCCAGTACACCTTGAGTACGACATTAAACCTTGGGGATATACCATATTATATAAATAGGTGTATGAAACGCCTGTTACTGATAGCGATTTGCTCCTTCTGCATATTCTCTGCCGCCGCTAAAAGGTATAGCGTTGGCGAAATTCCTAATGTGCAGATGGAAAATCGCTATTGTTTTACCTCCAACCCCGATGGCATTCTCTCCGCCGAAGCGGTTGCACGCATCGACTCCATCTGCTACGACCTCCGCCACCGAGGCATAGCGCAGACCGCCGTGGTGGCTGTGCGCGAGATTAAGGGCGATGATGTTTTCGAGTTCGCCTATGAACTCTTTTCATCGTGGGGCGTTGGCAGCAAGAGCGACAGCGGCATCGGCATTCTGCTGGTGGAGGAGCAGAGGGAAATACGATTTGTGACTGGCTACGGCATTGAGGGTGTTTTGCCAGATGCGTTATGCAAGCGAATACAGACGCAGTATATGCTACCCTATTTCCGTGCGGGTGACTACGACAGCGGAATGGTGGCGGGCGTGATGGCAATACGCAGCGTACTGAACGGTAGCGAGTTAGATGCAGGCGGAAATGACGACTACATAGCAGAAGAGGACCTTGCGCCAAAACATATTATACTGATGTTCGGCGCAATCCTGCTGATATATCTCGGCATCGTACTAATGGTCTATCGTGCATCGAAAAAGTGCCCCGAATGCAAGAAATTGTCCCTACAAAAGGAGTCAAGCCGCGTAATGGAGCGTGCCATGGGCTTTGTAGTCAATGAGGATACCTTCGTATGCCAGAAGTGCGGCAGCATCGTAAGGCGCAAACGCCGTGCGGCAGACAATAGCAACTCGGGCGGACACCGAGGTGGCGGACCTATCATTATGGGCGGCGGATTTGGTCGCGGTATGGGAGGCGGAGGCTTCAGCGGCGGTATGGGCGGCGGCTGGGGCGGAGGACGCTTCGGTGGCGGCGGCGCTGGGTCGAGATGGTAGCGGAGATGAATCCAAAATTCAACGCTGCGTTTAAGCGAGAGTAGAGGGAAAATTTATTTTCACTATGCCGAGCATAGCAGCGAAAAGCCACCCTTGTGGTGGGTTAAAATTCAAAATTTCATTCATTGCAAGTTACGACAAATACAAGAGATTGCTGCGTCGGGCAATGCCCTCCTCGCAAAGACAAGTACAACAAACGAAAATATAAAACAAAAAAAATAGAAACCTATGAAAAAGATTATCCTTGCGGCTATTGTAGCCGTGTTCTCACTCTCATCTTGCTCAACTTACAACGGAATGGTAGACAAGGAGGAGGCTGTAAAGAGTGCGTGGTCGAATGTTGAGACTCAGTATCAGCGCCGCGCCGACCTTATTCCAAACCTCGTTTCAACCGTAAAGGGCTATGCCTCGCACGAGGAGTCAACACTCACCGCAGTTGTGGATGCACGCGCAAAGGCTACATCGGTGAATGTGTCGCTCGACGACCTTACCGAGCAGAACATCGCAGAGTATCAGAAGGCGCAGTCGGCTGTGACATCTGCTCTTGGTCGCCTGATTGCCGTATCGGAGAACTACCCCGACCTGAAAGCAAACCAGAATTTCCTGGAGTTACAGGCGCAGTTGGAGGGTACTGAAAACCGCATCACCGTGGCCCGCAAGGAGTTCAACGACGCAACGCAGAGCTACAACACAGCAGTGCGTCGCTTCCCTGCGGTCATCATCGCAAAGATGTTCGGCTTTGACCAGAAGCCATACTTCGCAGCCGACGAGGCAGCTGCACAAGCGCCAAAGGTTGAGTTTTAATTCACGCAAAAAACTCTTACTATGAGAAATCTCATTCTTCTCGCCCTGCTCGCTATCAGCATCAACGCCTCGGCACAACGAAAAAGCAAGGAGATTACACAGCGCGACCTCTACTCCGACACCTGGGTGGCAACTGACGCAATCGGTCGCACTATGCCAACCAACGCCGAAACTGGCGATGTGAAGAACGACAAGCGCCGCGTGGTGGGTATCTTCTACATCACCTGGCACACGCAGAACATCCACTCGTGGAAAGCGCCATACTCTGCCGATGTGACAAAGATTCTGGAGCAGGACCCCGAAGCTCGCAAGGACACCAACCACAAGTTGTGGCAGATTGACGCCTACCACTTCCACTACGCCGAGCCCGAGATGGGATATTTCCTGAGTCAGGACGAGTGGGTTATCCGCAAGGACCTCTCGATGCTGACCGATGCGGGTGTGGATGTAATGATTATGGATGTGACCAACGCAGTGCGCTACTGGGATGAGTGGGAGGTTATCTTCCAGACAATGCAAAAGGTGAAGGCCGAGGGAAACAAAGTCCCCAAATTCTGCTTCTGGGCGTTCAACGGACCTGTTATTACCGTTGTGCAGGAGCTCTACAACCGCGTTTACAAGGAGAAGAAATACACCGACCTCTGGTTTGAGTGGGACGGCAAACCGCTGCTGCTCTACAACAGCGACCCACACCACAACGCCAGCGGCGGATGGGTGGAGAATCCAAATCCCAACTACTATGAGGCTGCCGAGACCGACCCCAACGACCCAAATTATGGCAACCCCGACTACACACAGAAGAGTCTGAAGGACTACACCAATGAGGTCAAGGAGTTCTTCACGCTGCGAAATATGTGGTGGGGTTACTACGAGTGGGCAGGCAAGCGCTACATCGGAACGGAGGACAACTGGAGTTTCGGTTACAGCCTTGCCGATGACCGCATCCTGAATATGACACCCGAGGAGTTGCTCTCTACTCACAACGGCAAGCGCGAGCAGGCGGCAGTTACGCCCGCACAGCACCCCGTAACGATGACCGAGAATCCTATGGGCGTGGGTAAGTCGTGGACACGCCGCTTTGGTGAACCACAGCTCAACGAATACGATATGCCCGAGGTGGGATATATCCCCTACCTCAATCAAGTGAAGGAGAACCCCGTTCTCTATGGCGCATACTTCCAGGAGAGCTGGGACTACGCCTTGAAGGGCGACCCCGACTTCCTCTACATCAACGACTGGAACGAGTGGACCGCAATGAAGTTCAACCTCGGACCAAACTCGCCTTGGCTGGGTCGCTACAACTCGTTTATGTTTGTAGACCAGTACAATATGGAGTTCAACCGAGGCATCCAGCCTATGAAGGGTGGCTACACCGACAACTACTATATGCAGATGGCGCAGAACATCCGCCGCTACAAGGGTGCGCGCCCAATCCCTGAGCATAAGGGCTACACAGAGTGCAAGGTTGATGGCCGTTTTGGTGACTGGAAGAGCAACTCGATTGAGTACCGCGACACACAAGGCGACACATTCCACCGCGACGCAAAGGGCTATGCGGGTCTGCACTATACCGACAATTCAGGTCGCAACGACATCATCACATCGAAGGTCGCCGTGGGCGAGCACAACATCTCGTTCTATGCCAAGACTGCCGAGAGGCTCACTCCGCACACCGACCCCAATTGGATGCTTCTGCTGCTTGACGCAGACAACGATTCATCAACGGGCTGGTACGGCTACGACTACATAATCAACCGCGCGGTAAAGAACGAGCGCACAACAACGCTGATGCGCTGGGACGCAGAGAATGCTGCGTGGGCGGAGGTTGCCGATGTTGCGATGCGATATGCCGATAACCATCTGGAACTCACCATATCACGCGAGGCACTGAACCTCACGGGCGATGAGTTTGTCGTGGATTTCAAGTGGGCGGACAACCCTGCTGGGCTCGACGACCCAATCTCACTCTGCCTTGAGGGCGACACCGCACCAAACCGCAGATTCAACTATCGTCTTATCTGGAAAAAGTAAAATGAAAAAGATTCGTTTCGGAGTTGTCGGCTCCAACTTCATCACCGACTGGGTAATCGCTGGCGCGAGAGAGGATGAGCGCTTTGAACTCACCGCCATATACTCACGCACGCAGGAGCGCGGCGAGGAGTTTGCCGCAAAACACAATATCCCCTATGTCTTCACCTCGCTGGAGGAGATGGCGTCAAGCGACAAGGTGGATGCCATCTACATCGCATCGCCCAACTACGCCCACGCCGAGCAGAGCATACTATGTATGAAGCACGGCAAGCATATTCTGTGCGAAAAACCGATGGCGGCAAATGCTATGGAGGCTAAAGAGATGAGTTTGGTGGCGCACGCAAATGGCGTCACGCTGATGGAGGCGATGAAGAGCACACTCCACCCCAACTTCCTTGCCGTGAGGGATAATCTTCACCGCATAGGCACGCCACGCCGTTACTTCGCATCGTTCTGCCAATACTCATCGCGATACGATAAGTTCAAGGAGGGCATCGTGCTGAACGCCTTCCGCCCCGAGTTTGCCAATGGCGCAATGATGGATATCGGTGTATATACGATTTACCCGCTGGTGGCGCTCTTCGGCAAACCACAGAAAATCGACGCGCAGGGCATTGTTCTGTCAAGCGGCGTGGATGGTCAGGGTGCTGTGAATATGCAGTATGAGGGGATGAATGCCACAGTTCTCTACTCGAAGATTGCAAACTCGCAACTCCCCGCAGAGATTGAGGGCGAGGATGGCAACATTCTAATTGACCGCATCCAGACCCCTGCCGACATCCGTTTCTTCCCTCGCCAGGCACCCGCATCGGGTCACGAGAAGCGCGCCGAGGGAGAATCACTCACCATAGACGAGGGACACAATGAGTATTACTACGAGGTGAAGGAGTTCATCGACCTTATCGAGCAGGGCAGAGTGGAGTCAGAAGTAAACAGTCACTCGACATCCATCTCTACGCTCGAAATCATCGACGAGGTGCGCCGACAACTGGGCGTGCGCTACCCTTCCGACCGCGACTGATTGTCAGGCTTCGCCGCCGAGATATTTTCCGTTTTAGCCAGATGCGCTTCACCGAGCCGTCTGGCTATTATGTTATCCAGCGAATATGCACCCGCACCCATAGCATACATCAGCATAAAGACCACCCAAAAGATTAGCGCCAACTCCTTCGCCGCCAAGGGCTGCCCGCGATGCACCACAAAGAGAGCGACCGACATCACCACTATCATCGGGATGAGTGCCAGACGATAGAACGCACCCAGGATAAATGCTGCCGAACATATCACCTCGGCAAAGACCACAAGGTAGAACGAGAGCCGGGAGCCCAGCCCTATGGGATTTGGGAAGCCATCCGCCGCCGTGGCAACATTGGCAACCTTCGACATTCCGTGCCACATCAGCAGCGCGCCAAACAGCAGCCTTAGCGCCAGCAACATCACCGACACCGAGCGAGGATACTCCTTGAGGGGAAACAAAAACGATAATATATCAGCCATAACAACTTTTTCCTCACCGAGTGCAAGTTGCGTGCCGATATATTATCGTTTCCCGCCTATGGAGTCAGCCTACTGATTCAGGCGCAGCCAAGTGGTGTAGTATGTTCCCGTCTGACCTGCGCTGGCAAAGTCACACAACACAAAGGCGTGACCCTGAGCATCGGTCGCCTTCACCAAAAGATGTGGCTGAGGGAAGAGTGTTCTTGACGATGTAGTGCGCTCCAACTTAATTGTCGCAGGGTCGATTGTTGGGTCGTCGGTATAGGTTTTTGCATCAAAACGCTGGTCAAGCGTGAGCAGAATTGGACCCGAGTAGACCGACACACGACCCGCAAGATTGCGCTCGCCGTGCCAGAAATGAGGCGTCATATCGAACTTGATAGAGATATTCTCCGTGCCCTTCACATTCTCCAGAACAAGGTACTCGCCACACTTCACGCCGCTCAACTCCTTGCCGTTGCGCACTACCTTAGTTGACTTCGACCACGCAGGAATGCGCAGGCGGAGGGTCTCCACGCCCTTCGATTTAATCTTCAGCGCGATGTCGCCATCAAACGGATAGCCACCTGTCTGCGACACCTCAACCACCTTTCCTGCAGGGGTGCGGAGCGTGGTCTCAGATGCGCCGTAGTAGTTCACGGTCAGCGTCTTATCCTCAACCCACTGACCCCACTGGCCAATCATTCCAAATCCGCGAGGGGCGTTCACCGAGCAACAATTCAACTCACTGCTGCCTGCAATAGCCTGAAAGACAATGTCATCAGCGCTTGCCTTCTTGTCGCCCAGCATAGGGGTGTTGTAGGTAAAGAAGCGACCCGATGGGTGCTGCGCGCCGAGGAAGCCGTTCCAGGTTGAGAGCTCCAACTCATCGGCAATGCGCGAATCATCGGTCATATTTAACATATCAATCGTCAACGCCATCCACGCAATGGTGCAACAGGTCTCAATGGCACGCGTATCGTATGGATTGCCACAAGCCGCCTCGCCCGAAGAGAAGCCGCCCGTGTTGTGGCGGTCAAACTGCTGGATGCTGCGCCAGATATTCTCAAACGAGGTCTTGTATGACTGCTCACCCGTTTGGCGCGCCATCTCATAGATGGTCTCGATGGCGTGCAGACACTCCCAGCGACGACGCTTCATCTGGAAGAATGGCACATTATCCAAGCCCGCGCGATAGTAGTCGCCACCCTGCTCCGACGCAAAGGTCGAGAAGGTCAAATCAACCATCTCCTTATAGCGCTCGTCACCCTCCATCTCATAGAGCAGAGCGAAGATGTGACCGATAGCCGAGTCCGTACCATCCTTATCCTCGTCGATGATGTTGCCCTGCACATAGAAGTGGTTGTAGAGGCAATCCGCTGCCTTCAACAGAACATCCTTCGCCTGCTCGCTGCCCAGAATGTGGTAGCAGTAGTACAGACCAAGCATATTGTGATAGTGCGCCCACGCATCCCAGGTCTTGCCGTGACCGCCTCGCGCGATGCCAGTCAATTTCTTATCATCGGGCCACACGCCGAGGTAGCCATCGGTATCCTGCACCTTGGCCAACTCCGCAACGACATACTCAATCGTCTCGCGCAATCGCTCATCGCGCTGCATAGCGTAGCACAGCGCCGCATTTGTAAGGTACTTGCCCGTAAATTCGCCGTACCACTTCATCTTAATCTGGTGTGGCTCGTTGCGTCGGGCATACATCTCAAGCATTCCAGGGTTTGCGTAGGGGGCTGTGAGCAGCCACTGCTCGGTGTTCGCCTTCACACGCTCGCCCATCACGCCGCCGAGGGTCATCTGCTCCAGAGTGCTTCTACTCTGCGCCGAAGCGGTCACGCCCGACAGAAGAAAAAGCGCCGACAGAAGGATTGTCTTGAAAATCTTTGGGGTAGTAATAGAAATTCTCATTTCATCAGGTTTTTCTGGTTTTCTACAAAATTACGCCTTATTCGACTCTTTTCCAAATTTACACCCTGCAAAAAAAATTCTTCCGCCACAACAAAAAAAGGCGACACCCGAAGATGTCGCCCGTTGATAACCCAAGGGTTATCGCTATTTCACTGCATTAACGATTGCCTCAAATGCCTTTGGCTCGTTCATTGCGAGGTCAGCCAAAACCTTACGGTTGAGCTCGATACCCTTCGCATTAACCTTACCCATAAACTCTGAATAAGTCATACCGTAAGCGCGAACCGCAGCGTTGATACGAGTGATCCACAATGAACGGTATGTTCTCTTCTTAATCTGACGGTGTGCATAAGCATACTGC
>JAFYOF010000031.1 GCA_017560305.1 Alistipes sp.
ATTGCCAGCGAGCCGATGTTGCTCACTGCCTCGCCCAGATGACCCGCAATCATCGTTCCCACGATGCCCATAATCGGCACGGTGATGTTGGAAATGAGGTTGGGGATGGCGATGCGTAGTATCTCCCTGTTGATATTCATAACCGAAGGCAAAGATAAGAATAAAATGGGATAATTTGTTGTCTTGGTTGTCTGATTAGCCCCAAAAAGCGAATCGAGGAGGTGTGAGGCTGGCGGAAAAATGTCAGAAAGGGAGAATAATGTGCAAAAGAGGAAATTTAGGCGTGGTAAAAATTGGCGTTTATATATAAAATATATAAATTTGCGCGATTTTTTTCGGAAAATCAGCAACTTAAAAGCAAACAGAAAGAATTTTTAAGATAATAACCTAAAAACGATTTAATTTATGAAGAAAACTTATGAAAGTCCACAGATCGAGATTATCGAGGTGGCAGTTGAGAAGGGATTTGCAGCAAGCAACCCATTGGAGGATGTTGTTCCAGGAAGCAAGTGGGATTGGTAGAGTGTTTAACGGAAAAAATTAGAGAGATGAAAAGACTTTTTTTGGCGTTAATTGCACTCGTTGCAATTGTTTCTTGTAGCAAGAACGAGGTGCTGGATGGTGTTGCTACTGCACCAGCGGTGGTGACTGCATCATTTGAGGATACTCGTGTGGCGGTAGATAATGAGACACTCAAGTTGTCGTGGTCGGTGGATGATTGCTTGTCAGTTTTCACATCAACTGCAAACGATGAGTACAAGTACACAGGTTCAAACAACGAGTTTGCAGCGGTGGGCGCAGCTGGCGAGGGTCAGGCGTTGCCAAACAACTATGCTGTTTATCCTTACAATGCAAACATCGCAGTATCTGGTGAGGGCGTTATCTCGCTCACATTGCCAGCGACTCAGAACTATGCCGAGGGCTCATTCGGTTTGGGTGCAAACACTATGGTTGCCGTATCGAAGAGCACTAACTTCCCATTCCAGAATGTGTGCGGTTACATCCGCTTGAACCTCTGGGGTAATGTGAAGGTGAAGAGCATCGAGTTCAAGGGTAACAACGGTGAGGTTTTGGCAGGTGCTGCGACAGTGGTGGCATCGGTAGCGGCAGAGCCAGAGGTTGCATTGGCAGAGAATGGCTCAAAGAGTATCGTTTTGGATTGCGGTGCAGGCGTAGAGTTGGGTGCATCGGCTGAGGAGGCTACTCCATTCTGGTTGGTAGTTCCAGCGCAGGAGTTTGAGAAGGGCTTCACTATCATTGTTACTGATGTTGATGGCGATGTGATGAAGAAGTCTACTTCAATTACTCGCGAGGTTGTGCGTAATCAGGTGAACACAATGGCTACATTCCAGGTCGTTCCAGAGTTGGGTGGCGATGTAATCTTCGACGCGCAGTTCAATGCCGACGGCACAGCAACCGACAAGGGTAAGTATGCTATGGAGATTGTTGCAAAGCCAGGTGCTGGTATGGCAACAGTTGCCGATGCGGACTATCCTTATGGTAATGTGGTGAAGTTTACCAATGGTCCAAGCAATAGCGATTTCGATAGCGGTTTTTACTTGGTTGGCTATGCTGATAATGCGGAGTTCCGCAATGACCTGGCAGATGGCTTTACAATGGAGGTTGTAGCTAAGCAGGCGGTATATTCATATGACCCATATTCTCGAATCGTATCATCAAATACATTTGGTATCTTTGTTAAGGGCGAGAATTCTGGCTATACAATGTCAGTGGGTTATCACAACAACGATGATCACAACCACTGGTGGGATTTCCATCGTGAGATTGGTCAGAAGCCAACCCTCGATGAGTATCACCACTATGTATATGTTTATAATGCTGAGGAGTCAAAGTTGATGTTCTATTACGATGGTGAGTGCCTTGCAGAGTATGGTGACATTACCATTGCTCCAGGTAAGCGTCTTGCAATCGGTGGTTATCCTTATGAGAGTGGTCTTCTCGGTCACCCATACGAGGGTAGTGTTGCGATGACTCGTATCTATAATGATGCGATGACTGCAGAGCAGGCACAGAAGCGTTATGAGACTGCAATGATTCTCCCAGAGTCAGAGACTGCAATCAGCAAGCCACTCTACGATGTGCAGTTCAACTCTGACCGCACGGCTGTAAATGCGGGTAGCTACACAGGTTTGGCTGTGGAGTCACTCCTTAACGAGTATGTGACAGTGAAGTCGGTTGCTGGTTTTGGTAATGTTGTGAACTTTGGTCGTGGCGTGAGCAACGACCGCCATGCAGATGGTTTCTATAATAGCGATTTCAGCGCAGATGAGACATTCAAGGCTATGTTGAATGATGGCTTCACAATGGAGATGTTGGTTTCATCTGATGCATTTGCTGCACAGAGCGCTGGTTATGCTCGCCCATTCGGTAGTCAGTCATTCGGCGTATTGCGTCAGGATAATGGAACAAATGAGTGGATGCCTTACTGGAACTATAAGGGTATTGGCGCTCCAGGTACTTGGTATTATGGTATGGATGGCTATGCAGCAAGCCGTCGTCAGGTGAATGTGGTTACAGAGGTGAATAAGTATGCACACATCCTCTACACTTACAAGCCAGAGTACAAATATGTTATCGTTTACATCAATGGTGAGTGGGTTGGTAGTGCTCATGTTGACGCTCTCTACTCTGGTACACGCCTCACAATCGGTGGCTACCCAATGACCGACGAAAATGGTGCTTATGTGACACAGATTTGGAACGGCGATGTTGCTGTTGCACGAATCTACGATGAGGTATTTGATGCTCATCAGTCGGTTGCTCGCTACAATGCTATGAAGTCTACAATTCAGACTTTGGAGGCTGCGAAGTAGTGCGGTACGATAAATAACGAAGGCGAAAATCTCGAAAGGGGTTTTCGCTTTTTTTTGTTGATGTGAGTGGGGGAGGTCTTTGTTGGCGGGAAATCCTATGCCATCTTTGCGATTTTATGCAGAATATTGGACTTTGGAGCGTGATTATGTGTAATGAAAAGTTGGAGATAACATAGACTTTTTGTATATTTGCGAGTGTGTGAATATACATTTGCAGAAAATTATAAACTAAAACCAACAATAAATGAAAAGATTATTTATCTCAATGGCTGCCCTGCTTGCGATTGTGGCTTGCAGCAAGACCGAGAATGTGTCTGCTCCTGGGGGCTTTGCCGATGATTTGATGTTCAAGGCTTCGTTTGAGGGAGCGGCGTCGCGTGTCTCAATCTCCGAGAATGGCGATGGATTCCAGTTGGCGTGGTCGGATGATGACCAGATAGCCATCTACACCCGTATGAACAAGACCAAGTATGCCTACAATCCCGAGACACAGCTCTTCACAAAGGTGTCGAACAATGTGGGTGCGCAGCTCGAGAATTACTACTATGCTGCATATCCTTACACAGCGGCTTCATCGACTGTAAGTGAGGGCAAACTCTCGATTGATATGCCTGCATCGCAGAAGTATGCCGAGAATTCGTTTGGCAAGGGCGCAAATCCGATGGTTGCCATCTGCCCAAAGCCAGCCGAGCCATCGTCAGAGCCTGTGCAGTTGCAGTTCAAGAATGTGGCGGGTTATCTTCGCCTCTATCTCTATGGTGAGAATGTTACGGTGAAGAGCATCCAGCTCAAGGGTAACAACGAAGAGTTGATTGCCGGTCAGGCAAACATCACCATCTCGCCAGATGCTACGCACGAGTTTGAGTGGGTATCTACAAACGGCAAGTCTATCCTGCTGAACTGCGGCGATGGTGTGAAGGTTGGCTCTACAGCCGAGACTGCTACCGCATTCTGGTTGGTTGTGCCACAGACATCGTTCAGCGAGGGCTTCAATGTGCGAATCACCGATGCGACAGGTCGCGTGATGTTGAAGTCTTTGGATAAGGAGTTCAACATTACCCGCAATCAGGTAGAGACAATGAACCCATTGGAGGTTGTATTCCCTGAGGTTGATGCAAACCTCTTGCTTGATGTTCAGTTCAATGCCGATGGTACTGCAACCGATAAGGGTAAGTACTTGATGGATATCATCGCTCACCCAGGCGCAGGTATGGAGACTGTTCAGGACGAGGATTATCCTTACGGCTATGTTGTGAACTTCACAAACTGCGACGGTGCTAACAACGCACAGCTCTCTGAGGGCTTCTACTCAATCGATTACAGCAATGCTCCAGCATTCAAGGAGAGCCTCACCGATGATAATGGTTTCACTTTGGAGATGGTTGTAAAGCACGGCCTTATCTCTCGCAAGAGCTCTAACCCTTGGCAGAATGCCGTTTCTGGTAACACATATGGTCTCTTCTTGAAGGGTGTTGACAACGCAAGCAACTTCGGTTGGATGGCAGCACGCTATGCGGGCAGTGATTCAAATAGCAACCCATTCACTGATGTCTCTAACTTGACATTCACTCCATATTTGAACAAGTACTACCACTACGCTTATGTATTCGACAAGGCAAATACCAAGGTGGCATTCTATTGCGATGGCGAGTTGATTCGCGAGATTGAGGGCATTCACGCAATTGGCGCTGGTGACAGAATTGCTATTGGTGGTTATCCAACATCGATAAACCTCATTGAGCACTCGTTCACAGGTAGCGTGGCATTGGTTCGTATGTATGATGCGGCATTTACTGCTGAGCAGGCACGAGTTCACTTTGCGGAGTTGAATATCCCTTCTACTTATGAGGTAGTGGGTGAGCCTATGCTCGATGTGCAGTTCAACGAGGATGGTACAGCCGAGAATGTCGGTACTGCAAACCTTACTATCGATACTTATGCCGCTGCGGATGTCCTCTCGACTAAGCAGAAGGGTGGTCAGTGGGTGGCTAACTTCTTCCGTTCACAGAAGCATAACAATGCTTGTCCAAATGGCTTCTACTTGGTTGATTACAGCAATAATGCTGATTTCCTTGGTAAGATGGAGGATGGTTACTCAATGGAGGTAATCTGTAAGGTTAACGCCTACGAGGGTGATTTCTGGTCAAAGGTGATGAGTACAACAACATCAGGTATCCACCATCAGGGTGTCTACTCTAACGAGGCAGAGACCTGGGCTTGGGGTATGTATGGTAATGGTAAGGTTGATAACTGGAACTCTGGTTTCGGTTGGGGTAGCTTCCGCAAGAACTTCCTCTGGGGTCCTAAGGTTACCTACACTTATGAGCACATTGTAATGGTATTCGATGCCGAGAGCAATGTTTATACACTCTATGTAAACGGTAAGCATACTTTGTCTTGCGCACCTCCAGCAGCTGCAAGTGTTGGTAAGATGTTGGCTGTGGGTGGCATCCCTTACGCAAATAAGAGTGTCTACCACCCATTCGTAGGTGAGGTCGCATTGGCTCGTATCTACGACGAGACAATGTCAATGCACCAAGTGATGGAGCGTTTCGAGGAGGTTAAGTCTACTATCGCAACTTTGGACGCTGCGAACTAATATTTCAAACTAACAATCAAGAGGCGAAAATCTCGGGCGAGGTGTTCGCCTCTTGTTTTTGAGGGATTTTCCTTCGTGATAAAAATAGAGAAGAGATGGCAAATAATACAGAAAAGAGAGTCTACTTGGCGCCTCAGTTGGAGGTCATCGAGGTGGAGGTTGAGGCGGGCTTTGCCCAATCCATCGAGAAGCCTTCCAGCGGCGGAAACCACGACTGGGCTATGCCGTTTGCGGGCGTGCCGTTGGGCGGAGAGTAGTTTTTTAGGCGTAAACTATCGGGGGTTGTCGGGGCTTTTGGCTGCGACAACCTCCTTTTTTGTTGCACAGTTGAGGCAATAAATAGGCATAATGTTGATTGATAACGATTTTTTAACTTTGGCGGCGGCCTGAAAGAGGCTTAATTCCAAAAAAATGGTTTACCTTTGCACCCGCAAAATGCAAATTAGTAGATAAATAAAACAGTATGAAAAAATTTAATCAGGACTCTACATCGGCTCTCTCGCGTTTCTCGCGTGACAAGCGTCAGCGTACAACATCGTCAGAGCGCGTAGAGCGTAGTCCCCGTCCTCAGCGTGACGCCGACAACGAGGGACGCCCAGCGAGAAATTCTCGCCGTGAGGATGCACCTCGTGCATCGTTCAATCCTAATTTCTCATCTGACAACCGTCTGCGCGGCGAGGGTCGCGGCTATGGCGAGCGTGGTATGCGTGATGAGAAGCCTCGTTCAGGTCGCTCATTTGGTGGCGCGCGTGGCGAGGGTCGTTTTGAGAAGCCTGCGCGTGGCGAGGGTCGCTTCGAGGGTAATCGTGGCGAGGGTCGCTTCGAGAAGCCAGCAAAGGCAGGTTATGGTAAGAAGTTTAATTCCGACCGCGGCGAGCGTTCAGAGCGTTCATTTGGCGATAAGGGCAAGCGTTCATTCCGCAAGGATGGCGACACCCAGCGCTCATATCCAAAGTATGCTGCAAAGCAGATTGGCGAGATGCGTCTCAACCGCTTCTTGGCGCAGTCGGGTCTCTGCTCACGCCGTGAGGCTGATGACTTCATCACAGCAGGTTTGGTGACTGTGAATGGTCAGATTGTCACAGAGCTCGGCACAAAGGTACGCTCAACCGACGAGGTGAAGTTCAACGACGAGCGCGTACAGGGCGAGAAGAAGGTATATTTGGTGCTCAACAAGCCAAAGGGCTATGTGACATCGTTGGAGGATCCACACGCCGACAAGACCGTGATGGAGCTCGTGAAGGGTGCTTGCTCGGAGCGCATCTACCCAGTAGGTCGCTTGGATAAGAACTCACTCGGCTTGCTCCTCTTTACAAACGATGGCGATGTAACACGCCAGCTCACACACCCATCACTCGAGAAGAAGAAGATCTATCAG
>JAFYOF010000032.1 GCA_017560305.1 Alistipes sp.
ATCTCCCAATCCATCTTCTCACAGAAGCCCTTAAGTTCGTTGATTTGTCTGCGGTACTCCTGTTTGTCGGTACTCACTCTCGCTAATAGAACAACTTTTTCCATAATTTACACATTTTCTGCTATTTATATACATAACAAAACACTGTAAAAAACACAGAAAAAAGTGCATTTTTTTGAAAAAAAATCGGTGTGTTTGGAGATGATGCCACATCCATCGGTGCTTTCCGATATAGAGGCAAGGACTATGTTGCTGAAGACTACTGTGATGCAGGCAGTTATGGCGATCGCAAGTTTGCCATTTTCAAGTGGAACGATGAGAAGAAACGATACGACATTCTCGCAGAGATGTAGTAACAAGTTTAATGACCCACTAATATTGACCGAGATATTTTGTCTCGGTCTTTTTTGTGTGGAAAGATCAGCATGGGTATAGATGTGTTATCTCAAAGCAGAGATAATATAGTTTTGTCGCAATATTGATTTTGTATTACGCTCACCCCTCACATCACCGATAGTTTTACTGCGATGTTATTGTTCTGGGCGAGATTCGTGGGGCGAGTGGTGTAAAATTGTCTCAAAATTTTGTACGAAGTACAATATTTCTTACCTTTGTATGTAACTCAAATGGAAAATATTTTGAATAAAGGGTGTAATACACTGATAATGAATTATTTATATAACGGGGGGGGTATTTTGTAAAATACGCTCACACTGATTGTGTACGGGGAGACATTTAGCCGATGGGGCTGAGTGTTTCCCTTTATGCATTTTGCTGAGAAACAAATAATAACAAATAAAAATTTACACTATGAAAAAGTTTTTCTCTTTGGTAGCTCTTGCTACAGCACTTGTCTCTTGTGACAACATCACTATTGAGGCTCCACAGCCTGAGGAGCAGAAGATTCCTATCTCTATTTCAACAACCCTCACTCGTGCTACTGACTCGGCATTCGAGCAGGGTGATAAGGTGGGTATCTTTGTTGTCAACGAGCCAGACTCTTTCGTCGCTTCGGGCAACTATGTAGACAATATGGGCTTCACCTGTTCTGGTGAGTGGACTCCTGATTCGGCTATCTACTGGCTCAATCCTACCACCAAGGCAAGCTTCTACTGCTACTATCCTTATGCTGCTGGTGTAGATGCTTCGGCTCACACATTTAACACTAAGGCTGACCAGTCTACTTTGGCTAACTACAAGGCTTCGGAGTTCTTGTGGGGTAAGGTTGAGGCCGTTACTCCTACCGAGGAGGCTGTTGATATCACCGTAAACCACACTTTCAGCAACGCATTGGTTATCCTTAAGCCAGGCGATGGTTTCACCGAGGAGAAACTCACTGCTGCGGAGAAGTCGGTGAAGATTTGTGGTGTTAAGCCAGGTGCTACTATCGATCTTGCAACAGGTGTTGCTACCGCTACTGGTAACAAGACAAATGTAACGCCATATTTGGAGAATGGTCAGTATCGTGCGTTGATCGTTCCACAGACAACCGAGGAGGGTGCTCTTATCGTTGTAACTGTTGATGGTGTGGACTACACATTGACCCGCTCAATGACTTTCAAGGCTAACAAGCAGCACAAGTTTACCGTAACCCTCAATAAGGTGAACAATGGCGTAAATGTAGGTATCGGCGGTTGGGAGACCGACGAGGAGGACTACGGTGGTTCTGCTGAGTAAACCTCTAAAGATTATGTCTAAGACTAACTACATATCGCCCGAGATAACCATCCTCGACATTGTTGTTGAGGGTGGCTATGGGCTTAGTCAGGAGACCCCAGGTGTCGATGTAGGCATTGGTGGCTGGGAGGCTGATGGCGAGGACTATGACGGTGATATTTACTAATGATAGTGATTATGAAAAAGATATATTCAACCCTACTTTGTGCAGCACTACTCTTTGTGGGCTGTACGCAAGATATCGACACTCCCGTTGTCGATTCACCTATATCGAATACGCCAACTGGCGATTTAAGAATCGATATCGAGAACAATATCAATCAAGTTGGCACTACACGAGCTACCGATAGTGGCTTCTGCGATGGTGATGCTGTAGGTATCTATGCGGTAAACTATAAGGATGGTGCTCCTGGAACACTGCAAATTGAAGGAAACCAGGCTGACAATGTACGATATATGTTCGATGCCGAGGAGTATAAGTGGATTCCAGAGTACGATGTATATTTCCTCGACGATGATACCGCTGTAGACCTTATCGGCTACTATCCTTATGCTAACCCTTCGTCTGTTACGGAGTATCCTTTCGAGGTTCAGCGTAAGCAGAATACCGAGGCTGGTAATGGCCTTATGGGTGGCTATGAGGCGAGTGACTTCTTGTGGAGCAAGGCTACGAATATCGCCCCTACCGAGAAGCGTATCAAGATGACCTTCTACCACCGTATGGCGGGCGTGTATGTAACGCTTGTCGAGGGTAGCGGTTGGGCTGATGGCGAGTGGGCACAGCTCAATAAGGAGATGCTCGTTAAGAACACTATCCGTAAATCTACTATCGACTTGGCTACGGGTACTGTTACCCCTACTGGCGAGAAGCCTGCCGACGATATTATCCCTTATGTCGATGGCTATAACTACCGTGCTGTTGTTGTTCCACAGAGTGTTGGTTCGGGTGAGTCATTGTTCTCTATCACCGTTGATGGTACGCCTTATAATTATAAGTATAAGGTAGATGGAGTGCCTACAACCTTCGACTATGTGTCTGGCAAGATGCATAAGTTCACTATCGAGGTGTCGAAGAAGGAGCAGACCGGTATCGAGTTTAAGGAGTTGTCGGTAAGCATCACCGCTTGGGAGGCAGACAACGCTTCACATCAGGACGATGCGAGGGAGTATGTCGTTGTGCATAACCCTATCGCTGGTCAGTTGGAGCAACAGATGGTCGACCGCTTGGAGATGGATGTTACGACGATTAAGAACCTCAAACTTACTGGTGCAATCGACTATAACGACTATACCTTTATGTGTAATGAGATGACATCTTTGATGCGTCTTAACCTAAAGGAGGTTGAGAGCTATTGGGATGGAGTATATCAAACTGGAAATATGAGTGGCAAGACCACTCTTATCAAGTGTGTTCTCCCCGATAAGTTGGAGCGCATTGGAGAGTACGCATTCTCAGGCACTTCGTTGACGGGAACACTTATAATACCTGAAGGAGTAAAATATGTTGCTGGTTTTGATGGAACAAAAATCTCAAATGTGCAGTTCCCTTCGACTTTGGAGGAGATTGACTGGGGTGCATTTGGGTCTTGTTCCGCACTAATGTGCGAGATCTCGCTTCCTCATTCGCTAAAAAGAATCGGCAGTGGTGCATTTAGGGGAAGTGCAATTAGGGGTAATCTTGTATTACCGGAGGGTTTGGAGTACATTGGAGACTCTGCATTTTACGGATGTTCTGGTTTGACAGGTTCGTTGACTATTCCAAGCGGAATAAAGGTTATTGAATCATCCTCTTTCCGTGAATGTGGCTTTACGGGTAACCTTACGCTTCCAATGGGTCTGACGGAGATTCAGTCGAGTGCATTTAGCAGTACAAAGTTCAAGGGCGAGTTGAATATCCCTTCAACCGTTACATCAATCGGTGACTATGCGTTTGCATATACCGAATTCAACGGTACTCTTATCCTTCCAAAGGAGTTAATTGTGCTGGGTTCAGGAGCATTCTATGGTTGTTGGCGATTGAGTGGTGTAGTTGAGATTCCCGAGAATATTACAGTTATTCCATCGGAATTATTCGCTGGTTGTAGAGTGTTAGAAGGCATCGTTCTTCACAAAGATGTCGAGGTTATCGAGTCAGGTGCCTTTGCAAACTGCTTCTATATTACCTCGTTTGTCAGCAAAGCAAAGAATCCTCCAGTGGTTGATGCAAGTTGCTTTAATGGCGTAGCAAAGGATAACTTTGTGGTGGAGGTGCCCGAGGAGTCGGTTAAGAAGTATCAGTTTGCGTCGGGCTGGGATGAGTTTAAGCGTATTGAGGCTCATCGTGAGTTCTCAATCTCTCGCAACCTGCTCCGTACGCTCAATAATAAGCACTCAAAGACCTTTGTAATGCGTGCTCCTGCTGGCGAGGCGTGGTCGGTAGAGTCTGCTCCAGAATGGGTAACCGTAACCCCTTCGAGCGGTGTAGGTAAGACAGAGGTAACCGTTACTGTACACGAGATGAAACCCGAGAATGTTGAGAACTTTACGGTGGAAACACTTACAAACTCTTGGGGTGGAGTAGAGACAACTACCCACGATGGTCGTAAGGGTGAGATAGTATTCTTGCTTAATGACAAGGATTATCGCTCACGAATGACAGTCGAGCAGTATGATTATGAGTACGGCGATGGTGATATGATTACACATCAGACTGCAACCGTTGGCAATGGCGTTAATATCGTTTTGATGGGCGACTGCTTCGATGCTCGTGATATTGCAATGGGTAAGTATCTCAAGGCTATGCAGGATGCCTATACCTATTTCTTCGATATTGAGCCATATCTGACCTACAAGGATTACTTCAATGTATATTCAGTATTCGGTATGTCGGCAGATAGTGGTATGGGAACTGCCAACACTATTCGTGAGGCTCGCTTCGGCTCGCAGTACACATTGAATGCAGGTGTAGAGCCAAACTTCGAGACCGTATTTGCTGGTGCTTGCGTTGCTCCTATCAGTGACGATGTAAGCAAAACTCTTATTGTTCTAATTGAGAACAGCAGTGAGTATAGTGGTTTGTGCTATATGTATGGCGATGGTTCGGCTGTGGCCGTTGTGCCTATGAGCAACGACCCTGCTCCATACGACTTCCGTGGTCTTATTCACCACGAGGCGGGTGGTCACGGCTTCGGTAAGCTCGCTGACGAGTATATCTATCACAACGCATTTATTCAGTCTTGCAGTTGCGGCTGCTGCGGTCATGTTAAGGAGGTTAATGCGATGAAATCTTGCGGGTTCTATGAGAACATCTCGCTTACAGGCGATTGGAACGAGATAGAGTGGTCACACCTTATTTTCGACCCACAATACTCGAATGTTGTAGATGTTTACGAGGGTGCATTCTATCACACCCGTGGAGTATATCGTTCGGAGGCTACAAGCTGTATGAACAACAACATTCCATACTACAACGCAATATCTCGCGAGGCTATGGTAAAGCGTATTATGAAGTATGCGGGCGAGGAGTATTCGTTCGAGGCATTCAAGGCGAAGGACTACGAGTCGTTGCCATCATCGGCAAGACCTGAAACCCGTGCTGAGTGGGATGGCGTTAGCAGTACAAGCGGCTCTTCGCAGTTCAATCAGCGTCCACCGAAGTTTATGGGCGAGAAACCACAGTTTGATAAGAGCAAATTCTAAAGGAGAGAATTATTATGAAAGCAAAATACCTATATCTAATATCTGCATTAACCCTCGGTTTGGCTTCGTGCCACGAGAGCGATATTATGCCTAACATAGAGCGAGATAGAACAATGTCGTTCAATGTCGTTGGCTCAAATGCACAGACTCGTGTTCAGAACGACATATTCGAGGCTGAGGACAAAATCGGTGTATATGTAACCGATTATACAAACGACACCCCTGCACCACTCCAGATATCGGGCAACCGAGCCAACAACGAGGGCGTGGTGTACGATGGCGAGAAGTGGGCAACCGTGCGACCAATCTATTGGGGTGAGGGCAAGAGCAATGTCTATGCCTACTACCCATATATGGAGGTTGCAGATGTTGATGAGCAGCCATTCTCTATAGCGACCGACCAGGATGCAGAGGGTGCATACGAGACTTCTGACCTTCTGTGGGCAAAGGCAGAGGGTGTTTCAGAGAGCGATGGCGCAGTACAGCTTGAGATGAAGCACGCAATGAGTCGCTTGGTTGTTAGAATTATGGCGGGCGAGGACTATAAAGGTTCACTTCCAAAAGATGCTACCGTGCATCTTCACTCAACGGTTACAGATGTGTTGTTCTCGTTTGACAGTGGTTCGGTTGTAAAAGACCCATATGCCGGTACAAAGTCTATCAAGATGCACAACCTCGGCGTTCGCACCTTTGCCGATGGCGAGGCTGTGGTGTACGAGGCCATAGTTGCTCCGCAGATGCTGCTGGGCACAGTGCCACTCTTGGAGATTAACTCAAAGAGTGTGTCGTACCTTTTGGAGGACTCATTTAACTTCAAGCCAAGCACATCATATACATATACCGCAGTTTTGAACACCTCTACAACCTCTATCAAGATTGATATCGGTTGCGATATCGATGACTGGAACAATATAGGTGGAGGCTCTGGTGACGACGAAGGTGGTGAGGGCGGTAACGAAGGAGATATTGACCTTTCGGGTTATACCGACCTCTCTGCAGAGGGTACGGCTAACTGCTACCTTGTTAAGGCTTCGGGCAACTACAAGTTTAAGGCTACTCTGGGCAACACCGAATATTCGGTTGGTAATGTAAAGAAGACTGAGGTGCTTTGGGAGACATTTGGAACGGATGTAATGCCAAATGTGGGCGACTTGATAGCCTCGACTGGTTATCAGAATGGCTATATCTACTTCTCGACAGCCGAGAACTTCAACAATGGTAATGCCTCTATCGCAGCTCGCAACTCGAACAATGTAATCCTCTGGTCTTGGCATATCTGGTGTTCTGAGGAGGGCTGGATCGACCAAGTCTATGCCAATAACGCTGGAATAATGATGGACCGCAATCTTGGTGCAACCTCGGCAACTCCTGGCGATATTGGCGCATTTGGTCTCCTATACCAGTGGGGACGAAAAGATCCATTTATGGGGTATGGTTCTAGTGAATTTGGTAGTAGGGATGCTGCGTCTACGGGGAATTGGACACCTATTATTGGTTCCAAAACATCTGCATACGCAGTGTCAAATCCAATGACATTCATTAGAACTCCCTGGGGAGAATGGTGTGAAGGTTCTGGTTTTGGCTTGCAAATAGGTGATTTGCGCTGGTCGGTCTCTAAAAAGACCCCTTTTGATCCTTGCCCTACCGGCTATCGCGTACCTGCTGGTGGTAAGGATGGTATCTGGGCAAAAGCGTATGTCAATTCAAAAGGTAGAGATAAATATGATGGCTTATATTGGGAACTTGCGGATAAAACTATGGCTTGGTATCCCTGTACGGGAATGCATTACATGGAAGATGAAATGCTTAGCGAAAGAGTCACTGAGAATGGTTACTGTTGGTCGGCGTCAATGAGCGGCCCTGGCAGTTATGGCGATGGAAGAGAAGCACACTTATTTTCCTATAGTCAGAATGGTAATTGTTATGATAATCCCCCTGGAACTTCAACAGCTTATAGAGCTAATGGAATACCAGTCCGTTGCGTAAAAGAATAAAAACAGGTAACTCAATTTTAACATCGGTTGGTGGCGGTCCTTCCGTCACCAACCTTAAAAGAAGAAACCTATGGCAAAAAAGATAAATAATCCTATTTTTTATTTAGGCTTACCCAGTAATACCCAAAGAACGCAGATAAACAGTGCATTAGTGAAAATAATCGAGCATGCTCTCACGAACTTACATCTTCAAAGAGGTAAGCATAGCTACGGAGTGAGTTATCGCTATCTGCTTAATCAGAGTATCAGACAGTATTTAGTCCCAGACACGAATATACATATTTCGGTAGGAGCTGCGCAAACTTGGCAGGCAATGGGATTAACACTTAACGATATATACAAGTACACCTATCAAGACTCCATACGTCCTAAGAATAGCATTCAGGTTAGTACCTATGTAGGCACAAAGAAGTCTCCGCTGCCAAAAAGTATTGTTGCAGGACAACCTATTGCCTATAATTCAGTATTTATTGACGAGCACACAACACCTGTCAAGGATGTTACAGAGGCACTAAAACAGGCGTATAGTAATAATTCTTGTACATCTACAATAGTTGCCATCCTCGAAAAGATGCATATAACAAAGATGCTTAAATGCGAGAATGCTCAGATAAATAAGAATACAAATCGCATTGGTGCAAGCAATTATATCAGCAAATCTTCGGCACAAATTTTTAATGATATAATCTCAGATCCGAGTATTAATTATCCGAAGATATGGCCATAATGTGGATATTGTCAGTAAGGCCCGTTTTGCTGTTTGCAAGATGGGCTTTTTGTTTTCTATATATCTCAACTCCCTGCCACAAATACAGACACCCACGAGCACATAGCCCATGGGTATTTTTATTATTTCTCCGCATCACTTTAATGCTTTATCTCAAATCGATGCGAATGGAAATATCCAAATATTAGTGGTTTAAGTATTAAATCGACACAGTTGAGGTTTTGATGCAGAACTACAAAAAAAACACCACTACAACTAATTGCTGTGGTGGTGTTTTTGCGCTAAAGTTTATAACTAACCAAAGAACTTCTCTGTTTCCACGACTTTGGTGGTATCATAATAAATCTCTTTACCTTCTGCTTCGAGTGCTCGGCAGATAGAGAGCTGTTCATCAAATGGTAAGTCGTAGTAGTTCTCAGGTATTGTTCCATCTCCTGGTGTGCACTCTCCAGCCATAATCATACAACAGCGTTTGAAGTATCTACCTTCTGCATCGTTTGTTAAACCAACAATATCAGCTTCGCACGAAGTCTCGATATAGACATTTGTGTCGTAGTGTAGTTTGGTGTCGCTGATGTAAAATAGCAGAACGCCGTAAGTGTTACGCCATCTCTCGCTAATATGTAGGTTCCCGTCTTTCAGTTCTACATACTTCTTATCGATCCACGAATAGGCTATTGGCCACTTCGCACCACTATAATCACCATAGTCCCAAACTGCTATTACAATTTCACCCCCGCTATCTTCACACTTCTCTACAGTGTATACATTATCGTTCACTATGCCGATTTCGTATCTTTGATCTGGCTCGACACATTTGTCGAAAGCATTCATAATGATGTTATAGATTTCTACACCCTTTTCTCCTTCAATAACAAAACTGTTTGATCCATAATTGCTCATAGGCTTATCACTTTATTTGTTTCAATACAAAAATAGCCCGATTTCTGTTAGTTCTAAAGTATTTGAAGAGTTATTTCCCTGTATTTCCCTATAGTCTTTGCTATGTATAAAGGTATTAGTGTTTAACCTTTAAAAAGATTAGCTATGGGAGTTTTTAGTGAATTGAAAGATTTTTATGAAGATGCTGAGGTGCCTACGATTAATGTGTACGATCCCGACTACATTGCAGAGAAGATTTGGGTTCTTAAGAGTAATCCTATACGGAACCGATTCCGTCTTTGTGATGGAAAGAAGAGATTCGCAGTGAGGGTAACGGGATTGGACAAGGTTACTCACGAACCGAAGAATGTGATGGACTGTTACCTCTGTGGTGAGCTTTGTATGAACCGACATCCACAGTTCTACACCAAACCGATTAAGTCTCATAACTACATCATCTTTGAGGATGAGGCTGTGATAAGTGGTGCGAGGAACTATCTGAAAGGACACTATGTCGAGATTGAGATTCTGTATCGTATAGGTGATACCTACGAACGAGGCTGGTTCAGAGTAGAGAAGATGTAGTAAGAGAATAGACTACTATGATTAGAGTGTATCTGCGAAGGTACACTCTTTTTTCATACTATATTTGAAAAAACGCTTTATAATAGTTACATTTGTAGTAAGAAGAGTCTATTATAATATAGTATTGATTTGTATTGTATTTCACTAAGTGAGTGACGA
>JAFYOF010000033.1 GCA_017560305.1 Alistipes sp.
GCCGTGAGGCTCAGGAGCTTTCAGGTGCGGGTGCAACATTCCCACTCCCATTCTACAATGTGGTATTCGAGCAGTTTGCCGAGCTCAATGGCGATGCAGTGGCATACGGCGGTATCGGCTCTGGTGGCGGTGTGCGTAACCTGCGTGACAAGATTGTCGATTTCGCTGGTAGTGATGCCTTCCTCTCGGAGAAGGAGATGGCAGAGATGGATGCTGTGGTACACATCCCAACCTGTATGGGTGCTGTGGTTGTAGCCTACAACCTCGATGGTGTTGAGGAGTTGAAACTCTCGGGCGAGATTGTCGCTGACATCTTTGCGGGTAATATCAAGATGTGGAACGACGAACGCCTGGCGGCAATGAACCCTGGCGTAGAACTCCCAGCGGAGGCTATCATCCCAGTATTCCGCTCTGATGGCTCGGGTACAACATTCGTCTTCACCGATTACTTGACAAAGGTTAGCCCAATGTGGAAGGAGAAGTTCGGTGCGGGCAAGTCGGTAAACTTCCCTGCGGGTCAGGCAGCAAAGGGTAATCCAGGTGTTGCGGGCGTCATCAAGCAGACAAAGTTCTCAATCGGTTATGTAGGCTCGGAGTATGCTTTTGCCCAGAAGATTCCTTATGCACGAATTCAGAATCAGCGTGGCGAGTTTGTATTGCCTTCGTCGGCAACTATCTCGGCAGCAGCTTCAGGCGAGATTCCAGCCGACACTCGTTGCTCAATCACCAATGCCGATGCAGCAGGAGCATATCCTATCTCGACATTCACCTGGATGATTATCTACAAAGAGCAGAACTACTCCAACCGCACGAAGGAGCAGGCTCAGGCAACACTCGACCTCTTGAAGTATATCCTCTCTGACGAGGCGCAGAACATCACCTCGGAGGTACACTATGCTCCACTTCCATCGAAGGCGAAGGAGATTAGCCATACTAACCTCAAGACCGTGACTTACGACGGAGTCTCAATTCTTCAAAGATAGTCAATCTATGAACGACAAACTTTATAAAGTAATATTGTTCGTAGCAGCATTGGTAATGCCGATAGTGTGCGGGGGCGTGGTTTACGCCCTCGTCACTGACGCTTATGAGGCTTTCGAACATTTTGGTTTCTTCAAGTTCCTCACCTCGTCGGATTGGAGCTACACCGAGGGTGCCGAGCAGTATGGTGCGCTGCCATTCATCACGGGTACGCTGATGACCACACTCCTTGCGCTGATTTTCTGCATCCCATTCTCAATGCCAGTTGCATTGTTTGTGGGCGAATACTTCAAGGGGACAAAGATTGCGGCGGTGTTGAGCACCGTGACCGACCTCTTGGCAGGTATTCCCTCAATCATCTATGGCCTTTGGGGTTTCTACACCCTGCGTCCAATCATTATGGCGCTTAACATTTCGCCTCAAGGGTCGGGTGTATTGACCGCCTCGCTTGTTTTGGCAATTATGATTATCCCTTATGCCGCATCACTCAGTACCGAGTTCATCAAGATGGTACCAAACGATTTGAAAGAGGGCGCATATAGCCTTGGCGCTACACGGGCAGAGGTTATCCGCAAAGTGATATTCCCCGTTGCGGGCTCGGGAATCTTCTCGTCGTATGTGCTGGCTATTGGTCGTGCGCTGGGCGAGACAATGACCGTGACGATGCTCATCGGCAACACCAACAATATCCCCGATTCCATTACCTCAACGGGTAACTCAATGGCATCAATCATCGCCAACCAGTTTGGCGAGGCCGATGACCTGAGACTCTCATCACTCATTGCTATCGGACTGATTTTGTTCCTCATAACCGCAGCAATCAATATGGTGGGTAAGATAATGATTAAACGAGCAAGAATTGTGTAATATGAGTAGATTCAAACTTAAAAATCGCTTGGCAAAGGACAAGCTTATGCTCTGGGGCGTCTGCATCCTTGCGGCCCTTACGGCAGTTCCTCTGCTTGCCATTCTGGGCGAGGTGATATTCCGTGGTTATGACCAGCTTTCGTGGTCATTCTTTACCGAGCCTACACCTACGGCGTATAAGGCTATGAAGGCCATCGAGGCGGGCGAGCCTATCCCTGGCGGTATTGCAAATGGTATTATCGGTACGATGATAATGCTCGGTATGGCGATTGTTGTTGCCGTTCCCGTAGGCATCCTGTGCGGTGCATACTTGGCAGAGAACAGCAAAAACCGATTTGCGCAGGTGGTGAGTTACCTGACCGACCTTTTGCAGGGTACGCCATCGGTGATTATCGGTATCATTACTTATATCTGGGTAGTAGTGCCTATGAAGGGCTACTCGGCTATCGCTGGTAGCGTGGCACTCTGCATTATGATGCTTCCGCTTATCATTCGTTCAACCGAGGAGACCCTCAAAATCCTCCCCGCATCACTCAAGGAGGCGGGGTTGGCGTTGGGTGGTAACAGAGCCCGTGTTATGCTGAAGGTGCAGCTGCCTGCCGCCTTCGGTGGTATCTTTACGGGTGTTCTGCTCGCCATCTCACGAGTTATCGGCGAGACAGCTCCGCTGATGTTCACGGCACTTGGATGCTCGCTTATCCGCTTCTCAATCAACAAGCCAATCTCGGCAGTGCCGCTGCTTATCTGGGAGTTCTTCAACGACCCTAACCTGCAAGAGTTGATTTGGGGCGCATCGCTCTTCCTCTTGCTATTCGTTCTTATATTGAATCTTACAGCTAAATATCTTGCAAAGAAATGGAATCAGTAAAACCTATATTGGAGTTTAAGAAGACTTGCGTATCATATACCAAGCAAACAATGGCCGTAAAATATGTGTCGGCAGCCATTGAGCGAAATACAATCACCGCTATTATGGGACCTTCGGGCTGTGGTAAATCGACACTTCTGCGTGCCGTAAATCTTATGCACAACCTCTATCCGAATATCCGTGTCGATGGCGAAATCCTACTTAATGGCGAGAATATCCTTGCGATGGAGCCTATCGATGTGCGTCGTCGTGTGGGTATGGTCTTCCAGCGCCCTGCGCCATTCCCAACGATGAGCATCTACGACAATGTGCTCTCGGGCTTTGCCCTTAACGGCATCAAACTCTCAAAGGCAGAAAAGGATGCCACCGTGGAGCGTTGCCTGCGTAGCGTGGCACTTTGGGATGAGGTGAAGGATGTGCTCAACAAGAAGGGAACATTCCTCTCGGGTGGTCAGCAGCAGCGTCTGTGCATCGCCCGTGCCCTGGCTATGAAGCCCGATGTGCTGTTGATGGATGAGCCAACATCGGCGCTCGACCCGATTGCGACAAAGCATATCGAGGAGCTGCTCGTGGAGTTGCAGAAGGAGGTCACAATCCTAATCGTCACCCACAATATGGGTCAGGCACGACGCATCTCGTCAAAGTCAATGTTTATGTACCTCGGCGAGCTTGTCGAGTACGGCGACACCGAAACGATGTTCACCAACCCCTCCGACGAGCGCACCAAGGCCTACCTTACAGGTAAAATGGGTTAATTGCCGACTATCTAATAAACTATCCCCAAGGGTTATAACCAATAATGGTGTAGCCTTTGGGGATTTTTTTGTCTGTATCGGCTTGCGACCGATATATAAGGTCTCTACTTCGAAATAATATCTGCAAGGTTTATAACATCCTGCTTACGTCTAATCACA
>JAFYOF010000034.1 GCA_017560305.1 Alistipes sp.
AGCTCGATACCCTTCGCATTAACCTTACCCATAAACTCTGAATAAGTCATACCGTAAGCGCGAACCGCAGCGTTGATACGAGTGATCCACAATGAACGGTATGTTCTCTTCTTAATCTGACGGTGTGCATAAGCATACTGCAGACCCTTCTCGACAGTGTTTTTCGCAACTGTCCATACGTTTCCCCTTGAACCAAAGTTACCCTTGGCAAGCTTCAAAACCTTCTTTCTTCTTGCGCGTGACGCAACAGCGTTGACTGAACGTGGCATAGTAAAATAAGTTTTTGATGGAACTCATAGCGGCGAGATTCTCTCTCACTCTTTAGGGCTATTTCGTCCCGATTGTTAATAAAATAATGTTAATTTCCTGCGGTTAATTATTTAACCAACAAGTTCTTGATCTTAGCCTCATCAGCTGAAGATACAGTTGAAGAATAACACAAGTTACGCTTCTGCTTCTTAGTCTTTTTTGTCAGGATGTGACTGTGATAAGCGTGCTTACGCTTGATCTTACCTGTGCCGGTGAAAGTAAATCTCTTCTTTGCAGCGGCATTAGTTTTCATTTTTGGCATTTTCTCAAAAAGTTAAATTAGTTAAACATAGCGCGCAAAGATACGCTTTTTTTCTCAAATACTACACTTTCGGCAAAGATTTTTGAGTTTTGGCGTCAAAAAATCCCCGACACAGGGAAAATGTCGGGGAATAATCACGCTTTATCAGCCTCGCAACCTAAAAATTCACCTCCACCGTATCGGTAAAGACCTCGCCGTCAACATCGGTAATTGAGACTGTGATATTATGCTTCTTGCCGAGAGTAGGATTCTTCTCAAATTGCAGAGCGGCATTACCATTCAACACCTTTAGGTCAAATTCCGAAAGTGCCGAGCAAAGTTTCTCTATCTCCTCCGTCACCCAAACACAACACGGATTTCTAATTTTGAATTCTAAATTTTGAATTTTGAATTTATATTGTGTACCTTTGTAATATGATTAAAGCAGAAAACATACGCAAGAGTTACGGCACGCTGGAGGTGCTCAAAGGTGTATCGCTCGAGGTGAAGCCCCACGAGGTGGTCTCAATCGTAGGTCAGAGTGGCGCAGGCAAGACCACCCTGCTGCAGATTATCGGCACGCTGTCGCCTATGGATAGCGGCTCGCTCACAATCGATGGCGAGCAGATGGCACACTTGGGCGACGACCAGCTATCGGACTTCCGTAACCGTAAGATTGGCTTCGTGTTCCAGTTCCATCACCTCCTGCCCGAGTTCACCGCTCTGGAGAATGTGATGATGCCCGCCCTGATTGCCCACCGCAAACCCAAGGAGGTGGAGCAGGAGGCAAAGCAGCTGCTTGAGATGATGAACCTCAAGGAGCGTCTGACGCACAAGCCCAGCGCCCTGTCGGGTGGCGAGCAGCAGCGAGTAGCCATTGCGCGTGCGCTGATTAACCGCCCCGCCCTGCTGCTGGCAGATGAGCCTTCGGGCAACCTCGACTCAAAAAACCGCGACGAGATACACTCACTCTTCTTCCGCCTGCGCGACGAGTTGGGGCAGACCACCGTTATTGTCACTCACGACGAGGGTTTGGCATCAATGGCCGACCGCAAAATCACTATGCGTGACGGCGAAATAATCTAACCTATGCAACACGACGAGTTACGCGACCTACTGGAACATCTGCACGATAAGTACAACCGCCCAGAGTTCATCGAGCCCGACCCCATCAGCATACCCCACTCATTCACCGACCGCCACGACCGCGAGGTTGCGGGCTTTCTGGCTGCCGCCATCGCGTGGGGTAACCGCAAGGCAATCGTGAAGAGTGCGCGCAGGATGATGCAATATATGGACTACGCCCCCGCCGACTATGTGCGCAACGCCTCGGCGCAGGAGCTACGCCACCTTCAGAGCTATGTCCACCGCACCTTCAACGGTCAGGATTTCACCGACTTTGTGCTTTGTATGCGCCACATAATGGAGCGCTGGGGCGGCATCGGCAAGTTCTTTGAGCAAAACTACGAGGCTACGCAGGATATGGCGCAGGTGCTCTCGCGCTTCCGCCACGAGTTCTTCTCCTGCGACCACGACAAGCACTGCGAGAAGCACCTCTCATCTATTGACAAGGGTGCTGCCTGCAAGCGACTGAATATGTATCTGCGCTGGTTTGTCCGCCGCGACGAGCGAGGCGTGGATTTCGGACTCTGGCAGAAGATTCCGATGTCGGCACTCTATCTGCCGCTCGACCTGCACACGGGAAATATGGGTCGTGCGCTGGGACTTCTCTCTCGCAAGCAGAACGACTGGAAGGCAACCGCCGAGATTACCGAAGCTCTGCGCTCATTCGACGCCGAGGACCCCGTACGCTATGACTACTCGTTGTTTGGCGCGGGAATTGATGGATTCTTAAAAGAGTAACTATGCGAGGTAAAGGTTTTACATTCAAGCAGTTTCACATAAACCACGACAAGTGTGCGATGAAGGTGGGCACCGACGGCACACTCCTTGGCGCGTGGGCAGCAATACCCGACGAGTGTCAGCGAATACTTGACATCGGCACAGGCTCGGGACTCATAGCCATAATGGCGGCACAACGCCACAGCAAGGTGCACATCACCGCCATTGACATCGACGCAGACTGCATCACCCAGACCCTCGAAAACATCGAGGCGTGCCCGTGGAGTGAGCGCATCGAGGCCTTCAACTCTTCGCTGCAGGAGTTTGCGCCCGAGGCGAAGTTTGATGTAATCATCTCAAACCCGCCCTTCTTTGTGGACTCACAACTGCCACCCGACCAGCAGCGCTCGATGGCACGACACACCGCCACCCTCTCGTTCAAGGAACTCACCGATGGCGTACTGCGACTGCTCGCCCCCGGGGGCAGATTCTCGCTCATCCTGCCACCCGCAGAGACCGACAGATTCCTCTCCGCCGCACGCGGAAGGCTCTTTGTCACCCGCCGCACCGAGGTGCACTCAACGCCCACAAGCGGCGTGAAGCGCATAATGACCGAGTTGCAGGCAGACCCGCCCGCCGAGCCCGCCACAACCGAGCAACTCATCATCGAGGATCAGGGAATGCTGGGATTCAGCGAAAAATACAAGGCATTAACCAAGGATTTTTACCTAAAATTTTGATTATACAGGCAAAACGAGTAATTTTGCTACAATTACAAAAAAAACACTCAATTTACGATGAAACGAATTTTATCATTTTTGGCGTTGGCGATGCTCTCAGTCGCTACCCTTTCGGCACAGAATAACACACACTGCGCTGTGGTTGGACCTTACTATGATGCTACGGGCAAGCTGGTCATCTCTGACCCTGCAACAACCCTGAAGGTACAGCTCACCGTAACCAAGGAGCAGACAATCGTAGGTCCATACGCAAAATATGCGCAGAAGTTCCTTGAGATTCGCCCTGCGTTGGTTGAGCGCACAACATACACCGTGACTGGTGCAGAGATCTGCCTCGCAGAGATGGGCGCAGCGACACTCCCAGCAGACGCAACCAAGACCGTAGCAGAGGGTTACCTCGGCTCAAAGAAGGAGTTTGCAAAGATTACTCCCGACCGCCTCTCATCTTCAATCGTAAGCACCGAGGAGGCTGCTTATCAGGCTGCGCAGATGATTTTCTCAATCCGCAAGCACCGTATGGATTTGATTACTGGCGAGGCTGGCGAGAATGTATTCGGCGGCGGCTTGAAGGATGCGCTTGACGCACTGGACAAGAAGGAGCAGGAGTTGTTGGAGTTGTTCCTCGGCAAGAAGGTTTGCTCGACATCTACTCACACCTACACCATCCCAATGGCTAACGGCGTAGCGGAGTATGTTGTGGCAAAGTTCTCATCGCAGAGCGGTTTGAAGCCCGCTTCAGCTGATGGTGACGCAGTGAAGCTCTCACTTGCTGACTCTGGCGCAACACCTTCATTCACAAGCGTTCAGGAGGTAGAGGCATCGAACAAGTCGGCTATCGCAGTACGCATCGCGTGTCTTGCAAACTGCTCGGTAGTGGCTGGCAACAAGATTGTGGGCAGCGCAACGCTCCCAGTCTATGAGTTGGGTCGCACGGCTTACATCCTCAACCCAGCAAAGAAATAGCCAAATCAAAAACCTACAAAGGCTGCCGACATAATCGTTTGCAGCCTTTTTTCAATTATTTTGCTCTAAACCTTAGGATTGTGGATAACACTTCAAAGATGATATCGTTGCTTGGCAAGATGCGCAAGCAGATGAATGGTGCCGTGGCGGATGCAATGTTCTACTACGGCGAGAACTATGGTCTGAACTATGGCGTGAGCCTGCCTACCGTGCGTGAGATTGCACAGGCGGAGGGGCACGACCACGCACTGGCGGAGTACCTCTTCAAGCAGCAGGTGCGAGAGCTGAAGCTCGCCGCATTCCACATCGCCGACCCAACACTCATCAACGCTTCAAACTCATCGTTTTGGGCGAATGGCATCACCAACTCGGAGCTAGCCGAGGAGGCGGCATTTGCCTTGCTTCGCCACTCGCCTGCCGTAATGGAGATTGTCGCGGAGTGGCTTCGCAGCGAGAGCGAATGGGTTGTCTACGCCGCAATGATGGCAGCAGCGAGAAACAACGCAATATCCACGGCTGAGATAGAGTCTGTTGTTGATATTGTAAGCCGCTATCCCGACTCTCGCCCCATAGCGCAGGGCTGCGTAGCGCTGCTTGCTGCAGCATACCTCAATGTGGAGTTGCAAGGCGTGGTAAAGAGTACTATTGAGACTCTAAACAACTGCTCCGCAACCGATTACATCCGCGAGGAGATGAGTTGGAGAATGGAGTTTTAGGGCGTGGTCAGTACATCTCAAGGCGCTCCTGGCGCTTTAGTTCATTAACGAGCTCCTGCACCGACATCACACCGCTCGAGCGCCACAATATGCGCCCCTCACGAAAGAGTATGAGCGTCGGCACTGCGTGAATGCGCAGATGTGCCGCGAGCGCTGCATTCTCTGGGCGGTCAACATCTATGCGTACAATATCCACCAACGACGACAACTGCTCCTGCACCTTATCCAGCACAGGATGCATCGCCTTGCACGGCCCACACCATTGGGCATAAAAATCCACCAGCACAAAACCCTCGCCAGCAGTCAAACTCTTCAAATCGCTAATTGTCATCTTGCTACATTTTTATAGCGAGGTGTTCAAATTTGGTGCCAGAGAGGAATTGACGACTCAACTTGCACACTTAAAATGGCTGCAAAAAAGATGATTAAATATGAAAATTGTTTTCATTTTTAAGATTTTACAAATACCTTTGCATCCGTTAAAATAAAATATCACAAAACTTAAACTAATGAAGAAAGAGAATTACATTGCACCCGAGGTAGAGATTATCGAGGTTGCAGTAGAGCAGGGATTTGCGGCAAGTTCAGATGATTATCCAGATTGGGGAAAAGAGTTCCCATTGGGATAATCAAGCAAAATCACAAACTAACTAACAAAGTATTACTATGAAGAAATTTCTTTTTATCGCAATAGCAATGCTCGCTTTCGCCTGCGCAAAGGAGGATATTGAGCAGACAACGCCACAGTTGCATCAAGTGACTATCAATGTCGCAGACTTTCCAACAACCCGTGCCGATGTATATGGCAAGACAGCTTGGGAGAAAGGTGATAAGTTGTGGATTGAAATTAAGTTGTTTTCAGCAGAAACTATTTTTGACGAAGATGTACCGATTTACCTGCATCCAATCACATTCAATGGTTATACTTGGTTGAGCGAGTCACCTTTACTCCTTCCTGAGTTTGATTTTATCGATTTTTATGTAACATATTGTCCTAATATGGAAATGACCTGGCTGGAGGAGGAAGGTACATACTTCTTGGAGGAGGCTACAGATGAGACTCCATACCTCAACGAGTTCCTGACTGTCAACATTTTTGAGGAATACGGAGATAATTTGTATTACAACACCGAAACCGAGACTCTCAAAATCGCGTGGGATCACGATTATATTGGAAGAAATAATCGCGTTAGAATCAACTACAAACCTAACACAGAAATCAAGGTTGCATTGGAAAGCGTAACTTATGCTGTGAGATATGATTATCTTGCTCCTGAAATCTACACCGAAGATTATGAGGATGCAGAATTTAATGTAACAACCGACGCTGATGGTAATGCATTCATCTTCGCTATGTGGTATCCTGGTATGGATGAATCACTTGCAAAGCCTTCTATCACAATTATGAATAGCGATGGTAGCAAGATTTTGAAGGATAAGGTTAATCTGCCATATAGACAAAGTTACCAATACCCATTTGAGCCAGAGGCTGGCGGTCGCGCATATGTGTTGACTGTACCACAAGAGTAAATCGGCAGAAAGAATAATAGAAAAGGCTGTCTAACCCGAGCGGTTAGCAGCCTTTCATTGTATCACTTACAGCATCCCCCTACATATTCTCGGTAAACAATGCAGGCGGGAGTTCGCCGATGTTGTTGATGTAGACGATTTCGATGCCCTTGGGGGCTTTGATGTTCTTGCGCAGGAAGCCAGAGACGATGATGCGGCGGAAACCAAGTCGGGCAGCCTCGCTGATGCGCTGCTCACTGCGTGGTGCTGGGCGTACCTCGCCCGACAGACCAACCTCGCCCGCACAGCATACGCCATCAAGCACAGCGCGGTCGTAATAGGATGAAATCACCGCCGAAACAATCGAAAGGTCAAGTCCCGTATCTGCCACGCGGAAACCGCCCGCAAAGTTCAGAAAGACATCCTTCTGGAACATCTTCATTCCCACTCGCTTCTCCAGCACCGCCAGCAGCATACTCATACGACGCGAATCATATCCCGTAGCATTGCGCTGCGGCGTACCATAGGCGGCATTTGTCACAAGCGCCTGCACCTCGATAAGATATGGGCGCACGCCATCCACCGACGCACCCACAGCAATGCCGCTCAGCGGCTCCTCATAGTGCGAAAGCAGAATTTCGGATGGGTTTTCCACAGCTCGCAAGCCATTATCCAGCATCTCAAACACACCAATCTCAAATGTTGCACCGAAGCGGTTCTTGATGCCACGCAGTATGCGATATACATTGTTTCCATCACCCTCAAACTGCAACACGACATCCACGATATGCTCCAGAATCTTCGGTCCTGCTATGGTACCATCCTTGGTGATGTGACCGATGATGAAGATGGATGTATTTGTGGTCTTGGCATACTTCAGAAGCGATGCGGCGCACTCCCTGATTTGCGACACACTACCCGCCGAGGACTCAATGGTCTGGGTGTAGATGGTCTGGATGGAGTCAATCACGACCACATCGGGCTTCTGCTGCTCAATCTGCTGAAGGATATTCTCAAGCAGGGTCTCGGCATAGATGTAGCACTCCTCGTTGCCCACGCCAAGGCGCTCGGCACGCATACCAATCTGCTCCGCCGACTCCTCGCCCGACACATAGAGTGTACGCAAGCCGTGCGAAGTGAGCGCAAGCTGGAGGCTCAGCGTCGACTTACCGATACCAGGCTCACCACCGAGCAGCACCAATGAGCCAGGCACCAATCCGCCACCCAGTACACGATTGACCTCGGCATTGCACATATCGAGTCTCTGGTGCGTAGCGGGCTTAATCTCCCCAACGCGCTGCGGTACACTCTGCGTTGCAGGCAACACCGACGCCACAGCCGTAGTGGGCTTCGAGATAACCTCCTCGGTGAAGGTGTTCCACTCGCCACACGCAGGGCAGCGACCCAACCACTTGGGCGCTTCAAAACCGCACTCACGGCAGAAATATGCCTTCTTCAGTTTAGCCATTAGTTAAAGAAAAGTCTGTAAATATCGTTTCCGTTGGCATAAACCACAAGCACAAGGAGGATACCAAGACCGATATACTGCATCACCTCAAGGAACTTGTCGCTTGGTTTCTTACCAGTAATCATCTCCCACAAAGTGAAGAGCGCGTGACCGCCATCCAAACCTGGGATAGGCAGGATGTTAAGCACCGCCAACATAACCGACAGGAACGCAGTCATCGACCAGAAGCGAGCCCAATCCCACTCCGAAGGGAAGATATTTCCGATAGAGATGAAACCACCCAGCTCCTCATACATCTTGGTCTTTGGCTGGAAGATGAGTTTCAACTGCTGCCAATACTCTACGATGGTATCAACCGCCATATTCACACCCGCAGGGATAGCCTCAAAGAGTGTGAAGGTGCGTGTGCGTGGCTGGAACATATCGGCCTTCATCACAACGCCAATTTTACCCTCCTCATTTACCGGCACGCGCAACACGACGCTCTCGCCCGCACGCAAGATGTTCATCACAACGGTGTCGCCCTTGTGCGCTGGCAAAATCTCCTCGGTCATTGCTACGACATCCACATTTGAGTGACCATTGCAGGCAACCACCTCGTCACCTGCCTGCAGACCCGCCTCAATAGCCGAAGCGGCTGCAACCGAGTCAATCACAAATGGCACGCGCAACATATACAAATCCTCATACTCCTTGTTGCGGCGCATAGCCACCAACTCATCGAATGGAATGGTGAACTCAACACGCTCGCCCGCGCGGTCTACAACCACGGTACGGTCGCTCTCGGTGAGAATCAGCAACTGGCGGATATCGTTCACATCGTCAATCTCGGTGCCATCAATCGACACAACCTTGTCGCCATCCTGAAAGCCCATAGCCTCCGCCGTAGCGTTGAAGTTGTAACCCCACTTCACATCCTCGTTGGCGAGGTAGCTCTCACCCCAGGTGTAGCGTATGCCAGAGTAGATCATCATCGCAAGCAGGATGTTCATCACAACGCCCGCCACCATCACGCAGAAGCGCTTCCACGCTGGCTTTGCACGGAACTCCCAAGGCTGAACGGGAGCCTGCATCTGCTCGATGTCCATACTCTCGTCAATCATTCCCGCAATCTTCACATAGCCACCCAATGGCAACCAGCCCAAGCCGTACTCGGTGTCGCCTCGCTTCCACTTGCAGAGCGAGAACCAAGGGTCGAAAAATATGTAAAACTTCTCTACTCGAATCTTAAAGATGCGTGCCACAATGAAGTGACCAAACTCGTGAATCGCCACCAAGAGTGACAGACTCATAAAAAACTGAACTACTTTGATTAATATTTCCATCGTTAAAAAACTATATTTTTATTTCGTTGCTAATTTATCTTCCGTGGCGGGGGAGGGCGTTACGCCACCGAAGATACAGGCTTGAAAGCCTGACTTCTATTATTTCCTCCCTACTTCAACTTCAAATACTCCGCAGCCAATGCGCGAGACTCGTCGTTGGAGAACTCATAATCCTTGAGTGTCGGGTGCTCGATGAATGTCGCACGACTCAACGCATACTCTATCGAAGCTGTGATGTCGGTAAAACGGCACTTGCCCGCAAGGAATGCCGCCACGGCAACCTCGTTTGAGCCGTTCATCACACACGATGCCGTACCACCCTTTCGCATACAGTCGTAGGCGATATCCAGAGCAGGATACTTCACTCTGTCGGGCTCGGCAAAAGTCAGCGTTGGGTTTGCCAGAAAGTCGAAGCGCTCCTCGGGGCGTGAGGCACGATGTGGGAACATCAGCGCATAACTGATTGGCATATGCATATCGGGTGTGCCGAGCTGCGCCTTGATTGCGCCATCCTCGAACTCCACCATAGAGTGTACAATCGACTGCGGATGGATAAGCACCGAAATCTGCTCCGCCTCCATACCGAACAACCAGTGCGCCTCGATAACCTCAAAACCCTTGTTCACAAGCGTTGCCGAGTCGATGGTAATCTTCGCGCCCATACTCCACTGGGGATGCTTCAATGCTCGCTCGGGCGTCACATCCTTCAACTCCGACGCAGGCATATCACGCAATGCGCCACCGCTACAAGTCACTATCAGGCGTCTTACGGGCGACTTCTCGCCTACCAGACACTGGAAGATAGCCGAGTGCTCGGAATCAATCGGCAGGATAGGCACCTGCTTCTCGGCAGCCATACGCATCACAAGGTCGCCACCCACAACGAGCGTCTCCTTGTTTGCCAGTGCAATCTTCTTGCCCGCCTCGATAGCCGACACCGTAGGGTGCAGACCCGCATAGCCCACCAGGGCATTCACAACAACATCCACCTCCGACGAGCGCACCACCTGCACGATAGCGTCGCTGCCAGCATAGACCTTTATGGGGTGTGCTGCCAGGGCCTCCTTCAACGGCTCATATTTATCCTCGTTGCCGATGACCACGCAATCGACTCCAAATTCGATTGCTTGACGCGCCAGCAACTCCCAATTATTGCCCGCCACAAGCGAGTTCACCTCAAACATATCGGGATTCTCGCGCACGATATCGAGCGTCTGAACGCCAATCGAACCAGTCGAGCCGAGTATTGATAATCTCTGTTTCATTGGGTAGAGTGTTTGTTAGAATACAATATAAATTTCGGGGTCAACAGCCTTGCCCTCGTTCCAAATCTCCATCTCAACCATAGGGTTGGTCTTCTTGCCCTCCTCCGAGAGAGCGTTGTAGCCAATCACCTGACGGCCCTTGAGCACCTGACCCTTCACCACCAGCACCTGCGAGAGGTTGCGGTAGATAGAGATAAAGCCGTTGTAGTGCTGTACCGTTACGATTGTTCCGCGCTCGTTACCAGCCGCAACCTCAACCACTGTACCATCGTCAATAGAGGTCACAGGGGCATTTGGCGCTGCCTGAATACCCACGCCGAGGTAGTTGTCATCACGCGAGAAGTGGCGTGTGATGATACCCTCCACGGGGGCCGCGAAGAACAACTTGCCATCGCCCTGCTCGCGGTTACGCAGTGTGCGCGCCAGCGAGTAGTCGCCATCACCCTCCATTTCGGCACGCAGCAGAGAGTCGAAGAGTGAAGGTGGCACAAGTGTCTTGTCGAGCTTTGTGGTGTCGCCATCATTCAACGGAGTACGCACTACGGGGGTGCGACCCTCGAGAATCATAGCAATATTCTCGTTGTAGGTGAGCATATCGCTCATACGGCGCTCCAGCGAGTCGATGCGCATAATGTTCTGCACAAGGTCATCGTGCTGCTTCTCAGCCGCTGTGCGATAACCAGGGAAGACATCCAGAATGGGGGTGTAAGCCACCAGCACCAGTACCACTGCAAACAACAGCAGCACCGCCGCCATCACCGCACCCAGCAAGCCCGCAGGCGAGAGGTGCACCGACCACTCCTCCTCACGCAGGATGGGGTCACTCATCGAGATACGCTTCTTGCGAAACCATCCGTTTATCTTTTGTTTCTCTTGTTTCATAGTTCTTTCATTGCGCTATATCGTACAAAGATACCTTATTAAATTCAAAATTCAAAATTTAGAATTCAAAATTAGAATTTGAGTCCCTTCGCCTCTTTCATTTACCATTTTCAACGAAAAGAAACTACCCTAAGTTTGATTTTATTGTCCAATTGGAACTGACACAATATATTATCGCGGAAAATTATCGCAGAAATGAAAATATTTTCATATATTTGCATAATTGAAAACTCAATAACTAAACAAACATAAAATTATGGTTAAACCTACATTACTTGTATTGGCTGCTGGTATGGGCTCACGCTATGGTGCCTTGAAGCAGATGGACGGTGTTGGTCCTAACAACGAGGCTATCATCGACTACTCAATTTATGACGCTATCCGCGCTGGTTTCGGCAAGGTGGTATTCGTTATCCGTCACTCTTTCGCTGACGCTTTCACCGCTGTTTTCAATAAGGAGCGTTTCGGTGGCAAGATTGAGGTTGAGATCGTTTACCAGGAGCTCGACTATTTGCCAGAGGGTTTCTCTGTACCAGAGGGTCGTGAGAAGCCTTGGGGTACAAACCACGCTTTGCTTATGGCAAAGGAGGCTATCAAGGAGCCATTCGCAGTTATCAACGCTGACGACTTCTACGGCGCTGACGCTTACAAGGTTATCGGCGACTACCTCAGCCAGCTCGGCGAGAGCGAGAACCACTACTGCATGGTTGGTTACGAGGTGAACAAGACTTTGTCAGAGAACGGTACTGTATCACGCGGTGTTTGCGAGATTGACGACGACCGTTTCCTCACATCTATCGTTGAGCGCACAAAGATCGAGCGCAACGAGGAGGGTACAATCGTATTCCACGACCTGGGCGACGATGTAGCATTGGAGGAGGAGACTCCAGTATCAATGAACCTCTTCGGCTTCACACCTGACTACTTCACTCACTCTGAGGAGTACTTCAAGGGCTTCTTGGCTGATCCAGCTAACCAGGCTAACTTGAAGGCTGAGTTCTTCATCCCATTGATGGTAAACGAGTTGGTAGGCAAGGGTACTTCAAAGCTCCGCGTATTGAGCACAACAGCTAACTGGTTCGGCGTGACTTATCAGGCTGACAAACCACAGCTCGTAGCGAAGATCGAGGAGTTGATCGAGGCTGGCGTTTACCCACGCAACCTCTGGGGCAAGTAATAATTACAACCCAATAATGGTAAAAAGGTGAGTTCCGCAGTGAATTCACCTTTTTCTTTTGCCGTCTGACCCCGAATAGTTTGCGCCCACAATGAAAAAACACTATCTTTGCGCAAATTAACATCCGACCAAAATGAAAAGATATTTTTTCCTTGCATTAGCACTCCTTCTGACCTGCGCAGCACAGGCGCAAAAGATTGACTCGCTCGCCGAGCAACTGATGACGCGCGCCATCGCAGTGCGCAACTTCGGCAAGGCATTGCCACAGGAGAAGGTCTATATGCACTTCGACAATACAAGCTATTATCAGGGCGACAAAATCTGGTTTCAGTGCTATGTCGTGACTGCCGATGACAACAAGCCCACCAACCTGAGCAAGACTCTCTATGTTGAGCTGCTCAACCCCGAGGGCAACATCATCGAGAAGCATACCCTGCCCATCACCGATGGCCGTTGCAACGGCGACTTCTCGCTTGTGCATCTGCCCTTCCACTCTGGTTTCTTCGAGGTGAGAGCCTACACCCGTTATATGATTAACTTCGGCGATGAGACCATCTTCTCGCGCGTGTTCCCAGTGTTCGACCTGCCAGAGGTTGTGGGCAACTACACCGAGCGCAAGATGATGAGAATGAACAGCATAGAGGCTGAATACAAAGTAAACCGCACCATCGAGAAGAAGGAGAAGAGCGTCAATGTAAAGTTCTATCCCGAAGGCGGAAACCTCGTTGCGGGACTCCCTTCACGCGTTGCGTTTGAGGCTACAAATGCCAACGGCACACCAATCAAGGTTGAGGGTAAGGTTCTCTCGGCTACGGGCGAGGAGGTAACCTCGTTTGCAGTAAACCACGAGGGTCGAGGCTCATTTATCTACACCCCAACGGCGGGCGACAAGGCGGAGGTCAAGTATGGCGACCGCACATTCTCATTCTCTCTGCCCGAGGCAAAGAGCAGCGGCATTGTGATGAGCGTGGACAATATCTCTTCAAAGGACAGCCTCTTCGTGTCGCTCCACAAGAGCCCCGAACTGGAACTTCCATTGGTTGGCGCGGCAACAATCTCGGGCGGTAAGTTATGCAACTTCGCTATGCTGGACACCACCCAGCCAATGCCGATAAAGTACGCCATCGCAAAAAGTGAACTCTCGTCGGGCGTAAACCGCATAGTCATCACCGACCACGCGGGCGCAATCCTTACCGACCGCCTCGTATTCACCCACACGGGCGAGGTGGCGACAATCAATGTGGCGAGCGACAAGACCGTCTACGAGCCATACGACGCCGTGAAACTCGACTTCAGCGTGACCGATAGCGAGGGTCAGCCAGTAAAGACCTCTATGTCGGTGGCGGTGCGTGATGGCGACATCTGCCTTGAGTCGCAGACAAACATCCTGACCGACCTGCTGCTGATGTCGGAAATCAAGGGTTATGTTCACCGCCCGGCATACTACTTTGAGTCAGATGACGAGGCTCACCGCAGAGCACTCGATGAACTCCTGATGGTACAGGGCTGGCGTCGCTACGACTGGGGCGTATGGGCTGGCGTAGAGCCATTCAAGTTGCGCTACACCCCCGAGCAGGGCATCGCCGTAACGGGTACCGTACTGAACTACACTTCGGACAAGCCAGTAAGCAACATATATCTTTCATCAATGCTCGCGCCTTGCGATGACCCAGCGGCAACCGATGGCGACGAGAACACCAAGCCAAGCGACAACACCCATATCGGTATCGTGAATGTGGGCGAGGATGGTCGTTTTGAGTTTGCGGCGAGCGTTACGGGCAAGTGGAATCTGGTGTTGGGCGTCACCAACGACAAAAACAAGGCGAAGTCAAGCCGCATCCTGATTGACCGTGCATTCTCGCCAGCACCAAAGAGTTACCGCCCATCCGACCTGCAAATCAACTCCGACAGCCTGCCAAAAAACGATGAGTTGCCACAGATTGTAGCCGACACAACGAGCGACAACGGCTTGATTAACTTCACCGACGAGGAGGCGCAGAAGCTCCTCTCGGAGCGCACCCACCAGATTAAGGAGGTCGTGGTGAAGGTTGACGAGGAGAGTCGCGAGAAGCGCATCTATGACGCGCGTGCGAATGCTATGCGCTACTATGATATCGAGAGCGAGTTGAGCAATTTCGAGGATAGCGGTGAGACAATCAACGACATCTACCAGTTGCTCGTGGCGTTGGATGACAACTTCTTTGTGGAGCGTAGCGAGAACGCCATCGCCCCAACATCGGTAACCGACAGCGAGTATAAGCACAGCTGGTTCCTCACCTATAAGATGAAAGAGCCGCTCTTTATTATGAACTACGAGCGTGACCACGGCGATATTCCTTGGTGGGATGCCATCGAGTTGCTCGCCATCAAGTCAATCTACATCAGCGAGGACGAGGAGACCATTATGAAGTGGTGCGACCCTCACAAGATTTCGCAGTTGGAGGCTACTCGCCACTACTCTGCCGTAATCTTCATCGAGATGCACCCGCTGGGCAAGGTACCAGCAAAGCCACGCCGTGGCGTGAGAAAGACCTGGATTCAGGGCTACTCTACCCCTATCGAGTTCTACAGCCCCGACTACTCACTCCTGCCAAAGGATGAGGACTACCGCCGTACACTCTACTGGAATCCAAATGTAAAGACCGACAAGGATGGCAAGGCATCGGTGGAGTTCTACAACAACTCATCGTGCCGCAACATCGACATCTCTGCCGAGACCCTCACAAAGAGTGGCGCATTAGGCTCGGTGTCGAAGTAGAAACAACACACCTCTGTAGAGGCGTATCTTCGTGGGTATGGCGCAAAGCGCCACCCCCGCTACCCACTTTAGATAAATTCATTTGATACTCATTATCCCAATAATGACAATAAAAAAGCAGAATGGTTATCCATTCTGCTTTAACTTTTTATATAAGGTAACTATCTCAGCCGCTTCCCTCACATCGTGGACTCGGAGTATCGTAGCACCTTGTCGCAAAGCCTCCCAATTAAGGGCTATCGTGCCCGTGAGTGCCTCCTGGGCGGTAATCCCCAACGGTTTGTATATCATCGACTTTCGTGACACGCCCGCCAACACGGGATACCCCATCTGACACAAACAATTAAGTCCCGCCAGCAACTCATAATTCTGCTCCACACTCTTGGCAAAACCAAATCCCGGGTCGAGCACAATCTGCTTGATGCCCTTCGAGAGCAAATGCTCAACTTTATCCTCGAAATAACGACACACGGCAGAGGTTATATCCTCATCATAGGAGGTCATCTGCTGCATCGTCTGTGGCGAGCCCTTCATATGCATTGCGATGTACGGCACACCAGCCTCCGCCACAATATCCACCATCTGGGGCGACAACTCGCCCGCCGAAATATCGTTGATGATTACATCGCCAAACTCCTCGATGGCTCTCTTTGCCACCTCGGCGCGGAAGGTATCCACCGACACAGCAATATCCTCGCTGACACTCCTCACAGCCTGCAACCCGCGTCTTACGCGCTGCCACTCCTCCTCCGCCGAGACATCCTCTGCCCCAGGGCGCGACGAGTAACCCCCCACATCAACAATGGTTGCACCCTGCCCCACCACCTCACGCACTCGCTCGGCAATAGCCTCCTCGCTTGAGGTGCGGCTATGGGCGTAGAATGAGTCGTCGGTGACATTCACAATCGCCATCACCTGCGGCTCGGAGAAGTCGTAGAGTCTAACGCTGCGACTCATAGATATACATTTTATGCAACTGCTCGATATCGCTCTCAAGATAGTCTCTGCGAAGGTTCACAATCGTGCGTTTGGCACGGCCGTGCAACTCCTCATCACTCATCTGGTGCTCGATGCGACGCATCACGCTCTCGCGGTCAACGCCATCACGCTCCATCGTGCGCTTCACACGCTCCGACATCGGCGCAAGCACCGCCAGCGTAGTATCAACCTCATTCTCGAAGCCCGCCTCAAACAAAATAGCGCTCTCCAGCACCACATACGCCGACTTCTGCATCTCTGCCCACTCTCTGAAATCTGCTCTCACCGCGGGATGAACGATGCCGTTCAGGCGCTCCAACGCCTCCTTATCGCCAAAGACACGCTGCGCCAAGTAGGCTCTATCCAAGCCCTCGGCATTGTAGCAACCCTCGCCAAACGCCGCAATCAACTGTTCGCGCAGGCTCTCGCTCGTTGTCATCAACTGCTTCGCGCGGCTGTCGGAATCATACACCGCAGCGCCACAAGCCTGCAACAACTCGCACACCGTGCTCTTGCCACTGCCTATGCCTCCCGTAACTCCTACCTTATACATAGTCTACAAATCTTCTCCAAGTAACTCTCTCGGTGCCGCCATAAGGGGAATATCACCCACCGATGTAACCTTAATATCGCTGAAACGAACAGAGATAGCGCTCTGCACCGAGTGTGGGTCAAACTGATACCACACGCCAAGCAACTCACCCGATTCGCCCCTCTCGCTGGTGATGGTGTACTTCAAATCGGTGAGCGGAATCCTCAACTCCTTGCGCTGATAGACTCTGTAACCCAACAGATTCACGCCCTTACCCTCGACAACGCAGGGCACGCTCATACGCTCGCCACTCACATTGACCAGCACTGGGAAATTGGTTGTATAGGTATATTGCAACTTGAGAATATACCACAAAATAAACGATGCGCACAGCAATCCTATGAATACCGGCGATATGGCACGACGCAGTCGCACCAGCATCAATCTTATGCTATTTAAAATTTTGCCCATAACAAATACAAAGATATAAAAAAGGTTGCAACCTTATTCTCGGCTGCAACCTTTTTCACACTATTTTGTTATAAATTACTTCGTATTCTTGTCTGTACGACGCAAAATGTCGTAAGCGATTGGCGTAGCCACGAATACTGAAGAGTAAGTACCGATGATAACACCGAGGAGCAATGCGAAGATGAAACCACGCAAGTTCTCACCACCCAAGATGAACATTGCGAGCAATGTCACGATAGTTGTACCTGAAGTATTCACAGTACGAGAGAGTGTTGAGCAGATCGCGTTGTTGATGTTCTCGCTAATCACACGCTTTGGATAGAGTGCGATGAACTCACGGATACGGTCGAAGATAACCACTGTATCGTTGATTGAGTAACCGATGATAGTCAAGATAGCAGCGATGAATGCCTGGTTAACCTCGAGGTTGAATGGCATAATGTGGTAGAACAATGAGAATGCACCGATTACGAGCAATGCATTGTGTACCAACGCAAGTGTTGCACCAGTTGCCCACTCCCAACGCTTGAATCGGATAGTGATGTAAAGACCGATAGCGATGAGTGAGAACAATACTGCGTAGAATGCGCCGAACAACATATCCTTTGCGATAGCAGGACCGATCTTCTCAGATGAGATGATACCATTCTGGTCATCCTGAGTGCTTGTGAAGCCCTCCAATGAGATAGGATATGTATAGAAGCCCTTAACTGCCTCGTAGATCAAAGCGTCTACCTCTGCTGTTGTCTCCTCAGATGTATCGTCATACTTGTACTGAGTGATGATACGCATCTGGTTCTCGCCACCATACTGCTTAACCTCAACTGAAGACTTTGAAGCGTCGTCAGAAACCAAAGCAGACTCAACAGAAGCACGAACCTCCTCAGCTGATACATTCTGGTCGAAGCGAACTACATAAGTACGACCACCAGTGAAATCAACACCTGTGTTGAAGCCCAACACGAAGAATGAGATGATTGATACAACGATCAATGAGCCAGACAAGATGTAAGCGCTCTTACGCTTGCCGATGAAGTCGAACTTAACATTTGACAACCAGTTCTCTGACCAAGAGCGTGAGAATGATACATTACCCTTCTTAGCCTCAACCTTCTCGATAAGCATACGAGTGATGAAGATTGCGCAGAATACTGATGTCAAGATACCGATAACGAGTGTTGTAGCGAAGCCCTGAACTGGACCGTTACCGAACACGAACAATACGATACCAGTGATGATTGTTGTCAACTGACCGTCGATGATTGCTGAGTAAGCGTTAGAGAAACCATCCTTGATAGCCATTGCAAGACCCTTACCGCCACGCAACTCCTCCTTGATACGCTCGTAGATAATCACATTAGCATCCACAGCCATACCCATTGTCAATACGATACCCGCGATACCTGGCAATGTCAATACTGAACCGAATGATACCAACACACCCATCAAAAGGAAGATGTTAAGTACCAAAGCGATATCTGCCAACCAACCAGCGGTCTTGTAGAACAAGCCCATATAGAGAAGTACCAAGAAGAACGCCAATACGAATGAGAACATACCTGCGTTGATAGACTCCTGACCGAGTGATGGACCTACTACCTGATCCTGGATGATGCGTGCTGGAGCTGGAACCTTACCAGACTTCAATACATTAGCCAAGTCCTGTGCCTCCTGGATAGTGAAGTTACCAGTGATTACAGAGTTACCACCCTCAATCTTGCCGTTCACATTAGGAGCAGAGTATACCAAACCATCCAATACGATTGCGATTGGCTTGCCTACATTCTGACCTGTGAGCTGTGCCCACTGTGAAGTACCGTTTGATGTCATTGTAAGGTTAACCTCTGCAGAAGCGCCGTTCTGTGAGTAGTTCTCCTGTGCAGTAGCAACAGAAGCACCATCCATAGCTGGCTTGCCGTCGATTGAACGCAATGCGTACAATGCGAAGCGACCACCGAAGTAATCCTCACCCTTAACAGCCCAAGCCAATACCAAGTCAGATGGCATCAAGTTCTTAACCTCTGGACGAGCGAGGTACTCGTTGATTGCTGGCATATCAGCCTCACGAGCAGCACCTACAATGCAACCGCCTGAATATGTTGGGTCCAAGAGAGCGAACAATGGGTTGTTCTTGCGAGAGAAACCTGTAACAGTCTCCTCAGTCTCAGTAGCACCTGCAGCCTCTGCAGCCAAGTCGTTACCCTCCTGAGCAACCTCTGCTGGCTTCTCAACTGGCTCCTGACCTGCCTTGATCAACTGGTCAGCCTCTGCCAAGATAGGCAACACCTCCTGAGCATCGTAAACCACCCAGAACTCAAGTGATGCAGAACCCTGCAAAAGCTTACGAACACGCTCTGGCTCCTTGATACCTGGCAACTCAACCATAATACGGTTAGAGTTTGGTACACGCTGGATGTTTGGCTGTGTTACACCGAAGTGGTCGATACGGCTGCGCAAGATGTTGAATGAAGCAGCGATAGCAGCGTCAGTCTCTGCGCGGAGAACCTTGATAACCTCCTCGTTTGATGAGTTAGGAGTGATGTCCTTACGGTCTGGGCTAACGAAGATAGCAGCCAATGGTGAGCCGTTAGATGTCTCAGCATAAGCCTTTGCGAACTCGCCGATGTAGTCGTTAGTACCAGCCTTGAGTGCCTCGTTTGCACGCTCCAAAGCCTCTACGAAGGCTGCGTCGTTCTGGCTCTCGCCAGCGAGCGACTTCACCAGGTCAGCAACCTGGATCTCGAGCATAACATTCATACCACCCTTAAGGTCAAGACCAAGGTTAACCTCCTTCTCCTTACACTCTTTGTAAGTGAACTTCTTGATAAGAAGGTTGTAAACAGGCTCATTCTGGATAGAATCCAAATAGTATGCCTCCTTGGCAGCCTGCTCCTGCTCATCGAATGCAGCTGCATACTCAACAGCCGCCTTCTCTACACTTCTCGTAACAAACGAGAAAGAGAGCTGATAAATGCATCCAATCACTAAAAGGATTGTAAACAATTTAATAGCACCTTTACTTTGCATTGTTGTTTAGTTTTTGTTTTTATTTAATCGTTTATTGTATTTTCATTACGCAACCCTATGCGGGCTGGAAATATCGGGCAAAGATAAGTAAAAAAAGTCTGAATTCCACATTTTTAGCACTTTTATATTAAATAATTGTAAACTTTTTTGCACATAAAGCCCCCTAAAACAAAAAAGATCGCCTGGCAAAATTGCCAAGCGACCCTGAAATTTATCATTTGCGTGATGTCACGCCGATGGGGTTACTACTTAACCTCCTCGAACTCTACATCCTCTGGCTGAGCCTGAGTGCCACCCTGCTGACCTGCGTCAGCACCTGGCTGTGCACCGCCCTGAGCCTGCTGCGCCTGCTGTGCAGCGTAGAGGTCCTGAGATGCAGCCTGCCAAGCAGCGTTGAGCTCTGCGATTGCAGTGTCGATAGCCGCTACATCCTGGTTCTTGTGAGCCTCCTTGAGCTTTGCCAACGCGCCCTCGATAGCAGACTTCTTGTCAGCTGGAATCTTGTCGCCGTACTCCTTGAGCTGCTTCTCGGTAGCGAAGATGTTAGAGTCGGCAGCGTTGATCTTCTCGATACGCTCCTTCTCCTGCTTGTCCTTCTCCTCGTTAGCCTTAGCCTCGTCGCGCATACGCTGAATCTCCTGCTCTGTCAAGCCTGATGAAGCCTCGATGCGAATCTTCTGCTCCTTGCCAGTACCCTTATCCTTTGCAGATACATTCAAGATACCGTTAGCGTCGATATCGAATGTCACCTCAATCTGTGGCACACCGCGTGGAGCTGCTGGGATACCATCCAAGTGGAAGCGACCGATAGACTTGTTGTCACGAGCCATAGGACGCTCACCCTGGCATACGTTAATCTCAACTGAAGGCTGGTTGTCAGCGGCAGTAGAGAATACCTCGCTCTTGCGTGTGGGGATAGTTGTGTTAGCCTCGATAAGCTTTGTGAAGACACCACCCAAAGTCTCGATACCGAGTGAAAGTGGAGTTACATCCAACAAAAGCACATCCTTAACCTCACCTGTCAATACACCACCCTGAATAGCAGCACCGATAGCTACAACCTCATCGGGGTTTACTGACTTGTTGGGAGCCTTACCGAAGAACTTCTCAACAATCTGCTGGATAGCGGGGATACGTGTAGAACCACCTACCAAGATAACCTCGTCGATATCGCTTGCTGACAAGCCTGCGTCGCGCAATGCGATACGGCAGGGCTCGATAGTCTTCTGTACCAAGTGGTCGCACAACTGCTCGAACTTAGCACGTGTGAGTGACATCACCAAGTGCTGGGGAATACCGTTTACAGGCATAATGTAGGGGAGGTTGATCTCTGTTGTAGTTGTAGATGACAACTCGATCTTTGCCTTCTCGGCAGCCTCCTTCACACGCTGCAAAGCCATAGGATCCTGACGGAGGTCGATGCCGTGCTCAGCCTTGAATGCCTCTGCCATATAGTCGATCAATACGTGGTCGAAGTCATCACCACCGAGGTGAGTATCACCATTTGTTGACTTAACCTCGAATACACCGTCACCCAACTCCAAGATAGAGATATCGAAAGTA
>JAFYOF010000035.1 GCA_017560305.1 Alistipes sp.
AAGACTCGCTCAATAAAGTCCTCGATACTCGTAAATATGCCTCTTGAACGCACAGTAACGATATATGCAGCTACCTTCGTTCCCAAGAACTTGATGCGGTTGAGCGACCAATAAATCTCATTAGTCTTGTAGTCCGTAAAGAACTCCACCGTAGAGTGATTGATGTCGGGCGGCACAATCTTCGCCACAGAGCATCGCTCCATCTCCGACATCAGTGCCGGCATCTCCTTATCATCTGCCCATTGCAACGCCACCGTGTAGAATGCAGTCGGATAGTTCGCCTTGAGCCACGCACCGCAGAAGGCCGTGAGGGCGTATGCTGCGGCGTGTGAGCGGTTGAAGGAGTATTTACCCGCAGTCTCTACCTTGCCCCATATCTCTTCGGCTTCATAAGGTGGGCAACCATTCTTAATTGCACCTGCGATGAAGTCGTTTTTGAGTGAGGCCATAAGGTCGGCTTTCTTCTTACCGATAGCCTTACGCAGGTAGTCAGTTTTGCCGAGGTCAAAGCCTCCGAGCGTATGAGCCACCGACATAAATTGCTCCTGATAGACCATAATACCGTAGGTATTCTTCGTTGCCTCATAGCAACCGAAGTTGTAGACCGGAGCCACATCGCCTCTGCGGTAACGGACATAGTCATCGGTTGCTCCAATGTCGAGTGTCGCAGGGCGAAAGAGAGCATTTATGGCAATCAGATCCTCGATACAGTTGGGCTGTACATCCTGAATAAAGCGTGTGATGCCAGGCGAAGAGAACTGAAAGACATTCTGGGTATTGCCCTCGGAGAGTATCCGATAGGTCTTCTCATCATCGAGCATCTCGCTTGTTATCTTCTCGATGGTCAGCTGCTGATTGTAATGCTCATTTACGAGGTTTATGGTGGCACTGAGTTTGGCCAACTCTTTCGTTGCCAGCACATCCTCTTTAAGCAATCCAATCTCATCGACAGAGTATCCATCGAACTCCGATACCAACGCTCCGTCCATCTTGCGTATAGGCAAAAAGTCAAAACAATCAGCCTCCTTGCCATCACGCTTTTCGGGGGTAACGATGATTGCCGAGGCGTGCACAGATGCCGCCTTTGGCTGACCGAGCAAGACTCGTACATCCTCAATCACTTCGGGATAGGTCTGTATAAAGTCGTAGACCTTGCGGTTGGTAACGGCAATCTTAAATAGTCCTGTCCAGTCGGCACCATCATCTAGCATCGCCGTTATGTAGTTTACCGTGCCGTGCGGCACACGGTGTACTCGCGCTACATCTTTGAGTGCCGCTTTGAGTTTTAGCGTAGTGAATGTTCCTGCCGAGAACACACGCTGACGACCTCCGACATTGTATCGCTGTTCAAGGTAGTCCTTCATCTCCTGACGTCGGTCTGATGCATAATCGACATCGATATCGGGGAGCGAGGCGTGCCCACCCTCGACAAGTCCCTTATCCACGAACGAGTCAATCACCTTCATCGGGGCTGTCGCTCGTCTTCTTTTCACACTGGTTACTTTCATCTGTAATACTTTTTATGTCGCACAATGCAGCTCACGGTCTGGTGCGATACACCATACTCAATCGCCAATTCTAACTGCGTTACGCCACCTGCATAGTAGCGTTCGCGTATTCGCTCTGCTTGTGCGTTGGTTAGTTTTGCATTACTGCTTTTCTCTCCATAGTCGTTTTTGAGGTCATTGGCTATGGCGTGCTCCATATTGCGCTGATGAGTACACATCTCAAGGTTCTCCACAGCATTGTTGTAGCGATTGCCGTCGATATGGTTTACCTCCAATTCAGGATCCCAGTCATCGAGGAAATGTTCGGCCACAATGCGGTGTACGGAGAATTTCTCTCCGATGCCATTTTTGTATAATCTCACGCAGTCATAGAGCGATGTCTTGCCACACCAATGCGTTAGAATGCGCTCGGACTGCGTGCGTGTAATGCCGCCCGAAACAATCTCCCTTTCGAGGCTCTTGATACGACCTTTGTTACTGATTTGATAACACCCTTCATAATTTTTAATGTCCACCCAGATCTCCTGGGTACTGTTCATCTGTTATTCGCTTTAATGCGGTTTGAAATATGTCTCTTTGAATCTCTATTCCGATAAATTTGCGTCCTGTATTTCGGCAGGCAATAGCGGTACTGCCACTACCCATAGCAAAGTCAATCACTAAATCACCCTCGTTGGTGTATGTGCGTATCAGGTACTCAAGCAGTGCCACGGGCTTCTGCGCTGCGTGCAGACACGATGTCTGCTTGTCTGTTTTGAACTTGATAACACTGCGTGGATAGCGCTCCGTGGAGATATAGTCCCGATAGTTGTCGTGCTTATGGTATATCTCCCCGGCGTTACACTTACGCTGATGCGCGGCCATAACGACCTTGCGTTTATGACCATCGGTCTTAATGGGATTGTATGTAGGTAGTTTGTCGTAGAACACGAGTATA
>JAFYOF010000036.1 GCA_017560305.1 Alistipes sp.
TTCGGCAAGAAAATATCGTCCCGCGACATTCGCTTCGGTAGTGGGACAGCAGAGCATCACCTCGACGCTGAAAAATGCGATTGAGCGTGGTCAGTTGGCGCACGCATACCTCTTCTGCGGTCCTCGCGGAGTGGGTAAGACCACTTGCGCCCGTATCTTTGCCAAAGCAATCAACTGTATGAACCCCCACGGCGCAGAGGCGTGCAACGAGTGCGAGTCGTGCCGTTCGTTCAACGAGGGTCGCTCGCTGAACATCCACGAGCTGGATGCGGCGTCGAACAACTCGGTGGATGACATCCGCTCGCTCATCGAGCAGGTGCGCATCTTGCCACAGATTGGCAAGTATTCGCTCTTTATCATCGACGAGGTGCATATGCTCTCTCCACAGGCGTTCAACGCCTTCCTCAAGACATTGGAGGAGCCACCCAAGCACGCTGTGTTCATCCTCGCAACAACCGAGAAGCACAAGATTATCCCTACCATCCTTTCGCGCTGTCAGGTCTACGACTTCAACCGCATCCGCGTGGAGGACGCTGTGGGATACCTCAAGCATATTGCCCAGCAGGAGGGCGTGACATACGACGAGGAGTCGCTCAACCTCATCGCCCAGAAGGCTGATGGCGGTATGCGTGACGCACTCTCGATGTTCGACAAGGCGGTATCGTTCTGCAACTCAAACCTTCAGTACAAGGAGGTGGCGCAGACGCTCAATGTGTTGGACTACGACACCTACTTCTCAATGACCGACCTTCTTTTGGCGGGCGACTACACCACTGCGCTGATTCGTTTCGACGAGGTTTTGTCGAAGGGATTCTCGGCACAGACATTTATGAGCGGACTGAACCAGCATATGCGTGACCTGTTGCTGGCAAAGGGTCCGGCCATCTCGCTCATCGAGCTCACGGGCTCGCTGCTCGAGAGATATCGTCAGCAGGCGGCGGCCTGCCCTACGGAGTACCTCTTCGGTGCGATATCGATACTCACCGAGGCGGATGGCAAGATAAAGCAATCGTCAAATCAAAGATTGTTGGTTGAACTGGGACTGATGAAAATAGCAGGTCTCGGCAAAAAAAAAAATAATGGCGAGCCTTTAGAGTTCGACATCGAGGCGGAGTACACTCTACCCGCTCTGCCCGACACCTTCACCCCTGCGCAAGCATCATCCCAAAACATAGCGACAACTGCGGCGGCTGTCAGTACGGCGGCAAGTACACCTGCGGCTTCGGCTGTCGGGTCGGCAGCGACTGGGTCGGCTGTTTCAAACGCACCAAGCGCTCCTGCGACTGCTCCAGCACCTTCGGCTGCACAGACACCAACACCTTCGGCTGCATCACAGCCCGCAACAACTACGCCAGCCACACCATCGGCACCGAGCACGCCAGCGCAAAGCGCACAGCCAACCGCTACGCGACGCTCTTCGCTCGGCAACTTCTCAATCTCGGCGCTGATGAACAACTCCGCACCTCGCAACACCGAGACTACCGAGGAGAGCAACGAGCCACAGGAGGTTGTGCAGTATGACCCAGCAACCGAGCATAAGATTTCCACTATGCGCGAGCAGGTCATCGCCTCAATCCTCGAGGAGCGCCCACGCTTTGTGGTGGCATTCGAGAAGATGAAGGTTAAGGGGCACACAATCTACCTTGAGGTGCCTTCGCAGACACTCTACGAGGAGATAATGCGCTCGAAGACCGAGATTCTGTTGCAGATAGTACGCACGGCGGGAGTGAATGGCTCGCTGGAGATGGAGATAAAGGTGAACGAGCAGATCAAGGCCTCACGCCCAATCAAGCTGGAGGATCGCATCAAGCATATGAACGACAAGAATCCTAATCTTCTGGAACTGAAGAAGATTCTGGATATGGAATATGAATAATTATAACAAAAACAGATAACACAATGGCAACAAAGAACTTTGTAGAGGAGCTGGAGTGGCGTGGTATGATTCACACGATTATGCCAGGCGCAAAGGAGCAGCTCGAGAAGGAGATGACAACAGCATACTTGGGTATTGACCCAACGGCTGACTCATTGCATATCGGTCACCTGGTAGGTGTGATGATTTTGAAGCACTTCCAGATGTGCGGCCACCGCCCTATCGCCCTTATCGGCGGTGCTACGGGTATGATTGGCGACCCAAGCGGTAAGTCTCAGGAGCGTAACCTCTTGGATGAGGCTACACTTCGTCACAACCAGGAGGCTATCAAGAACCAGTTGGCTAAACTTCTCGACTTCGAGTCAGAGGCAGAGAACAAGGCTATGCTGGTGAACAACTACGACTGGATGAAGGAGTTCTCATTCCTTGACTTCGCGCGCGACATCGGTAAGTGCATCACCGTGAACTATATGATGGCGAAGGATTCAGTGAAGAAGCGCTTCAGCGGCGAGGGCGATGGTATGTCGTTCACCGAGTTTACATATCAGTTGTTGCAGGGTTACGACTTCCTGCACCTCTACCAGACCCTTAACTGCAAGGTGCAGTTGGGTGGTGCTGACCAGTGGGGTAACATCACAACAGGTACGGAGCTTATCCGCCGCAAGCTCGGTCACGAGGCAGAGGCGTTTGCTATCACCTGCCCACTTATCACCAAGGCTGACGGCACGAAGTTCGGCAAGACCGAGAGCGGTAATGTATGGCTCTCACCTGCCTACACATCACCATACAAGTTCTACCAGTTCTGGCTCAATGTGAGCGACGATGACGCAAAGCGCTACATCAAGATCTTCACATTGCTCGACCGCGAGACTATCGACTCACTGATTGCTCGCCACGAGGAGGCTCCACACTTGCGTGAGTTGCAGAAGACTCTGGCTAAGGAGATTACAACGATGATTCACTCGGCAGAGGAGTATGAGAAGGCTGTGGAGGCTTCGCAGATTCTCTTCGGCGGCGCTACATCTGAGGCATTGCACAAGCTCGACGAGCAGACTTTGTTGCAGGTGTTTGAGGGTGTGCCACAGTTCACCATCAGCAAGGAGCAGTTGGGTTGTTCATTCGTTGACCTCTGCGCTGACCTTACAAAGGTATTCCCATCGAAGGGCGAGTGCCGCAAGATGGTTCAGGGCGGTGGCGTATCTCTTAACAAGGAGAAGGTTGCAGACCCAATGCGCGCCGTAACTGAGGAGGACCTCATCGCTGGCAAGTATATGATTGCACAGCGTGGTAAGAAGAACTACTACCTCATCATCGTTGAGTAAGGGTATGCTCTACACGATTGACCTGAAAGGGATGGAGTTCCGCGCCTTTCACGGCTGCTACGACCTGGAGCAGAAGGTGGGCAACCGCTTTGTCGTGGAGTTGCGCATCACAACCGAGCTGGGCTCGGTGGCTGATGAGGATGCAGTGGAGAAGGCTGTGAACTACCTCACCGTGTATGAGATTGTGCGCGATGTGATGCGTAACACCTGCCGCACCATCGAGGCAGTGTCGCAGAACATCATCCGCGCGGTCAAGGAGAACTATCCGCAGATTGTTGAGATTGAGTGCTGCGTTGCCAAACTCGCCCCACCGCTCGGTGGCAAGGTCGGCAGAGTCAGCGTCACTCTGAAAGGATAATATGAGACTGCTTAACCCCACGGGTTAGGCAGTTTTTTATTGCTAATGCAAGCAAATGCGCCTCGATTTTCTTTCGCAACAAGCTAAACGGGCGTAACGCCCGTATCTTCGGTGGCATAGCGAGTAAAACTCGCTACCCCCCTGCCACCGAAGATAATTTGAGGACAATAAAAAAAGGAATTATCTACTTTAGTATTATTATCAAATCGTCATCCCCCGGAGGACAAAGTCCGACGATGGGGATCTACCTTATAGTTTCCTAAATAATCGCTCTTACGACCGAAACATTAACAAAGGTAGATTCCAATCATTTCCGCATAGACTCTTATAAACTACTGCAATGGTTGGTGGATGCGAAAATGTGGAATGACGGTATTTATTTTCCTTTAATACACTATAGTAGATAATTCCGTAAAAAAAGGCTGTCACCCGACAGCCTTTATATTATAAATAAGGTACGAAAAAAATACCTTTTTTTGGCAATTCCGAAACTACTTGTCGAGATTGACAACACCCGTACAATACCCCTCTGGCATTGGTCGGTGGGTGACGATGATGATGGTGCGGTTGGCGGCGAAGCGAGAGAGATTCTCAAGCAGGCGTTTTTCGGTAGAACCATCCAACGAGGAGGTCGGCTCATCCATCAGAAGCACCGCACCCTTGCGCAGAAGCGCTCGCGCGATGGCTATGCGTTGCGCCTGACCCTCGCTCAAGCCCACACCCGCCTCAGAGCACGAGGTATCGAGCCCATCAGGCAGATCAAAGACAAAATCGGCCACGGCAACACTCAATACCTCTCGCATCTGCTGCTCTGTGGCGTTAGGGTCACCCAGCAGGAGGTTACTTCGTATTGTACCACTAATCAAGGAGTTACCCTGCGGAACATACGCCACATTACAACGCGTGCGTGCCGACGCCTCCGCCTTCTTAGTTTTATTATAAAACAGGAGTGCGCCCTCGGCAGGCGAAATCAAACCCAGAATCATTCGCATCAGCGTGCTCTTACCCACGCCCGTGCGACCTACCACGGCGGTGATACTGCGAGGCGAGAAGTTGAACGAGAAGTTATCAATCACATTCACCCTATCCTCATAGGCGAAGCTCACGCCCCTAAGTTCAAGACCCACCTCATCGCCCAAATCCACGGCGTCGCCACGCTCCTCAACGGGGAGCGCCGAGATAGCAACCAGTCTGTCCACCGAGGTGGAGATATGGATAAACGAAGGCAACTGGCGACTTAACTCCATCAGCGGGCGCTGAATCTGACCCGCAAGCTGCATAAAGGCGGTCATAATACCATAACTTGCGCCATTCAAAAGCGAAAAGACACCCCACACAAACGCCGCCATATATCCCGCCGAGAAGCCCGTTTGCATCATCTTGCGCGAGAAGAGCGTGAAACTTGTGCGGCGCATAACCCTCTCACGAAGGTCGCTCTGCATCGTTTCCAAATCCTCTACCACGCGGGGCGTATACTCCATCGACGCCACCAGCGTGCGGTGGTGCATATATTCCTGAATGTGCGACTGCACATTTGAATCCAAATCGCGTATCTGCTTGGTATAGCCCCTGATACGGCGGGCATAGAGCCTACCGAAGAGCATAAAGGCGGGCAGGATGAGCGTCACAACAAGCGCCAGACGATAGTCCAGCATAGCAAGGAAGGTGAGCGCCGAGACAAACTGCAAAAGAGTGACTATAGTCTGCGGAACAACCACGCTTACGGTGTTGGCTATGGCGTCGACATCTGCCAAAAGGCGGTTCATCACATCGCCCGTGTGCATCTTGCCACTACCCGACCAGCGGCAATCCATAATATGGGAAAAGAGGCGGTAGCGCAAGCGGTTTTTCATATCAATCTCACTCTCAATCTCCAGCCTTGAGACCAGCGCCGAGAGCAGAATCTGCAGACCAATGCAGCCCGCCATAAGGGCAATATTTACAAAGAAGCTACCCTCGGCTCGTTGGGTTGCGATGTCGACCAACTGCTTGCAGGTCCATACATAGAAGAGCGAGATGGCAATATGCACCGAGCCCACCAGAGTCTGCACGGCCATCTTGCCACGCACACCCTCGGCAGAGCGCCAGAGCCATATTATATATTCGTGCAACCTCATCTCCTTCGTTTGGTTTAGTGCGCCGAGAGCGAAAAACTACAACTCCACCAGACCGTTCTTGATGGCGTAGACCACCAGACTGGTGCTGTTCTTGCAGCCGCTCTTTTCGAGGATGTTGGCGCGGTGCTTATCTACGGTGCGCTTCGAGATAAAGAGTTGGTCGGCAATCTCCTGAGTCGAAAGACCTCGGCAGATGGCAACCAGAATCTCCACCTCGCGCTCGGAGAGTCTGTCCTGCTCGTCAACCTCCTGTCTCTCGCTAATCCTGAGCGAGTTAGAGAGCGAAGCGAGCAACGAAGCGCTGAAATATGTGCCGCCCTCGTGAACGGTCTTCACCGCCTCGACCAGCTCATCAAACTCCGAGTCCTTGAGCAGAAAACCCTTCGCTCCACACTCCATCATACGGGTGTAGTAGGCGTTGTCGCCAAACATCGAGAGCGTTATCACCTTCAAATCGGGCATCACCTCCAACGCCTGCGCCGTGGTCTGCGCTCCGCTGAGCCCAGGCATCGCATAGTCCATAAAGACCACATCGGGGCGTGATGACTCCAGCAGCGAGAGGAACTCCTCGCCACTTGCCGCCTCCGCCACCACCTCAATCTCGGGGTGCGATGCGAAGAGCAACATCAATCCTCGCCTGAAGAGCGAGTGGTCATCTACCAGTGCTATTCTTATCTTCATCTTTTGTTTCTTCTTTCCTGTCGTTGTGAGCGGCGCTCCTGACGATTGTTCTGACGCTCACGGCGGTTCTCGGCACGCTGCGAGGCAATATCCATCAGCGGACGCACCGCACCCTTCACATTCACCCTCACCAAAGCGCTCATACCGCTACCCTTCGCCGAGTCAATCTCCAGCTCGCCGTTGAGGGTGTTGATGCGCGACTGGATGTTCGAGAGTCCCATTCCGCAATCCATCACCGCCTGAGGCGTGAAGCCACGGCCGTTGTCACTGTATTTCAGTTCGAGGATGTCGCCCTGAATGGTGAGCGAGAGGTCTATAGCAGTACAGCCCGAGTGCTTTAGTGAGTTGGTAATCAACTCGCACACAACGCGATACATAATCACCTCAATATCATTGTCGTGGCGGCCACCCTTGAGGTTTGTCGAGAATGAAATCTTCACCTTGTGCAGCGCCACCGAGCGGTCAATGAAGTTCTGGATGCCTCGCGCCAGACCGAAGTCCATCAGCACCTGAGGCGAGAGGTTGGTGGAGATTTCGCGCAACGAGCGCACCGCCTCCTCAACCACATAGAGCGTGTTATCCATCAACTCGCGACGCGTCGCATCCATCTCACCCTTGGCCAATGCCGAGAGCGAAATCTTCGCCGACGAGAGCAGAGGTCCAAGACCATCGTGCAACTCCTTGGAGAAGTTGGCACGCGTGCGCTCCTCGGTGCGCAGAACGGCTGTGAGGATGCGCTTGTCGGTGCGCTGACGCTGAACATTGAGGCGGTCGATATAGACAATGAGCCTATCCAGAAAGACCACGCCCACCGAGACGCAGACCGAGACAACAATATCCAGCCACACCAACGCCGTAGCCGACACGGGCTTGCCGTAACTGGCCAAAAGTTGCAACACACGCTCGCCAGCCAGCACCATAAAACCGATGCTGAAGAGTATCCACACCACCTTATACTTGGTGGCACGAATCAAACGGATGGCGAAAAACATAGCGACAAACTGGATGATTATCGATATGTAGAGCAACACCTTTACCATCATAACAACTCTGTTTTTGCGTTATTCCGTACCCCCTGAGCCTACCCCAAAATTCTTTCGAGGTGCGACATCTGGGAGTAAGAGGTCATATCAATCTGCACGGGCACAACCGACACATATCCATTCGACAAAGCCCACTCGTCGGTGTCGGCAGCGCAAGGCTCGTAGTTTGTATAACTACCTGTCAGCCAGAAGTATGGTTTGCCGCGTGGGTCTTCGTGGCGGAAGAACTCCTCACGCCAGATGCCACGACACTGACGGCACACCTTCACACCCTTGATATCAGCCATAGGGATGTTGGGCACATTCACATTCAGACACAGTGGCTTGCCATCCTGCAACGGATTGTCCAGCACCGACGAGATAATCTCGCGGGCGTAGTGCTTCGCCGCCTCGAAGTCGGCGTTGGGGTCGTGGTCGGTAAGCGACAGACCCACCGAAGGGCAACCGTAGAAACTGCCCTCGATAGCAGCGCCCATAGTGCCCGAGTAGAGCACATTGATAGCCGAGTTGGAGCCGTGGTTGATGCCCGAGATGACAAGGTCGACCTTCTCACCCAGCAGCAGGTGGTCAAATGCCCACTTCACGCAGTCGACTGGTGTGCCTGTGAAGGAGTAAACCTCGACGCCCTCCTCCTCGCGACGCTTCTCCAAAAAGAGAGGCTCATACATCGTAATCGCCTGACTGCGACCGCTCTGCGGCTCGGCTGGCGCAACCGCTACCACACGACCAAACTCGCGTGCCACCTCAATGGCGGCAGCAAAACCCTTTGCCGCATAGCCATCGTCGTTTGACACGAATATCAATCTATCTTTTTTCATATCGTTCAATTGTTTGTTTTTCGCTTTAGTATTTAGCAAAGATAGAAAAAATTATTTCTCCACACACGCCCAACGCAACTTTTTATCCGCCCGAAAACAAATTCGCCGAAAAGCGCACCCGAATAGGATTTTTTCGTTATCTTTGTCAAAATAATTGCCTTGCAGAGAGCCTAAGAAAGACTCAAACCGAGGCTGAAAGCATACTGAGAAGATGAAAAAGAGTATTTTGGCACCCATAAAGTATCTCGCCAGCGCAGATTTTTCGCTGCGTTTCAAGAAGTGGCGACAGCAGGCCGTGGCAGCGATGCCGCTGGGTCGCTATTTTATGCGCCGCCGCTATGCTCCCGCAGCCGAGCACCTCGATATGGAGACCTTCGGTATGCACTTCTCATCACCCATAGGCCTGGCGGCTGGCTACGACCGCAACGGCACACTCATCGACACGATGGATGCTATGGGCTTCGGCTTTGTGGAGGTGGGCGCCATCACTCCGCGTGAGCAGCACAACAACTCTTTCCCCACGCTCTACAACCTCGAAAATGACCGTGCCATAATCAACTGCGCCGACATCGACAGCGATGGCGTGGAGCGCGTGATTGAAAACATCAAGCGCCGCAACAGCCGCATCATAGTGGGCTGCAACATAGCCAAGAACAGCGCCACCGCGCCCGAGAATGCTCCGCGCGACTACCTGCGTCTGTTCCGCCCGCTATATCAGTATGCCGACTACTTCACCGTGAATATCTGTCTCAACAGCTCGGCCTCGCCCTACCTTCCCTGCGACCGTGAGGAGGTGATGGCAATCCTGCAACCTCTGTTCGAGTTCCGCCGTGGACAGAATCAGTACCGCCCTCTGCTGCTGAAGATTTCACCCGACCTGACCAACGAGCAGATTGATATGATGGCTGATATTATGATTGACACCCCGCTGGATGGCATCGTTGCCTGCGGAGGCAGCACGGGTCGCCACGGACTGGAGAACTCCACCGAGATTATCCACAAACTGGGTCGCATCCCAGGTGCGATGTACGGAGCACCGCTCAAGGAGCGCACGCTGGAGGTCATCCGCCGCATCTACGACCGCGCGCAGGGTACATACCCCATCATCGGTTGCGGAGGCATCACCTCGGCACAGGACGCCATAGATATGCTTGAGGCGGGCGCGACGCTCGTGCAGCTATCCACCGAGTTCATCTATGGCGGTGGTAAGTCGCTGCGTAACATACGCATAGGTCTGAACGAACACCTCCGTCAGGCAGCACTCAACGCCGAGCAGGAGGAGCAGAAATAACCCCACGAAAATTATGATTAAAGCAACAATAATCACCATCGGCGACGAGATTCTAATCGGTCAAATCGTCGATACCAACTCTGTGAGCATCGCCAAGCGACTGAACTCAATCGGCATCACCGTAGCAGAGAAACTCTCAATCGGCGACAATGCCGAGCAGATTGAAGCGACACTCAAGCGCGCCCACTCGCAGTCGCAGGTGGTCATCATCACGGGCGGTCTGGGTCCTACGAAGGACGACATCACAAAGCATACGCTCGCACGCATCTTCTCATCGCCACTGGTTGAGAATAAGGAGGTTGCAACATTTGTCGAGCAGTTGCTCGCCAAGCGTGGCATAGCCTTCAACTCTCTGAATCGCTCGCAGGCGCTCGTGCCAGAGTGTTGCGAGGTGCTCTTCAACTACCACGGCACAGCCCCCGGAATGTGGTTTGACGAGGGTGAGAATGTAACCATCTCGCTGCCGGGCGTTCCGTTTGAGATGGAGCACCTGATGGATGAGGTCATCCCACGACTGAAGGCGCACTACACGCTCAACTCCAACATCCACCGCACGATGATTACCTCTGGCATTGCCGAGTCAATCCTTGCCGAGCGCATCGCCGCGTGGGAGGATGCGCTGCCCGCCGACATCAAGCTGGCATACCTGCCCGCGCCAAACATTGTGCGCCTGCGCCTTTCAACCTACAACAGTGCCGACAGCGAGGCGGCACGCACACGCATCGACAAGTTATTCAACGAGTTATATAGCATCATCCCCGACAACATCGTGGGTTACGAGGATGCTTCGGTCCAGCAGCTTGTACACCAGATTCTCACCGAGCGAGGTCAGACACTCGCCGTGGCGGAGAGCTGCACGGGCGGCACAATCGCCTCGCGCTTCACGGCAATGGCAGGCTCGTCGGCATACTTCCTCGCTGGCGTGGTGTCATATTCAAATGAGTCAAAGCGAGATGTGCTGGGCGTAAACTACGATGACATTATGCGTTACGGCGCAGTCAGCGAGAGCGTTGCACGCCAGATGGCGGAGGGTGCGCGCCGCATCACGGGAGCCGACTACGCCATAGCAACTACGGGCATCGCAGGACCTTCGGGCGGCTCGGAGGAGAAGCCTGTGGGCACGGTGTGGATTGCCGTGGCAACACCCACCCACACCATAGCGATGTTGCGTCAATCGGGCACCGACCGCGGACAAATCATCAACCGCGCCTCGGCATACGCCATCGAGATGCTCTACAAGGAGCTGAAAAGGGGATAAGAAAGGGGAATTCAAAATTCAACATTCAAAATTCAAAATTTATTGAGATAGGTCTTGTGGAGAATTAATGCGCCTCGGCGTTCCTTTTAGTGGCATTTTTTTATTTCCATTAGCTCTTTTCACGCCTCAAGCCCCCAATTTTCACTTTTTTTCGACCTTATTTAACAATTTTGATTGCGCTATTTTGAATTTTGAATTTATTTTATGTATCTTTGCGCACCCTTAAAGTGAGGGAATTATAACTAAAAGACAAAAAACAATGAGAGTTTGCGAGATCACAGGTAAAACTGCAGTAGTGGGTAACAATGTTTCTCACTCAAACCGCAAGACCAAGCGCAAGTTCAACACTAACTTGAAGACAAAGCGTTTTTGGTCTGAGGAGGAGGGTCGTTGGTTCACATTGAAGGTGACAACTGCCGGTATGAAAACAATTAACAAGAAGGGCTTGGCTGCCGCTTTGAAGGAGGCTGCTGCTCCAAAGAAGGTTTACTAAAAATTATTAAGGAGAAATGGCAAAGAAAGGTAACAGAGTTCAGGTGATCCTTGAGTGCACAGAGCAGAAGGAGAGCGGTGTTGCAGGTATGTCACGCTATGTCACCACTAAGAACAAGAAGAACACACCAGATCGTTTGGAGCGTCGTAAGTACAATCCATACTTGAAGAAGGTTACAGTACATCGTGAAATTAAGTAATTTAGGATTTAAGTCATGGCAAAGAAAGTAGTTGCAACCCTCAAAACGGGTAACACAAAGAAGTACACCAAGTGCATCAAGATGGTTAAGTCAGAGAAGACAGGTGCTTACATCTTCAAGACTCAGAACATCCTCGACGATGCGGAGATTAAGGCTTACTTCGCTGAGAAATAATTTTTGCATTAGACCTTTGGTTTAATACAAAAAAGTCGCTTCCCTCGGGAGGCGACTTTTTTTTGTATATCAATGCCTATCGCTACCGCTACAAATAACGCTCTGACAAGTAATCAATATACTCTTCATTACCATCACGATATTCTGCAAATAGTTTTGTGATAACTTCTTGATAGGTTGTATGACGAAACATTACGCCATCGCTCTTTGCAATTGCCGCAAACCTTTCTATCTCAGCTCTATGTCCTGCTCCCTCCTCTCCGAAAGCATCATACCATAAATACAATAATTTATAGTCTGTTATTATCCTATTTCGTTTTCGAGGAAACTCTACATTAAGCCCCAAGATATGTTTAATAAGTTGTGGTACATCTAAATAATGAAATTTTTCTTTATTTTGAGATATATTTTTAACCAGTTCATAGAGATTTGGCAATTTTGTCCATAAAGACTCTTCTTCTAAATATACATCTCGCAAGGACTTATGCCTGCCACTATAAGGTTCTGTAAATTTTGACTCTATCGCAATATTGCACAATGAATACTCAAAACACACATCTAAATTAGCAGGTCGAGGAAATCTTTTATGGTCATCGTGAATTTTATATTGCTTTTCAAAATTAAAATTCACCACATACTGCTTGGGAGGAATCTCCACAACTTTGGGCGAGGTAGAGCCTATATTCTTAATTAAAAAATCGCTTTTAGGCTTCGAAATTAGCGACAAAGCATACAACAATGGACTCGCATCTTTACCCACCCAATATTGAAACAGATTAACCACGATTGCAGATGAAGAATGAGTTGCCTTCATCTTTGCCAAACGCGTTTTATTATCCTTCAGTTCTCCGCCATCACCCCCACTATATGCAGTTGCAACATCATCGGCTAAAGGCTCGAATAGATTATCTGCAATATTTTTCAGATAAGATTTCTCACCATTTCCATTTATAGTTCCACTTACCAAATCGTAGCCCTTTCGCAATGCCCACGCCTGTTGCTTCTTTTTGATTTTTTCTTTCGCTTTCATATGCCTACTATAAAATATGTCTACCGAGAACACACCCTCGCATATTACAAATATAACAAAACTTTCACAAAACAAACAACACTCGCGCGGGGAATTGCAGAGTTATATTAAGATTTTTTGTAGTTGAGCAAAAAAAATATTAATTTTGTGTGATAATATGCCATATAATATATGTATGGCGCAAAAACGATTAGATTATGGGATTTTTTGACCTTTTTAAGAAGAAAAAAGATAGCGCCGAGGTAGCCTCTACACCAGAGGAGCAGGCGGCTGCCGCACAGGCCGAGGAGCAGAAAGCCGAGGAGCAGAAGCAGGAACTCGAGGAGGGCTTGCAGAAAACCAAGTCGGGATTCTTCTCGAAGTTGGCGCGCGCGGTGGCGGGTCGCTCGACTGTAGATGCCGATGTATTGGATGACCTGGAGGAGGTGCTCATCACTTCAGATGTTGGTGTGGAGACCACTGTCAAGATTATCAACCGCATCGAGGAGCGCATCGCACGCGACAAGTATATGAACACCTCGGAGCTCAACGCCATCCTGCGTGACGAGATTGCCTCACTGATGGAGGAGTCGCACTCAAAGCGCGAGGACTTCGGCTTGGAGGTGAAGGAGGGCACTCCTTATGTGATGATGGTCGTGGGCGTGAACGGCGCGGGCAAGACCACCACTATCGGCAAGCTGGCGGCACAGCTCACCAAGGCGGGTCGCAAGGTATATATCGGTGCGGCTGACACCTTCCGTGCGGCGGCGATTGACCAGCTGGCGGTATGGGCGGAGCGCGCGGGCGCAACGATGATTCGTCAGGAGATGGGCTCTGACCCCGCATCGGTGGCATACGACACGCTGAAGTCGGCGGTGGCAAATGGTGCGGATGTGGTGTTGATTGACACCGCAGGCCGTCTGCACAATAAGGTTGGCTTGATGAACGAGCTTACAAAGATTCGCAATGTGATGGCGAAGGTTATTCCCGATGCGCCACACGAGGTGATGCTCGTACTGGATGGCTCGACTGGTCAGAACGCATTTGAGCAGGCTCGCCAGTTCACTCAGGCGACACAGGTTACTTCGCTCACAATCACCAAGTTGGATGGCACAGCCAAGGGTGGCGTGGTGATTGGCATCAGCGACCAGTTCCACATCCCCGTGCGCTACATCGGCATAGGCGAGGGCATCGACCAGCTCCGTATGTTCAACCGCAAGGATTTCGTAAACGCACTCTTCGGAGAGCAGTAATAGGTCAAAATGAAAACAATCAATGTCATAACACTCGGTTGCTCGAAGAACACGGTTGACAGCGAGCACCTGATGGCGCAACTTGAGGCAGCGGGATATGCCCTGCGTGCCGACGATGATAGGCTGGACGCCGATGTGGTGGTAATCAACACCTGCGGTTTTATCGGCGACGCCAAGCAGGAGAGCATCGAGCTCATCCTCGAGGCGGTGGCGGCAAAGGAGGCGGGACTTATCGAGCAGTTGTTCGTAATCGGCTGCTTGAGTGAGCGTTACGCCGACGAGTTGAGAGCCGAGATTCCCGAGGTGGACCAGTATTTCGGCGTGAAGGACTGGGCGGCAATCGTGGCGGCGCTGGGCGGCGAGCACAAGGCTGAACTTGAGACCGAGCGCTGGCTCACTACACCTTCGCACTACGCCTACCTGAAGATTGCCGAGGGTTGTAACTGGCACTGCGGCTACTGCGCAATTCCGCTCATCCGCGGCAAGCACACATCAATCCCTATGGAGACCCTCGAGCAGGAGGCACGCAACCTCGCGGCGCAGGGCGTGAAGGAATTGATGATTATCGCGCAAGACTCAACATACTATGGCATTGACCTTTACGGCGAGCGCCGACTGGCAGAGCTTCTGGAGCGCCTCTGCCGCATCGAGGGTATCGAGTGGATTCGCCTCCACTACGCCTACCCTGCCGCATTCCCCGAGGATGTGATTGAGGTGATGGCGCGCGAGCCAAAGATTTGTAAATATCTCGACATTCCATTCCAGCACATATCAGACAATATGCTCTCGGCAATGAAGCGCCGCCACACCAAGCAGGAGGCGATGCAACTCATTGAGCGTCTGCGCACTCGCATCCCCGACATCGCTCTGCGCACCACCCTTCTGGTGGGCTACCCAGGCGAAACAGAGGAGGATATCAAGGAGTTGGAGGCATTCGTCAAGGAGGTTAAGTTTGACCGACTGGGCGTATTCCCATACTCGCCAGAGGAGGGTACTTACTCGGCGGAGCACCTCACCGACGATGTGCCCGACACCGAGAAGCAGCGCCGCGCCGACCGCATAATGCTCATCCAGGAGCAGATTTCGCTGGACAACAACCTTGAGCGCGTGGGTCGCACGATGCGCGTGATTGTCGATTCGCGTCAGGGCGATTACTATGTTGCCCGCTCGGAGTACGACTCGCCCGAGGTGGATCAGGAGATACTCATCCCAGCCCACCTGCGCCAGTTGCGCCGAGGCTGTTTCTACGAGGCTCGCATCACGGGTGCCGAGAACTTTGACCTCTACGGCGAGGTGATTGCCCCCTCAAGAAGAAAGTAACGCAAAAGTTTTTTTATAGTTTTTCTCGCTCCGAGAGTGATAAAATTTGGGGGAAAGATAAATTTTTATTACTTTTGAGTGTTAAAACTGTCATAAACGACCGACAATGGCTTGCAAAAGTATAATATCGCACATTCAGGCTCAAGCAGAGAGAGTCATCGCGCAGCACGAAAAGATCGCTGATCAGGTGGTTGCGCTGACTAAGGAGCGCGATGAACTGAAGGTCGAGGTACGCAAGCAGCAGGAGGAGATTATGGCACTGAAGGCGGAGTTGCAGCAGCTGCGACTGACTCAGAGTCTGAGCGGCAACTCAACCGACAAAGCTAAATCGCGTGCACGCATCAACCAATTATTGCGGGAGGTTGACAAGTGTATCGCACTGCTCACAAAAGCACAATAATAACCGAGTATGGCAAAACAGAAGATAAGCCTCAAGGTGGGTGGCAAGGCCTACCAGATGACAATCGAAAGCGATAAGGAGGAGATTTATCGCTTGGCGGAGCGTGAGGTAAACGGCGCCATAGGTAAATTGCAGAAGGCTTTTGGCGAGAACTTCACAATGCAGGACTGCTTGGCGATAGCAGCCTTACAATGTAGCATAAACAACATTACGATAAGTAAGCAGAACGAGTTGGGTGATGAGGACCTTCAGGCTCTGGACGAGCTCTCGAAGCGCCTTGACCAGCACCTCAACCGCATTCCAAAGAGCAAGGCGACAAAGTAGTCTTGCGCATCGCTTGTTTCGAGCGAGGAGGTACATAACAACGAAACAAATGTTCTTTACATAAAAAATCTACCCGCATAGATTTCCTTATAGCTTTGCGAAACTGAACACTTTTTACATTGGGTCAACTCTCGGTTTCTCAAAATCAGGCCTCAGCCCCTTCGGGGGAGTGTACGCACCAGTGGAAGGTTGCGAACTCCGGAGCCCCACACCTTGACTTATCGGCAGATTCGTCAAACAAGAAAAGGAACTTCTATGCGGATTTTTTATTTTGGATAAAACACTAAAACTAAATTAATTAATACACTAAATTACACAACAATGGTACCGTATATCATAACGGCTATAATATCGGCGATTGTGGGCGTAGGCATCTACATCATCGTGGCTACCTACATCACCAAAAACACGATAAAGAAGCAATGTGCCGCTGCGCTCAAGGAGGCAGAGGCAGAGGGTGAAATGATTAAGAAGGAGAAGATTCTCCAGGCTAAAGAGAAGTTCATCCAGCTCAAGAGCGAGCACGACCGCACAGTGAACAAGCGCAATCAGGAGATTGCTCAGATTGAGCAGCGTGCGAAGCAGTTGGAGTCAACACTCCAGAATCAGCACCGCGACCTTGACGCAAAAATCAAGGAGAATGACCGTCTGAAGAGCCAGATGGACAGCCAGATCAGCTCACTCAACGCAACAAAGGAGGAGTTGGCAGGCATCATCAAGGAGCAGAATGTGCGCCTTGAGCAGATTTCGGGTATGAGCGCCGAGGATGCAAAGAACATCCTTGTCGAGAATATGAAGGCCGAGGCAAAGGCGGAGGCTGACTCATACATCAACGAGACAATCGAGGAGGCAAAGCTCACCGCTACAAAGGAGGCAAAGCGTATCATCGTGGCTTCAATCCAGCGCGTAGCAACAGAGACAGCCATCGAGAACGCAGTTACGGTATTCAACATCGACAGCGACGAGGTCAAGGGTCGCATCATCGGTCGTGAGGGTCGTAACATCCGCGCTCTGGAGGCTGCCACAGGTATCGAGATTATCGTTGACGACACACCAGAGGCTATCATCCTGAGCGGCTTCGACCCAGTTCGCCGTGAGATTGCACGCCTTGCGTTGCACCAGCTCGTGACCGATGGCCGTATCCACCCAGCACGCATCGAGGAGGTGGTAGCGAAGGTGAAGAAGCAGATCGAGGAGGAGATTGTGGAGGTAGGTAAGCGCACCGCTATCGACTTGGGTATCCACGGTTTGCACCCAGAGCTTATCCGCTTGATTGGTAAGATGAAGTATCGTTCGTCATATGGTCAGAACCTCTTGCAGCACGCCCGCGAGACTGCTAACCTTGCAGGTATTATGGCTGCCGAGTTGGGTCTTAATCCAAAGTCGGCTCGCCGCGCAGGTCTGTTGCACGATATCGGCAAGGTGCCCGATGACGAGCCAGAGTTGCCACACGCAATCATCGGTATGAAGCTCGCCGAGAAGTATAAGGAGAAGGCTGATGTATGCAACGCTATCGGTGCTCACCACGACGAGGCGGAGATGACATCACTCATCGCTCCTATCATTCAGGTCTGCGACGCCATCTCGGGTGCTCGTCCAGGCGCACGCCGCGAGGTTGTGGAGTCATACATCAAGCGTTTGAAGGAGATGGAGAACATCGCCCTCTCTTACCCAGGCGTTGTGAAGACCTACGCTATTCAGGCGGGTCGCGAGTTGCGCGTAATCGTTGGTGCTGACAAGCTCTCAGACCAGGAGTCAGAGTCATTGTCACACGACATAGCAAAGAAGATTCAGGATGAGATGACCTACCCAGGCCAGGTGAAGATCACCGTCATCCGTGAGACTCGCTCGGTAAGTTACGCGAAGTAATCTGAGCCGAGAATAAAAAAGTCGCTTATCTCAAACGGGGTAAGCGATTTTTTTGTATATTTGGAAAAACTAATGACCTATGAGACTTATTTTCTTTCTGCTCGCTGTGATGCTCTGCGGCTGCTGCAAGCAACCTACACTCTACACCAATCCGCTCACGACAACCGATGGTAAGGAGATACACATCGCCGACCCGTTCATCTACCACCACGAGGGTATGTACTACCTCACGGGCACAACACAGAACGGCGAGCTGAACAGCTTTGAGTACTTCACCTCGCCCAATATGGTCACCTGGAGCCGCGGCGGCATACTCTTCAAGCCCGCCGAGGGTCACATCGGCTCAGCAGCATTCTGGGCTCCTGAAGTGAAATATTACAAGGGAATGTTCTACCTCACTTACAGTTGCCTCGACCCAAAGAAGGGTCGTCTGTTGTCGTGCCTGGCGGTGAGCGAAAAGCCCGAAGGACCTTTCAAAGAGCTATACACCCCTTGGTTTGACCTCGGTCACTCGGCTATCGACTGCCACATCTTCGTGGATGATGACAAGGCGAAAACCCCATACCTGTATTATAGTAAGAACGGCAATCAGGATGGCTACTCCTTCGGCACGAACTATGTCGTGCAGCTCTCGCCAGACCTGAAAGATTTTGTCGGCGAGCCACGCCTTGCCGTAGAGCCCGACCAGGAGTGGGAGAAGGTGAGCTGGGCAACCAACCGCTGCAACGAGGGAGCTACCGTCATCAAGCACAAGGGCACCTACTATATGACCTACTCGGGCAACAACACCGCCTACAACCACTATGGCGTAGGTGTCGCCACTGCGCCCCACCCGCTCGGCCCGTGGACAAAGTATGAGCACAACCCTATTATGACCACCAACCTTGAGATTGGCGTCTCGTCGCCTGGTCATAACTCCATCGTCGCCTCGCCCGATGGCAAACAGCTCTACATCGTCTACCATCGTCACGCCGACCCCAATGGTCGCCGCCCATCGCTCGACAGAGTGCTCTGCATCGACAAACTCTACTTCGAGGATGGCGTACTGAAGACATCCGGACCTACATCTACACCACAGGAACTCTAAACCCACAGCCTATGAGACTCATTCGATACATCCTCGCGGCACTCGCCGTTGCCATCACCTTCGGTTGCTCATCGCCCGAGCTTGAGCGCACATTCCACAACCCGACAGAGCGTGTGCAGACCGCCGTATACTGGTACTGGATTTCGGGAAACATCTCGAAGGAGGGTGTCGTTGCCGACCTGCACGCAATGAAGCAGGCGGGCATCAATCGTGCCTTCATCGGCGACATAGGTCAGGATGGATTCTACACCGAGCAGAGCGTCAAGATATTCAGCGACGAGTGGTGGGAGATTTTGCACACCGCCCTCAAGACTGCCTCGGAGCTCGGCATCGAGATTGGAATCTTCAACTCACCAGGCTGGAGCCAGTCGGGAGGCCCTTGGGTGAAGCCCGAGCAGTCGATGCGCTACCTCGCCTCGAAGGAGTACTTCGTGCAGGGCGGCTCAACAATGTCGATGGTGCTCACGCCACCCACACAGCCCTTCCAGCACATCCGCACCATCGCCTACCCCGCACCTAAGGGTTACACGGGCGCTGGCGAGTGCAAAATCACGCCCGCCGACATCACTGAACTGCAGTCGGGCAAGCCTAATATTATAAATATAGAGTATCCCGCCGAGGTGACCGTGCGTTCACTCACCCTCACCCCAGCACCTGCGCCTATGCTCACCACCGCCCACCTCGACGCCAAAGTTGATGGCGAGTGGAAGCGCATAGCCTCGCAGCGCATCGACCGCTCGAATGCTGCGCTGAATGTGGGCTTCACGCCATACGCCCCCGCCGTGATAAGCTTCGAGGCGACCACCGCCAGTGAGTTTCGCCTGACGATGGATGCCACACACGCCGCTGGAGGCATCACCTCGCTCACGCTCTCGCCCCTCGCGCGCATAGCCAACTACGCCGAGAAGTCGCTGGCGAAGATGTGCCAGACGCCGTTGCCATACTGGGACCACTATATGTGGGCAGAGCAGCCAGCGCTGGATGACAAGTCGTTTGCCATCGACGCACAGAGGGTGGTTGACATCACCCGCTTCGTTAGCCCCGAGGGAATCCTGAGGTGGGACGCGCCCGCTGGCGACTGGATTGTTATGCACACGGGTATGACCCCTACGGGCGTGACCAACTCGCCCGCGACACCCGAGGCTACGGGTCTTGAGATTGACAAGTTAAGCCGTGAGCATATCGAGAGCCACTTTGACGCCTACATAGGCGAGATTCTGCGCCGCATACCCGAGAAGGACCGCACCACATTCAAGGTGGTCGTTCAGGATAGTTACGAGACTGGCGGACAGAACTTTACCGACGATATGATCAAGGAGTTCGAGACCACCTACGGCTACTCGATGATACCCTATCTGCCCACTTTGCAGGGCTACACCGTGGGCGACAACTCACTCAGCGACCGCTTCCTGTGGGACCTGCGCCGCTTCATCGCCGACCGCGTGGCGTACCAGTATGTGAAGGGTCTGAAGGATGTGAGCAACTCACACGGCCTCACCACCTGGCTGGAGTGCTACGGTCACTGGGGCTTCCCGGGCGAGTTCCTGCAGTATGGAGGTCAGTCGGATGAGATTGCGGGCGAGTTCTGGAGCTCGGGCGATCTGGGCGACATAGAGAACCGAGCAGCCTCATCGTGCGGCCACATCTACGGCAAGCGAAAGATATGGGCGGAGTCGAACACCTCGGGCGGCCCAGCCTACTCGCGCTCGCCAGTGGATATGAAGCAGCGCACCGACCGCTTCTTCACCGAGGGTATCAACGCCTCGTTGCTCCACCTCTACATCCAGCAGGCGGACACCACCCGCTACCCTGGGCTGAATGCGTGGTTTGGCAACGAGTTCGACTCGCACAACACCTGGTTCTCGCACCTCGACCTCTTCACGACCTACCTCAAGCGATGCAACTATATGCTCCAGCAGGGTGTCAATATTGCCGATGTGGCATATCTCATTGGCGAGGATGCTCCCAAGATGACCGGCACGCAGAGCCCCGCCCTGCCGAAGGGTTATCAGTTTGACTACATCAACGCCGAGGTGCTGATGCTGGGCGCAAATATGGTGCACGGCAACATTGTGCTGCCCCACGGCACATCATACCGACTGCTGGTGCTGCCACCAAGCCAGACGATGCGTCCATACCTTCTGGAGAAGATTCGCCAGATGGTTGACGATGGCGCTATCATCCTCGGCACGCCACCGTTGCGCTCGCCAAGCCTGAAGAACTACCCCGAGGCTGATAAGAAGGTGCTCGCCTTGGCGAAAGAGTTGTGGGGCGACTGCTTCGACAAGCGAGGCGTGAACTACTACGGCAAGGGTCGCGTCTACAACGGCTACACCATCGAGGAGCTCTTCGCCGAGACCTCGCTCGTGCCCGACTGCGCAATTGCCGACGACGAGCCGCTGCTCTACTGCCATCGCTCGACGATGGGAGCCGAGATATACTTCATCTCGAACCAGTCAAACCGCGCCATCGAGTTCTCGCCCACATTCCGCGTGAACAACCACATGCACCCCGAGTTCTGGGACCCTGTGGATGGCTCTATTCGCGCCCTGCCCGAGTTCGCCGATGTCGAGGGTGGCATCCGTGTGCCTTTGAAGCTGGAGGCGCTGGGTAGTGGATTCATCATCTTCAGAGAGAACTCAATCCGCCCAACCATCGAGAGCAACAACCCTACGGCCTCGCACACACGAAGCATCACCGAGCCGTGGACGCTCCACTTCGAGGGCAAGGGAGGCATCTCCGAGCACGACGACATAACAACAACACGCCTGACCGACCTGTCGAAGAGCCGCGACCGAGAGTTGCGCCACTTCTCGGGCACAATCACCTACTCGACCACCTTCGATGCTGCCGACACACGCCGCGTAGTGCTCGACCTTGAGAGGGTGGAGTGTATGGCGAAGGTCTGGGTGAACGATGAGTATGCGGGTGGCGTATGGTGCGAGCCCTACAAGGTGGACATCAGCAAGTTTGTCCACGAGGGCGACAACACGCTCCGCATAGAGGTTGCGAACAAGTGGGTAAACCGCATCGTAGGCGATATGCGTCTGCCAGCCGAGCAGCGCAAGGTGTCGCTTCCCGCCAACCCCTACAACGCCTCATCGCCACTCCCCGCCTCGGGCCTTATCGGCGATGTGAAGATTGAGTATTACGAGTAAAGAAAAACCCGATTTTCCATTTTTAGCCCCATTCGGAACATTCCGTTTGGGGCTTTTCGTTGTAACATTCGGGTCGCTCGTTGAAAAAATTTGCTCTTTAAAGGATGTTTTTCATACCTTTACAACACTAAAATTACCAAATAAAACATTTTTCAAGGGAAGTGTATTGGTCTTTTCTGTTGCGAAGGCTAATCGGGCTCCACACTTTCCGTTGGCGACCACCTCTGCGGAGTCGGGAGGGAAAACAACTTAAAACTATGGAGAAATCTACTTACATAGCTCCTGAAATCGAGATTTACGATGTGGCTCTGGAGAAGGGCTTCGCAGCATCCACACCAACCTGGGAGCAGGATGGCTGGATCTAAAAAAATGCCTATTCCATTATTTATTTATAAACTAATCCCTAAAAACTATGAAAAAATTTATCTTTTCTGCGGCTATCGCAGCGATGCTGTGTACCGCTTGTTCTGAGGGTATTGATGAGGTGAAAAATACAACCGACTTTGATACTTTCTCAGCAGACATCCTCTCTTCACGAACTGATTTGGCAGACGACAACTCAGTATTCTGGACAGAGGGCGACCTTGTGTCAATCTTCAACAAGACAACCGAGAATCTGGAGTATGAGGCTGTTGACATCAACGGCACTCACGCAAACCTGAAGCGCAAGTCTGGGATGCGTGGCACAAAGACCCTTGAGCACAACTACGCAGTATATCCTTACGATGCTCAGGCTACTTTGACCGAGCAGGGCGTAATCGCTACCACTATTGCTGACGCACAGCTCTACGATGACCAGAATGACTTGCAGTATGCTGTGATGGTTGCCAAGTCGGCTACTACATCACTCAACTTCACCAACGCGGCTTCACTCTTACGCTGCCACCTCAACACAGCCATCGGCGGCACAACATTGACAAGCATCAAGGTTGTATCGGCATCGAAGGCTATCGCAGGTGCTGTGGAGATTGATATGGCAGAGGAGAATCCAGTGGCAGTTGTGACAAATGGCGTTCAGGAGATTACTCTCGACACTGAGGATACAGAGCTTACAGATGCTTACACCGTTTTCAACATCGCACTTGCTGCTAACGAGTTCCCTGCTGGCGACCTCAAGGTGGTTTACACTGTGATGATTGACGGCGAGGAGCAGACTTTCGAGTACACTATCAACAGCGCAGTAGCATTCACCGCAGGCGCTTACAAGCAGACAAAGTACACCTTCGACGAGTCATTTGAGGGCGACACATCGGGCGTAAAGACCTACTCGGAGCAGGTAACTGAGGCTTTGGCAGCAGGTCAGGATGTGACTTTGGTGGAGGATGTTGAGCTTCCAGCTGGTTTGGTGCTCACTTCAGGCGATGTGACACTCAACCTCAACGGTAAGACTTTGACCTACACTGGCAATGATGTATTGTTCCGCTCATATGGCGCAACTGTAACTATCGATGGCTCGGCTGCCGGCAGCGCAATCGTGACTAACCCAACAACTCCAGGCTCTGGCGGTAACGGTTATGTAGCATTCGTGAAGGATGGCGGTGTCATCAACTTCGTTGGCGGTGTGTTCGACGCACAGAACACTTGCACTATTGCTCAGGCGACAGCGGGTACTATCAATGTATATGGCGGTGAGTTCAAGGTAAGCACTGACGAGTGGACTGACGAGAACGGCAACGCTCGCTACCTGTTCAACTGCAACGACGCAGCGTTCAAGAACGGCACAGCGGTTATCAACATCGAGGGTGGTACATTCCACAAGTTCAACCCAGCAAACAACGCTGCCGAGGGCGCAGGTACAAACTTCGTGGCAGAGGGCTTCGTAACAGTTGAGAGCGAGGCTGGCGTATGGACAGTTGTATCGGCTGCGACTCCTGTGGAGGTTGCTTCTGCCGAGGCTTTGGTAAGCGTATTGAATCAGGGCGGTACTGCAGTGGTAGAGTCAAACATCGTTTTGAGCGAGCAGACAGCAGTAAACATCGCCAAGGGCGCATCGGCTGCATTGACCATCAACGAGGGCGTGACAATCACTATCCCAGTGAATGACAAGATTGACCTTATCAAGAACTACGGTACAATGACACTCTCTGGCAAGGGTACAATCGTTGCAGAGAACAACATCAACTCTCGCCGTTGCATCTACAACTATGGTGAGATGGTTATCGATGGCGTGACATTCGTTCAGACTTACGACTCAAAGGGTGCTGCTATCAACAACGAGGGTAAGATGACTATCAACGACGCAACTGTAAACTCAATGTACTACGCTATCTGGAACGCTGGTGCAAACACCGAGCTTACAATCAACGGCGGTAACTTCATCTGCCAGAACGAGGCTACATCGACAAACGGCAAGGCTTGGTGCTACGCAGTAACCAACCAGAATGGCGCAAAGATGACCATCAACGGCGGTTACTTCGAGGGCGGTCACGGCGTTATCGCTTGCTACGGCGGTGGTAAAGTTGAGTTGAACGCAGGTACATTCAACTGCACAGGCTCATTCAGCGGCAACAGCGACTGGGCTTTGTACGCAGCAGAGGAGGGCTCTAAGATTACTTACGACGCTGCAAACTGCACAATCACAAACGACAAGAACGCTGCTGGTATCTCAATAACTGAGGAGAACGGCGTAATTGAGGCGAAGTAAGAATTTATTTTCCTTATACAACAAAGGGTTGTCCCGTTGGGACAACCCTTATTCTTTTGCACTATTTTTTTTATCGCTTCAATGGCACTCTGCGCATCCAGGTTGCGGTGCGCCACAGCCACTCGGCGGGGCCATAGTAGAAGCGCTTCATCCACCAGTTGCTATAGAGAATCTGCACTGCAAAGATGATAATGCCTGCCACGGCGCACTCGGCAAAGGTGCCGGTCATTGCGAGGTTGAGACCGAAGCCGTAGAATACAATCACGCCCAGAGCCGACTGCATCATATAGTTCGTTACGCTCATTCTGCCCACGGGAGCTAATCTGTCGAGCACCGAGCGCCAGCCCTTGCTCTTATAATAGAGGAGTGTCAGGCCCGACACATAGACAATCATCTGACCGAGGTTGGCGTAGTTGTTCAGCACCAGCTGCAACTTATGCAGCGCGAAGCCCTCAAGACCAAAGTGTGGCAGCAGACGCGCCGTGCCATAGAAGACAACAAATGCGCCCAACGCCCACGGCAGAGCCTTGCGGCTCGCACCCACGAGGCTCTCCTCGCTGCGGTGGATGCCCTTGCGACCGATGACAAGACCCACGATAAACAAACCGATGAGTTGCAGATATCGCGCAACATAAATCATCCAGAGCACCTTCGCCACCTGACCCTTCCAGAGGTTGAACTTCAAGGTCTCAAGGATGCCCTGATTGGCATATATATCGGCGCACTCGTCATAGAGCGAACCCATATATCTCACCATCTCGCCGTGACTTGTTGCTGGAATGCCCATCAGCCCCTTGGCGAAAGCCACCCACTCGGGAATCTGCAGGAAGAGCAAAAATGCCAGCACCAGCAGCACCTTCGTCGGCACACGCCACAGCAGCACCATCACGCAGCCCAGAATAGCATAAATCACGAAGAACTCGCCCATATACATCAGGCCGTTCACATAGCCCAGCACAAACAGCAGCGCCATACGCCACAGGAAGCGCCAGCGGAAGTCAATGCCCTTGTCTGCCTGATTGTCCATCTGGATGAAGAAACTCAAGCCGAAGAGCATCGAGAAGATAGCATAGGATTTTCCCTGCACGATAAAGCGGATGACATTGTAGACGCCCATATCGAAGGCGCGCTCCGCCTCGGTTGCATATTCGGGGAAGGATGTGAGGTCGAAGTGCTCCATACAATGCAGCAACACGATACCAAGAAGCGAAAAGCCTCGCAGGGCATCAATCGAGGTGATGCGCTGTTTAGGTGTAACTGTTTGATTCATATTATTATAGGTTGGTTAGTAATATTCCCGTTGCAAGCCCCTATGGTACGGGGTCGTAGCCACTGCCACCCCACGGATGACAACGAGCAATGCGCTTCACCGCAAGCCACAATCCCTTCACGGGACCATACTTGCGCAATGCCTCGAGGGCATATTGTGAACAGGTGGGGGTATAACGACACGCCGAGGGTGTGAGTGGCGAGATGCACAGCTGATAGAACCTGACCAGAGCTATCAACGGCAGAGCCGCCGCGCGCCTACAAGCCCGTCCTAACCTGCTCCAGAATTCGCTGGACTGCATTGTTTATCGTTTTATAGGAGTGACTCTCCTTGGTAGAGTAGATGAGCGCAAGGTCGATGTTCACGCCCTGCTGCTCGGCTGTTGAGCGCAACGCATCACGCACCGCCGAGAGGCGGTATGCCTCGCGGGTGCGGCGCTTGAGTATGTTGCGTTTGTTTGCTCGCTTGTGGAACTTCTTGGGCACCGAGAACATCACCTCGATGCCTCGGCTCTGCGTGCAGCCCGACTCTGCATCGCAAGGCTCAACATAGAAGGCATAGCGGAAAGGATAGACAAAACCACCCTTGCCCTCGCCGAACATACGGCGAATGGCTTTAAGCGAACGGAGTCGCTCGGCGCGTGGTAGTGTAAAATCGGGCATCTTTGTAGGTTTCGCTTCCGTGAAGCGGTTTATTTTGTAGCAGAAGTGCGTGTGCGGCTCTTCTTTGCCAATTTGGTCTGCTGGGTACGGATGAACTCCTCCTTTGCCTCGTCGGTGTGAATCTCCACCTCGGCAACCTCCTCGCCACGCTCAACCTTGGCGATGTAGAGGTCGAGGGCCTTCGCCATAGATGGTGCCTCAGGCGATGGTGCTGACGCCTTCACGCTCATACCAGCCTCGAGGGCTGCACGCAGCGTAGCCTCACCGAAGGTTGCAATCACAGGCAACTCCTCGCTCTTGAAATTCTCCATCACGCTCTTGACATCAGAAGGCGAGTACAACGCCATCACATCATACTCCGCAGGCTTCACCTCGCTCATATCGGCTGGCACGGTGAGCGCCAGGATAACGGGGTCGTAGTTAATCTTGAGCTTTGTAAGAGTCTCTGGCAACTCTGGCTTATGAGGCTCGCTCAACGCCAGGAGGAAGCGCTCGCTCTTATGCTTGATGATGAGCTCCAACAACGATGTGAATGTACCGTCGGCAAATGAAATCTTGCGCTTGCGATATACGATATACTTCTGAAGGTATAAAGCCACAGCCTCCGTATTACAGATGTACTTCATTGTCTCGGGAACTGTGATGCGTGCCTCTTCGCACACCTTAAAAAAACTATCGACGGTAGTACGCGATGTAAAGATCACTGCCGTATGGTCCAAAATCTCAATACGCTGTGAGCGGAACTCCTTCAAACTTACACCCACAACCTTGATCAAGGGCTTGAAATCTACTTCGACATTATACTTGGTCATCACCTCATTAAATGGCGACTTCTCAATCACCGCAGGACGAGGCTGCGACACCAAAACTTTTTTTACCATTTCCATTTTTTAATTACTATCTCACGCTAGTCTTACCACTCCCTGCCACAAAAGTGTGAACGGGAGAATTTCGACGGCGCAAAGGTACAAAATCCAATGCAAAATCGAAACTTTTTTTGAAATAAAGAAACCTATACTCTCTCTCACAAATAAAACAAAGGCTATAATTGCGGCAATTATGCCTATATTTTGCCAAATTTGATAGCTCTGCGCCTCGCCCAACTGCGAAACAAGCAGCACGGGGGCTACCATCAGCGACGCCAGAACGAAATAAATCAGGCGGATGCGCACCAGCGCCGCCACCTCTGCCATCGAGCGGGTGATAAAGCCAATCACCGCCAACACCATATTCTGCACCAGCACAACCACCACAAACGACATAGCCGTGAGCATCGGCACATAGAAGAGCTGCTCCGCCGAGAGAGTGCTATCCACACGGCGCAACACCAGCGCACTGATAATGCCCACGAAGAACAGACCGAGCATAAACAACTTGCCCAGTGCTCCGTAGAAGATGTCGCTTCGGCGGCGCTCGACGCTTCGCTCGTTGCCCACAACCTTGTTCTGGAACACCGACTGAAACAGCGCCACGATATCATCGAAATAGCGATAGACGCAGTAGACATAGCAGAGCATCACGCCCACCACCAGCGCATCATACAACACGGGCATCCACTCGCCCACGCTGAAGGCTGCCTCGCCACCCGAGAGCATCACCTCCTGCGGCAGTATTTTCGCCACGGCAACACTCTGCACGCTGTCGGCACACTCCACCGCCACTCGCTCCACGCCCTCGGCAAGATGGCTCTCGCTACCGAGCACCTCGCTAAGGTCGGCCGTATGATACACCTCACGCGCCTCACGCCAATGTCCGACGATATGCTCAAAGGTGCTGCGCGAAGTCACCTGCTCGGCTGAACTCTCATCCAGCAGCGTGTCCATATCGTGCAACGAACCCGTCCAGCGATCGGTCAGGCGACGCAGTGAACGCTCCGAGAGGGTATCCAGCCCCGATGGTTTAACAATTTTCGTTATATTTTCCTTCATTACTCCTCCACTCGTTTAAGTGTTATGCGGAAGGTCGTACCACGACCCACCTCCGACTTCGCCACCGCAATCTTGCCGTGGTGGTACTCCTCGATGATTCTGCGCGAGAGCGACAGACCCAAACCCCAGCCTCGTGTCTTGGTCGTAAAGCCAGGCTCGAAGATGCGTTTCCAGTTACCCTTGGCAATACCCTTGCCCGTGTCGGTGACATCAATCATCACCGAGTGCTCGTTCATCCACAGATGAACATCAATCTCGCCACGCCCCTGCATAGCGTCGAGGGCATTCTTCAGCAGATTCTCAATCACCCACTCGAACAGGGCGACATTCATACTCACCTTCACGGGAGCCATCGCCAGACCATTATATTGCAGTGACACATTGCGTGGCACGCGCTTGCGGAAGTACATCACCGTGTCACCCACCACCTCGTTCACGCTGTTGGTCGTGAGCACCGCCTCGGAGCCAATCTTCGAGAAGCGGTCGACAATCTTCATCAGGTGAGCCATATCCTTGTTCATCTCCTCGATGGCCGTGGGGTCGGCATCCTGCGCACGCAGGTACTCTATCCAGCCCAGCAGAGATGATGTGGGCGTACCCAGCTGGTGGGCGGTCTCCTTCGCCAGACCAATCCATACCCTGTTCTGCTCATCCTGCTTGGTGGATTGCAGTGCGATGATGGCAAAGATTAAGAAGATGGCGATGATAAGCCACTGCGCATAGGGGAAGTAGTAGAGCGCGGTGAGCAACTGCGAGCGACCGTAGAAGATGATGTGGCTGTGTCCTCGTGACCACATCATACGCACCGTGCGGGGTGTGTTCTGCTCGGTGAGTTCGTCGAGTTTGCGGCGGAACTTGTCGGGGTCACGCAGCACATCCTCGGGGATTCGGTTGCTGACAATCAGCGAGAGATTCTCATCGGTGATGATGAAGGGGATGTTATTCTGCGTGCTCACGATGTGAGAGATGAGCGGGTCGGTGCGCAGGTTTCCAAACGCATCGCTGCTCACACGCTCCATAGCCGCCACCCACAGCGTCACATCGTTCTGCTCCTTCTGGCGCAACACATCCGCCAGTCGGTAGTTGTAGACCAGCGACAACGCCGCCAGAGCCATACCAATCACAAGGATTGACATACGGCTGCGGAACGAAATCTTGAACTTTAACTGTGAGGGGAACTTCATCTTCCTTCGGGGTTAGTTTTTCTGTGTATCCTGCTCCTTGAGAATCTTCTCATATCGCGCCTTATCGCGCAACAACTCCACCGCCTGCTTCACGCCCTCGTCGGAGCGGAGGTTATACTCCACCACGCCCTCAAAGTAGTTGTGGCGCAAGACGATATCGCTGTTGATAAGGTCGGCTATTTCGGCACGGTAGGTGCGCAGGTTATCCATCTTCTGGTCCTTGAGTTTCTTCTCTATCTCAAGCAAATCCTCAGCAAAGGCCTCATCGTAGCGCTCCTCCTTTGCCATCTTCTTCAGGCGCTCCAGCGCATCGCGCGTCTGCGACTGATAAGGCACCTCCTTGTCGGCCATAAACTTCACGAACTCCTCATAATCCTCATCACCGATTGAGAAGGTCTTGTTGTCAACCGCAAGATTTGGGTGCTTGACCATCCACTCATCAAGGAAGTCCTCAATAAAGCCGAGGTTGTAGAGCAACACCGCAAAGGTAGAGATATACTCTGGCTCAACCTTCACATCGGGCATCAGACCCTTGCCATCGTAGACCTTGCGGCCGTTGCGGGTGGTGAACTCGTTGATAAGTGAGTCGGGCACGCTCTCCTCCTTGACATTCTGGTCGTGGGTGTAGTTGATGCGCTGCACGCAACGACCCGAAGGGATGTAGTATTTCGCTGTGGTGAGTTTCAAATAGGCGTTATAACCCACGGGCACCACGGTCTGCACCAGACCCTTGCCATAGGAGCGCTGACCCATCAGCACCGCGCGGTCCATATCCTGCATAGCGCCACAAACAATCTCCGACGCCGACGCCGACGAGCCGCTGATGAGTGCCACCACAGGCACATCGCCCAACACGGGAACAGACTCTGTGACATACTCGCGCTTCGAGCGGTCGGAACGACCCTTCATCTCCAGCACCTTCTCGCCCTTGGGGACAAACATCGAGAGAATCTTCACCGCCTCGCTCACCGAGCCACCGCCATTGTCGCGGTAGTCCAGCACGACGCCCTCAATCTTCTGCTCCTGACGCAGACGCTCAACCATAGCGCGCATATCATCGTAGCAGCCATCCGAGAAATCGGCGTGGCGGATATAGGCGATGCCATCCTCAACAAAGCCCGCATAGGGAACGCCAGGGATAGAGATTCTTGCACGGGTAATCTCCAACTCCTCGACCTTGCCAGTCATCAGGCGGCGGACTGCGAGTTTTACCTTTGTGCCAGGAGTACCCTTCAACTTCGACGAAATCTCGGCAGAGGTGCACTTGCTGACATCCTCGCCATCGATGCGCACGAACTTGTCACCAATCTTCAGTCCTGCCTTGTCGGCTGGAGAATCCTTGTAGGGCTGCGAGATGACCACGCCGCTGCTGTCGCGCTTCATACGGATGGTAGAGCCAATGCCACCATACTTTCCCGTAGCCATCACCTCGAAGTCGGACATCTCCTCCTCCGACATATAGTGCGTGTAGGGGTCGAGGTTGCGCACCATACCCTGCGCACCATCGCTCATCAACTTATCGGGGCTCACCTGGTCGACATACTGCAGATTGAGCTCTCGCATCATATTGACCATAATCTCCATATTGCGACCCAAACCCATATCGTCCTGCGTAGCACAGATGCCGAGAACCACAGTCACCGCCACCAGCAGCAACACTCCTACACGAATCAAACTTTTTCTCATAGACAACAGTTAAGTCTAACTCAAATATCTGTAAATAACCTTCGCTACGCCACGGCGGATGCCCTCAACCACAATCTCGTCGCCATCGGCAGAGACCGAAATCTCATCCTCGAAGAGCATCATCAACTTATCCAAGGCGTTGTTGGCACGGAAAACCATCCTGCCCTCCTGCTCGCTCTTGAGGCTGAAGCCCGCAGCTGCGAAAATCTCAATCAGGCGGTCACGCTGCTCGGCCATATTCCACTTCACACGGCGCTTCATAAAGCCGAATGATGGGTAGGCAGCCGAGAGTGCCACCACCGCCAGCATCAGCATCTTGCCTCGCTGGGTAGCATAGGTAGCCGACACATAGTCCCACACCGAGCCATCCATAGCAGGGTTTGTCGCGATACTGATCCACACAACACCCAGATACAAAACGCAGAATGCCAACAAATATTTCACTGCTCTAATCAAATATCTCATAATCAACTGATTTTAAAATTATCCAACAAACTTTTCGCGCACGGCACTCGCCACACGCTCCATAAGCCACGCAGGGGTTGATGTCGCACCGCAGATACCCACGCTCCGGCAACCCTCAAACCACTCCGACTGCAACTCGTTCTCCTCCTCGATATTATACGAGTGCTCATTCGCCTTGCGGCAGACATCAAAGAGCACCTTGCCGTTGCTCGACTTCTTGCCACAGACGAAAATCACCACATCGAAACGCTCGGCAAACTCGCCCAGCGCCTTCTCGCGGTTGGACACTCGGCGGCAGATGGTGTCATCCACCGTGAGCATACTCTCATCCCTGAGTCTGCACTTCATCACCTCCGCCAGACGCCAGAAGTGCGCCACACTCTGGGTGGTCTGCGACAGGAAGAATATAGGGCGTGCGAAATCAATCTGCTCCAAATCCTCCTCACGCTCCACCACGATGGCGTTGTCATCTACCTGACCCGTAAGACCGACAACCTCGGCGTGACCTCGCTTGCCGAGAATCACAACCTGACCGCCCACACCGTTCATCTTCTCAAAAGCCGCCACAACCTTACGCTGCAACTGCGCCACTACGGGGCAGGTGGCATCAATCACACGGATGCCCAACTCCTCGGCACGGCGGAATGTTGTGGGAGGCTCGCCGTGGGCACGGATGAAGAGGTCACGACCCTGCAACTGCGCCATATCCTCGTGCGTCACGGTACACAGACCCAGCGACTCCAGACGCTGCACCTCCATACGATTGTGCACGATGTCGCCCAGCGAGTAGACCTCGCCGCCCAACTCCTGCAGAGCCGACTCCGCCTTCGAGATGGCACGCACCACACCGAAGCAGAAGCCCGAATTCTTATCTATCTCAACATACATACTACTCAACCACTCGCTTAAAGTGCTCCATAAACCACGCCATCTGCTCCTCGACGCTCATATAACTATTGTCGAGTTCCAGCGCATCGTCTGCTCGACGCAGAGGCGAAATCTCGCGGGTCATATCGGCCTCGTCACGCGAGATGACATTTTCCAGAATCTCCGCCATAGTCACGCTGTCGCCCTTGGCGGTGAGTTCCTTGTATCGGCGCTCGGCACGCACCTTGGGGTCAGCGGTCATAAACAACTTGAGCTCGGCATCGGGGAATACCACCGTACCGATATCACGGCCATCCATCACCACACCACGGTCGCGACCCATTCTCTGCTGCAGGGCAACCAGCTTCTCACGCACAGCGCCGATTGAACTGACCTTGCTCACGCAGTTGCTCACCTCGATGGTGCGGATGCGCTCCTCGGCATAGGTGCCGTTGATGTAGATGTCGCTTGCGCCTCGCTCGGGGTTGAAGCGGAAAGAAATCTCAATCTCGCCGAGCAACTCCTCGACACGAGCCTTGTCCACCTCGCCCTCAACAAAGCCGCCATTCTCCAGCGCATAGAGCGTCACGGCACGATACATAGCGCCCGTGTCGATAAAGATGTAGCCCAGCTTGGCAGCGATTGCCTTGGCAAATGTACTCTTGCCACACGATGAGAAACCATCGATGGCGATAACTATCTTCTTTGTATCCATTATTTCGGTAAAATGTTAAAAAAGGTTGAGAGGATTGTGTAGACGCCCAGCACCGCAATCACAACGCCCGCGATATGGTTAATCGTGAGCATATGGCGAGGGCGGAAACGGCGGCGGAAGAGGTCGATAATCAGCGTCAGCGACACCCACCACGCCATAGCGCCCGCCAGGAAACCTACAATGGTCATTGTGCTGCGCACCAGCGACGCCACATCGTCAGCCGACGACTGCAGACCCACATTGAACATAGCAAAGAATGCCAGAAGATATGGGATGACAACCACGAAGTTGGCAAGCGTAAAGACAAACATCGACGAGAAATCCTGCCACAGATTTGTCTTACCCGCACGGTTACGGCGAATCTGCGGAACGGGATTCTGGAAGAAGATGTAGACACCCACGATGACCACGAATATTCCACCCACAACCTGCAACACGGCGCTATACTCCTCAATCTGCGCCTGAAGCATCGAGTAGAAGAAATAGGCGATGATGGCCATCAGCATATCAGCCACAGCCACACCCGTACCCGAAGCCAGACCAGAACGGCGGTTCTTGCTCAGCGTGCGCTGGATGCAGAGCACCGCAACAGGTCCTACGGTAATCGACGAGGCGAGACCCACACCCAAACCTCGGAAAAATATATCTATCGAACTGACTAACATTGTCGCAATTTTTTCGGCTACAAAGTTAGGAATTTAATATTAAATATTAAAGTTTTTGAAAAGGCAAAACCCGACGAGATTATAAAATTATTTTTTGAGGGGATTTTTAAGGAGCGATAAGAGCATCAGTCATTCCCCATTTTCACATCTCGTAACATTTGCAAAAGCGATTAGTATGCAAGTGAAAATGAAGGGAATCTTCCTTTGTTTTGTAGGAGTCAGAAAGAGAGAATAGAATAAAGAATTGAAATTCTTTTTACCACCTTTTGCCGCCAAAAGGTGGTGCCAACCGACGCTGCGGAGCGAGAGCAGAGGGTGCTTGCACACTTTGCCGAGCCGCGAGGAGGAAAAACCACCCTTGCGGTGGATTAAAACCGCACGGTGATAAATTTTCGGGGTCAAAAGAATAAATTTCCTAAAACGAATGCGTACGCACTTTTGAGGATCAAAAGGTCTCCGTTTTTTAACGGAAATTTATCCTTTCGCCCTTCTTCCGAAAATTCATCTGCCGTGTTCAGCTACGCAGGCATAATGCTTGTTTTACAATTTACTTTTCAACAACATAATGCGCCTCCGTTTCCATTCGTAGCAAGGTAAATGAAAAACGGGCGTCGCCCGTATCTTCGGTGGCGTAACGCGCTTTGCGCGTCACCCCCCACCCGCCACCGAAGATAATCTCCTTTGCAACAAAATCAATTTTGAATTTTGAATTCTGAATTTTGAATTCCCTTTTTCGGCACAGAAATTGCTTCCGTAAGTGCCTGCGGCAGAGCGTCGGCACACAATTTGTTGATAAGTTTTGGAAAACTTTAAGCCCCGCAGGGAATAAGCAGAGACGACAAATTGTAATTTTGCGTAACCTTTTTAACACAAGTGATTATGACAGACTTGAAAACTCACGGCATAGACATCGATCTTTCAGAGGAGATTGCACAGGGCAACTACGCCAATCTGGCCATCATCTCGCACTCCACATCGGAGTTTGTGATTGACTTCGCTACCATCCTCCCAGGATTGTCGAAGGCGAGTGTGAAGAGTCGTGTGATACTCACCCCCGAGCACGCCAAGCGTCTGCTATACTCGTTGCAGGAGAACATCACCCGCTATGAGAGCAACATCGGCAGAATCGAAATTCCAAAACCTCATACCACCGAAGACCCCATCATAAATATGGGACCGATGGGCAAGGCTTAAAACTTATACATATACATTTGACTATCGCCAGCAGCGGGAAAGCGGACACTCCCACTCTGGCGATAGTTGTTTTTTGCGGTTTGCAGAGAGATTGTTCGAAAGAGGGTTACAACGAATTGACATATTCCACAAGGTCGGCAATCTCGTCGGGCGTGATTTTACATTTCCTGCCAAGCCCGTGGCGATGCACCGTGAAGACCTCCTCCATCGTAGCCGCCCTTCCGTCAAAGAGATAAGGGGCTGTACGCCACACCTCCACCAGCGTAGGGGTATCCCACCCCTGCTCAAACTCGACATCGTCGCCTATGATGTGCATCTTGCAGTCGGTGTAGTACTCGCCATTGTGGCACGCCGCGCAACCATATTTATGGAACACCTTCATTCCCCGCTCCGCCTTTTCAGAGAGGCGACCATCCACAAGGTAGGGACTCGGAACGGGTTTCAGACTCTTCAGATAGGCATCCACGCAGAGTGCGATATCCTCGCCCACCTCATTGAACTGTATGTACTTAAAGCCCGCTCGCACCGCCCGCTCGGCATTTTCCCGGATGCCCGAAATCATACTCGGCGAGGTGTAGTGTGCCGCCACCATACTCTTGCAGTTTTTAGGGTTGCCCGTGCCATCGTTCAGGTTGTCCCAGTTAAGTCCATCGGTGCGCCCCTCGCCTGGGTGACAGCCGTTGCACGACTGCCAGTTCTGGAAGCAATAGGTGGCATCGTTGAAGTACTTTTCTCCCTTGTCAACAGGGCTCTCCTCGCGCCCGACAACAAGCGCCGAAGCGGTTATATCCTTAGGCTCGGTAAGCGAAACAATATTCAGAGTATCAGAGAAATAGGTTGGGATATAAATCCGCTCATCATCCGCAACAAAATCTCTCGGGCCATTGCCCTTCAAGGCGATTCGCTGGCGCAAACCGACCATAAATTTAAGGTCATAGGAGAGCATAGATTTATCCTCCGCCTGACTATATTTTTCCACAAATGCGGGGTAATCGATCACACTGATTTCGTGCGTTCCGCTGTGAGTGATGACCATCTTGTCGCCCACGCACTCCACATCCCAGATGCCCGCCGCACCTCGGTCCAGCTCATCCAGCAAAACCGCTCCGCCATACTCAAGCGTGCGGGTAGAAATCACACTCACAGCGCTGGTGTTCATCCACCCCTGCTGAAGTTGGCTCGTAGGCACTTGAAAGCGTCCAAGGTTGTGAGTCACAAAGAGATAATCGCCATCGGGGCTCAACGCCATACCTCGCACCGCATTGCTGCCTGTGACGAGTTGAATATCCTTCACACGCTCAAAACTCCCGACATCGACCACCGACACCGCCGCCGCCACATTATCCTGATTTGCACGCCCCACGGGCAGGAAATTCGCCACAAAAAGATAGCGCCCATCGTGCGACATAACCACATTTTTCGGCTCACGCAGCAGTTGCACCTCGCGCACCACCTTGAGCGACTGCAAATCGACCTCCGAGATGGTATTTTGAAACTGATTGCAGACATAGAGCACCCCCTCACCCATCAGCGGCGCACACGCACCGCGACCCGTAGGGATGAAGTTACGAGGCGCATCCTCATTGAGAGAAATTACCTCCACACCACCCTTCGCAAAACTTGTCGTTACGAAGATTTTCTCGCCATCGGCAGCCACGCCCGTAGGGGGCTCAGCCACACGCCAGCACTTCAAGCGGTTGCGCCCCTGCTTGTCGTAAAGGCTCACGGTAGATGTTCCTTTCTCGGCAGCAAGCAGCTTATCGCCAAACAAAGCAATATCGCTGATATAAAGCGGCTTACCCCTCTCCAAACGCGACTCCTCGCCCACAAAGGCGCACATCACCGCAACCACCGCAAGGGTCAATATGTAACCTACCAAAAGCCTTTTCATACTCTCCTCTATTGCTGGTCGTGGTCGTAAATCTTGCCACCCTCGTTGATTGCACTGTTCATCTCGCGCTGCTTCTTCTCGCGGTCGTTGTACTTTTCGAGCATTGTGGCGTGGCGCTCACAAGGCACCAGCTCGCTCTCGATGTCACCGCGCGGAGTCTGCTTCAGACGCTCTGCGCCCAACTTAATCAACGCCACCGCAATGCCATATTTCGACTTGTCGCCTCTGATACCATCGAGTATCGGGCTCTCCTCGGGGCGGTCAAACGAGATTTGCGCAGGGAGGTTTCTGCCGTGGCCGTTCAGGGCGCGGATGTTCACGCCAGTGAGTTCCGACAGACAGTCCAACTCCGCATAGGTCAGCGGACTACGACCCGCCAGGGTATTATCAAACGCCGACTCATAGACTGGGTAATAGACGCCGTTAAGGTCCATCCACGCATAAATCCACTCGCGCTCCTTCTGCGTAAGTTTCGCTCCGAAATGGGCATTGTCGATAATCTGCGTCAGGCGGCTGGCGTGACTACCCCACGAGTAGGGTTGCTGGATGTCGGCAGGGCCTCCGCCGATGAGTTTCACGCTCTTGCTCTGGTGCAGATTAACATACGCCGCATTGAAAAATGGGTTCATATCGCGCGCCAA
>JAFYOF010000037.1 GCA_017560305.1 Alistipes sp.
AATAAATAGAGAAAAAGGGTTGCCCGTTTGGACAGCCCTTTTCGTTTTAGTGTTGCGCGGGAGAAGCCATAAGTTGCTCGGCGGTCATTTTGTAGTCGGCAATTCTCGACTCGGGGCGAGCCTCGGCGGCTGCGCCAAATGCCTCGTTGGGCGCGGAGTCCATCACGAAGGTGAGTTCGCCGCCCGATGTAATCATATCGTGGGTGATGTATGACTTTTCGTAAGGCTCTCCGTTCCAGCGCACCTGCTTGATATAGAAGTTCTCGGCAGAGAGATTTTCGGCTACAATCTTCAGCGTGTTGCCGTTGGTCAGGTTGAGTTGAGCGTTGGCAAAGCGAGGCGTACCGAAGATATAGTCATTCGAGCCAGGGGCAACCTGATAGAATCCCATTGTACTCAATACATACCACGCCGACATCTGTCCGCAATCCTCGTTGCCGCAGATGCCCGAGCGGGTGTCGTCGTACATCTCATCAACGATGCGCTTCACGCGCTGCTGCGTCTTCCAGGGCTTACCCGCATAGGCGTAGAGGTAGGCTGCGTGGTGCGATGGCTCGTTACCGTGAGAGTATTGACCTATGTTGCCCGTAACATCTCCGTGACCCTCGGGAGTCTCGGCATCGAACATCTCGTCAAGGCGTGCCACATATCTCTCATCGCCGTCGAGGAGTTCAATATGACCCTCAACATCCTGCGGAGCAAAGAAGGCATAGTGCCAAGCGTTGCCCTCGACATAGTGGCTATGGTAGATGGTGGTGGCGCTGAAAATATCGTTTGTGAACAAGCCGTTTGAGTAACGACCCTTGAGGAAAGAGTCTGCGGGGTCGTAGTAGTTCTTATAGTACTGGGCGCGAGTGATATAGCGCTTGTAAATATCCTCCTTACCCATAGACTTTGCCATCAGGGCGATGCACCAGTCATCGTAGGCATACTCAACAGCCTTCGACACCGACGAACCCTCCTTGTCGGCAGGGATGTAACCCAACTCCTTCACATACTTTATTCCAAACTCATCGCGCTCGGCGGTGGCAATCATCGCCTTCATAGCCTCCTCGTGGTCGAAGTTACGGTAGCCCTTCATATAGGCATCGACGATGACCGATACGGCGTGGTAGCCAATCATACAACGGGTATCATTGCAGTGCAACTCCCACATCGGCAGCATACCGAGTTGCTTCCACTTCTCGATGATTGAACGGATGTATGACTCGTTGCGCTCGGGCTCGATGATGGTGTAGAGCGGATGTGCAGCGCGAAATGTATCCCAGAATGAGAAGAGGGTGTAGTGGTCATCTGCGCCGCTATTGTGAATCTCGCCATCCATACCGCGATAGTTGCCATCCACATCGTTGAATGTGATTGGAGCAAGTAGTGCGTGATAGAGTGAGGTGTAGAATATTCGCTTCTCTCGCTCCGACGCCTCAATCTGAATCTTCGAGAGTTCCCTTTCCCAAGCCATTGTCGCCTCACGACGCACCTTATTAAAACTCTTGTCGGCAATCTCTGCATCGAAATTTCTCTTTGCGCCCTCGCAACTTACCGATGATATACCCACCTTTACGGTAATCTCCTTTGCAGGTTTGCCGAACTTTGCAGCAAGCGTAACTTTTCTGCCCTCGCCCTCGGTGACTGCACCCAACTCGTTGTCATCAATCTTGGCAACAACCTCCGAGAATGGCTCCGAGAAAACGGCATAGAAATAGACCTCACGCTCTGGTGCCCAGCCATTTACCACTCTCACGCCCTCGATTGTACGGTCATCCACCACGCGGAATCTGGCGTTGCGTGTGGCATTGCCGTTCCAGTAGTTGAAGTCGAGGATGATGTGCTGGTCGGCGGGGTTGTCGAATGTGTAACGATGAAAGCCACAGCGCTGGGTCGCGGTGAGTTCTGCCTTGATTTTGGGGTCCTCGAGATATACCGAGTAGTAGCCCGCCTCGGCGCACTCTGTGGAGTGGCTGATGCGTGAACGGTAGCCTGAATCGGGGTCGTCAGTTGTGCCGAACTCAAATACGGGGTCGCCCACCTGTGGCATAATTGTAATGTCGCAGAGGTCACGCACACCAGTACCGCTGATGTGGGTGTGTGAGAAGCCGATGATGGTCTTGTCTGATGAGTGGTAACCACCACACCAGTCCCAGCCTCCAGGTCCGTTGTCGGGGCTCAACTGCACAAGTCCGTGAGGGAGTGTCGCGCCAGGGAAGTTGTGGGCGTGGTAGTCGGTGCCAATCATTGGATCAACCCACTGTGCAACAGAGTTTTTGTCGCTACACGATATTGTGAATGCATAGGTCGCAATGACATAAGCGAGGATGAGTAGTCGTTTCATAGGTGTGTAATTATAGATTGATTAAACAAAAATAGTAAATAATTGCCTAAGTGCAACCCTTTTCTACATAGTATTTGCGCTGAAGGAGATTTTGTGAATTGTAAAATTTGAAAATTGAGTTTTTTTCGTAAATTTGCAATATGAGCAGTCGTGAAGATATGGTTATGGAGCAGGTGGCAGCGTTGCCACTTGAGCCTGGTGTGTATCAGTTTCTGGACCGTGACGGCAAGGTGATTTATGTCGGCAAGGCGAAGTCGCTGAAGAAGCGTGTGTCGTCGTACTTTGTCAAGAACAAGGACCACTCGGCGAAGGTACGCGTGCTGGTTAGGCAGGTGTGCGCCATCAAGCACATTGTGGTGGGTAGCGAGCAGGATGCGCTGTTGCTGGAGAACTCGCTTATCAAGAGCCTGCAACCGCGCTACAACATACTCTTAAAGGATGACAAGACCTATCCGTGGATTGTTCTGCGCAAGGAGAATTTCCCAAGGGTGGAGTCTACGCGTCAGGTGCGCCACGATGGCTCGCAATACTTCGGACCTTACGGCTCAATCTCGATGCAGCGCTCCATTCTGGAGTTTATCCGCGAGGTTATTCCCCTGAGAACCTGCAAATTGAATCTCGCACCGCAAAACATCGCCAAGGGCAAATATGGCGTCTGCCTGCAATACCACCTGGGCAACTGCAAAGCCCCCTGCGTGGGTTATCAGAGCGAGGAGGAGTATGGCTTGCTGCTCTCTATGGTGAAGGATGTGCTGAAGGGTGACCTGCGCCCCGTGCGCCGCTATCTGGAGGAGAATATGCAGCAGGCGGCAGGCGAACTGAAGTTTGAGCTGGCGCAACGCTTCAAGCAGAGGCTGGATGCGCTGGAGAACTACCAGAGCCGCTCGGTGATTGTGAGTGCCAAGATTGTCGATTGCGACATCTTCTCGCTGCTGGAGGATGACGATGTGGCGTATTGCAACTTTATCCGTCTGCGCCGAGGCTCTATCGTGGCGCTGCACACGGTGCGCCTGACCACGGGTGTGGATGCTACCCCCGAGGAGCTACTCTCCACCGCTATTCAATATATTGTAGAAAACATAGCCAACGACCTCTCCAGGGAGGTTATCGTGCCCTACATACCTTCGTCGGCAATTCTCTTCGATGGCGTGACCTTCACCGTGCCGAAGCGTGGCGAGAAGGCCGACCTGCTGGAATTCTCGTTGAAGAGCGCCCGCATCTACCGTGCCGAGCAGATGAAAAACCTCGAAATAAAGAACCCGGAGCGACATACCGAGCGACTGATGCGAGCGATGCAGAAGGAGTTGCACCTCGACCACGAGCCCCGACACATAGAGTGTTTCGACAACTCTAACCTGCAGGGTACCAACCCCGTAGCCTCGTGCGTGGTGTTCCGTGACGGCAAGCCTTCGCGCAAGGAGTACCGCCACTTCAATGTAAAGACCGTGGTGGGTGCCGATGACTTTGCGTCGATGCGTGAGATTGTCTACCGCCGTTACTCGCGACTGCTGGAGGAGGGGGCTGAGTTGCCCGACCTGATTATCGTGGATGGTGGCAAGGGACAGCTCTCAAGCGCCTATGAGGTCATCTGTGCGTTGGGCATTGAGAAGCGTGTGCCGATTGTCGGACTGGCGAAGCGAATAGAGGAGATTTTCTTCCCCGGCGACCCTATGCCCTACTATTTAAGTCGCACGGGCGAGCCGTTGAAGGTGGTATGTCACATCCGTGACGAGGCTCACCGCTTCGGCATCACATTCCACCGTCAGAAGCGCAGTAACGCATTTATCAAGAGTGAGTTGGAGCAGATTGAGGGCATCGGCACAAAGAGTCTGAACGCCCTGCTCAAGCGCTTCAAGACCGTAAACAAGGTGCGTGAGGCGAGCATCGAGGAGCTCACCGAGGTGGTGGGAGCAAAGCGAGCGCAGGCTATCAAAAACTACTTTGCCACGCCAAAAGAGTAAAACCTAAAACTGAAATTATATGAGAAGAATCACGACACTTGTGCTGGCGTGCCTCGTGGCATTGGGCGCAGCCACACAGACCAACGCGCAAACACAGACAAAGAGATTGCAGGATATCAACATCCGCGACCCATTCATTATGCCCGACAAGAAGCAAGGAGTATATTATATGTATCAGTCATCCTCAACCTCGGAGAACGGCAGGGCGTATGGCGGAATGATTGCGTGGAAGAGCCGTGACCTGAAGTCGTGGGAGGGTCCTATCCGTGTCTTCGATGTACCTCGCGACAACTGGATTACGGGCGGTGTGTGGGCACCCGAGGTGCATAAGTATAAGGGTAAGTACTACCTCTTTGCCACACTCAACAGCGATGTGCGTTGGAAGGGTGCGGTGAAGCACCACCCTGCCTACAACCATCGTGCGACGCAGATATTCTGGTCAAAGAGTCCCGAAGGTCCTTTCCTGCCGTTTGAGGGCAAGCAGCCGCACACGCCGCTGGATGAGATGTGCCTGGATGGTACGCTGTGGGTTGAGAATGGCACACCATATATGATATATTGCCACGAGTGGGTCGAGACGCTCGATGGTGAGATGGACCTTGTGGAGTTGAAGAAGGATTTGTCGGCTCCCGTGGGAGAGTCTCAACGCCTGTTCTGCGCCTCGGCGGCAGAGTGGTCAACAGGCGGAAACACAGCCTTTGAGGGCAAGAAGAGTTATGTTACCGATGGTTGCTTCCTCTATCGCACAAAGGCGGGTAAGTTGCTGATGGTGTGGTCGAGTTTCAAGGATGGCGTCTATGCGGTGGGCATCGCCGAGTCGGACACGGGCAAGGTGATTGGCCCTTGGCGTCAGCAGCGAGAGCCACTCTTCGTGAATGGTGGTCACAGTATGATTTTCGAGGATTTCGAGGGTCATCTCTGCCTGGTGCTCCACTCGCCTAACTCACCTGGCGGTCAGGAGCGTGCCCACATCTACGAGTTGGAGGATTTGGGTCACACCTTGAAAATCAAGCGCGAGATTTCGGAGTACTAACCCTACTCTACCACAACAATAAAATAGGCTACCCGTTTGGATAGCCTATTTCTTTTTATCACCTTTTAGGGATTGTAAATCATAGGATTTTTTAGGCGCACGAAATCCGAAAAACCGCAGTTTACTAAAGCGTAAATGAGGATTTCGAGGATGAGTGGAACACCAAAAACACCTGATTACACAACGCCCTGCTCAAGCATCGCCTGCGCAACCTTCATAAAGCCCGCAATATTAGCACCCTTCACATAGTTGATAGTGCCATCCATCTGCTCGCCGTAGCGCACGCACGCAGAGTGAATCTGCGACATAATGTAGTGCAACTTGGCATCCACCTCCTCGGCTGACCAAGAGAGGTGCTGGGCGTTCTGGGTCATCTCCAAGCCCGATGTAGCCACGCCACCAGCGTTCACCGCCTTGCCTGGAGCAAAGAGGATGCCCGCCTTCTGGAACTTCTCGATAGCCTCTGGCGTACAGCCCATATTCGACACCTCGGCTACGCACCAAGTGCCGTTTGCAAGCAACTCGTCGGCATCAGCGCCAGTGAGCTCGTTCTGGAATGCACAAGGCAGAGCGATGTCACACTTTATGCTCCACGCCTTCTTGCCTGGGGTGAATGTAGCATCCGGGAAGCGCTCGGCAAATGGAGATACGATGTCGCGGTTTGAGGCACGCAACTCCAGCATATAGTCAATCTTCTCGGGTGTCATTCCGTTAGGGTTGTAAATCACACCGTCAGGACCAGAGATTGCGATGACCTTCGCACCCAGCTCGGTAGCCTTGGTAGCAGCGCCCCAAGCCACATTACCGAAGCCTGAGATGGCCACGGTCTTGCCCTTGATATCCTTGCCTGCCTGATGGAGCATATGCTCGGTGAAGTAGAGCGCACCGAAGCCAGTAGCCTCTGGGCGGACAAGTGAGCCACCCCAAGTGAGTCCCTTGCCTGTGAGTACGCCTGTGTTATACTCGCGGGCGAGCTTCTTGTACATACCATACATATATCCAATCTCACGACCGCCTACGCCCACATCGCCTGCTGGGACATCGGTGTCGGGACCTATGTTCTGCCACAACTCAAGCATAAATGCCTGACAGAAGCGCATAATCTCGGCGTCGGACTTACCCTTTGGGCTGAAGTCAGAGCCACCCTTCGCGCCACCCATTGGGAGGGTTGTGAGGGCATTCTTGAAGGTCTGCTCAAAGCCGAGGAACTTCAACATCGAAGGATTCACCGCTGCGTGGAAACGGATACCGCCCTTGTAAGGACCGATAGCCGAGTTGAACTGCACACGATAACCGATGTTGGTCTGAATCTCGCCAGCATCATCCACCCAAGTGACACGGAATGTGATGATGCGGTCGGGCTCAACCATACGCTCGACAATCTTCGCCTTCTCGAATTCGGGGTGATCGTTGTAAACCTCCTCGATAGATTCCAACACTTCACGGACTGCTTGCAGATACTCGCTCTCACCAGGGTGTTTGCGCTCGAGGTCTGCCATTACATTATTGACATTCATATTAGGTTATTTGTTAAAGTTGTTCTGTTTTCTAAACAAATATAACTAAAATTTCGTGTCGTTGTACGGCCAGAAGGTGAAAATTTGTAATAATTTACCCGCTCGAGACTTAAATTATTGATTTATTGCCTAACTTTGCGATATAAAAGCGAAAGGGAGGCTCTACAAATTGATGAACACACTTCCCGAAAGCGAAATAAAAACAATCGAAGATGAAAAACAAAAATCCGTTTATTGACGAGAGCGCTTTCGAGGGCGACGACACACCCAAGAAGAGCGAGGACGAAGTGCTGATGGAGGAGGCAAAGAAGAACACCGAGGTGGTCGAGGTGAAGACATATATGATGCACGGAATGTGTATCGGCCTGGTGGCGGGTGCCGTGGTAGGTATGCTGCTGGGCAAGATGCAGTTCGGCGCAGGCATCGGTATGCTCATCGGTCTTGTCACAGGACTCTGCTTCCACAAGAAACCCCAGCAGGATAAGGAGTAAAACAAAGGCTGTCGCAACCCGAAAAGTTGGACAGCCCTTTCTATGATTTGTAATAGTTGAGGGAGGGTTATTTCTCTTTCTTGTATTTCTTCAAGTCCTTCACCTGAATGATAATCACGCCATTCGATGGGTCGCCATACTTTTTATATTGCTCTGCCGCTGCGCTATCAAGGCTCTGGAATTCAATCACTGTCATATGTAAGATTTCCGAGGGATTAACCTCTTTGGTACTCTCTGCCTTTACCGTCTTTTTCCCATCTGTAACTAAAAATAGAGGGTTTTTAGTAAGCATCACATTAAACTCTTGTTGTCCAAACTCTTTTTCGTCCATTTTCTCGTTTCTTACTGCACCTGTAACAGTGAGTTTCAGAGCATCTACATCGCTATCTTTCTCGCCACGAATTACCACCACATCGTTAGCACTTTTCTTGGTGTTTATAATCACAGCCGACTCGATGCCCTCGATAACATTCATATTATCAACATCCTCATTCTTGATTGTTTTAGCCTGCTCCTCGCTTACCACCTTGCCATCCACGATGTAGAGGGTCTTTGGATTTGTCTGCTGTGCAGATGCCGAAATTGCGAGCATCGCTGTTGCCATAATTAAAATAATGCGTTTCATAATTGTAATAGTTTTTTAAGTTTAACTTTCCTAAATCATCGGAATTGCGCTTTTCCTACCGCAAAGATAGGGCACAAAAACCTACGAAAATGCAAACGAAGTGTTAAGATTTGTTAAGAAATGTTAACGCCCTTTTTTCTTATTATTTTCTTTGTACCTTTGCGATAAAGAACTACGAAACTATGACCCGACACACATTTCGTATAATATCAATGGTGGTTGTCGCATCGCTTGTGGCGGTGGCGGTGGTGCAGTGCGTATGGGTGCGAAAACTCTATAATGATAAGGTGGCGGATTTTGTGCGACGCGTGCAGTCGGCAGCCTACAAGAGTGTCTATAAGTCGTTCCGTATGGATGCCATACCAGGGTTTACACCGAGCGATATGGTGAAGATTGATTTGGACGACTTCACCTTTTGGTTTGAGCCGAGCCTGCTGGAACTCGACGCCCTGCAACCCTACGCCATAGAGATTATAAACAACCATTTTGACGGTATGGTGATGATGCGCCGAGGCGATAGCGAGAGCCTGAAAAATGCCGAGCGCATCGAGGTAGATATTGACGATAGCAAGATGTTCACCCTGCGACTATTTGTAGAGGTACCCTACACCGATTTTTGGAAGCAGATGTGGGGCTTGATACTCTCGTCGCTGGCGATTGTAGTATTGTTGGCGGGGGTGTTTATCTACCTTATCCGCACGATGTTTCACCAGAAGTCGTTGGAGGAGATGCGCCGCGACCTGACGCACAACATCACCCACGAACTCAAGACCCCTATCTCGGTGGCATACACCGCAAATGACGCCCTGCGCAACTTCGCCGCAGAGGGTGATGTGGAGCGTCGCAAACGCTATCTCGACATTGTAGCCTCGCAACTCTCGCGCCTCTCGACAATGGTGGAGCGCATACTCGCCGTGTCGGTTGAGGAGGGCGATGTGGTGCGCCACAACCCCACGAAGTTGCATCTGCGCCCCCTGCTTGACGAGGTGGCAAGCAACTGCGCTGCTGCAGGCAAGAGTGTTGAATTCAAGATTGAGTGCGACGAGGCGCTGAAACTCTATGCAGACCGTTTTCACCTGAAAAATATCCTCTCGACCATCACCGACAACTCGATAAAATACTCCGAGGGTGAGGTGTCAATACGCTGCCGCGCTTGGGTGGAGCAGGAGTGGGTGAACATCTCGATTGCCGACAATGGCAAGGGCATCGCCGCGCGACACCTGGAGCATATTTTCGATAAGTTCTACCGTGTACCCTCGGGCGACAAGCACGATGTGAGGGGCTACGGCTTGGGGCTCTACTACACCCGACAAGTGGTGGAGCGTCACCGAGGCGAAATACGCGCCACAAGTCAGGAGGGCAAGGGAACAACAATGATAATAAAACTACCCCACAATGGAGAATAAGATAAAACTGCTGTTTGTCGAAGATGAACGAATGCTTGCCGAGATTTTAGCCGACACACTCTCGGAACGAGGTTTCTGCGTAACCCTCGCCGCCGATGGTGAGGAGGCGCTGGCGCGTTGGCGTGAACTCAAGCCCGACATCGTGGTGAGCGATGTGATGATGCCGCGTATGGATGGCTTCACGCTCGTAAAGCGTATGCGCGCCGAGGGCTACACCGCCCCCGTACTCTTTCTCACGGCTCGCTCGGCAACGGAGGATGTTGTGCGAGGCTTTGAGGTGGGCGGCAACGATTTTCTGCGTAAGCCCTTTGCTATTGATGAACTTATCGTGAGGTTGAAGGCTCTGCTGGGCAGGATGGCGAGCGCGGAGGAGGAGAACGAGGAGTTTTCCATTGGTCGCTACCGCTTTATTCCTGCGGCGGGAAGATTGACCATCGACGGCGAGAATGTCGCCCTCTCGGCACGCGAGAGCGATGTGCTGGCGGCACTCTGTCGCAACAAGGGTCAGGTGGTGGAGTCGTCGGGTCTGCTGATGAGGTTTTGGGGCGATGACACATTCTTTAATCTGCGCAGTCTGAATGTATTTATCTCGCGCCTGCGCCACCATCTCTCGCAAGACAAAACGGTTGAGATTGTCAGCGTGAGGGGCGTAGGATATAAGTTAAGAGATAGAGGTTAGCGAGCGGCAGGAAGATTTTATTCCCTATCGCAAGCGTCAGTCATACAATTCCGTGATTTTTTTCGTTTTATTCCACATTTTTTGCTATCTTTGTGAAGATTTACCACAAGCAACGGAAATTCTATAAAACACAATAAAAAACATTAGCTATGGCTGATTTTATCTATCAGGAACCCTATCCAATCGAGAAGGATACCACAGAGTATGAGCTTCTCACCACAGACTATGTAAAGGTCGTTGAGTGCGACGGTCGTAAGATTTTGAAGGTTGACCCTAAAGGTCTTGAGCTTCTCTCAAAGCGCGCTTACAGCGATGTATCGTTCTACCTTCGTCCTTCTCACCTGCAGAAGCTGGCGAACATCCTTGAGGACCCAGAGGCTTCGGATAACGACAAGTTCGTTGCCTACACAATGCTTTTGAACCAGGCTACTGCTGCCGAGGGCGAGCTTCCTACCTGTCAGGACACTGGTACAGCAATCTGTATCGGACACAAGGGCGAGGATGTCTATACTGGCGCTGACGATGCAGAGTGCATCGCAAAGGGTGTCTATGAGACTTACAAGGAGCGTAACCTCCGCTACTCACAGGTTGTTCCTTTCACAATGACCGAGGAGAAGAACTCGGGCACTAACCTCCCAGCACAGATTGACATCTACGCTGGTCACCCAGGCTCGATGGAGTATGAGTTCTTGTTCATCACCAAGGGCGGTGGCTCGGCTAACAAGACTTTCCTCTACCAGCAGACAAAGGCACTCCTCAATGAGAAGTCACTCGTGGAGTTCTTCAAGGAGCACCTCAAGGATTTGGGTACTTCGGCTTGTCCTCCATATCACTTGGCTGTATGTATCGGTGGTACATCTGCAGAGATGTGTCTCTCGACAGTTAAGAAGGCTTCGGCTGGTTATCTCGACCACTTGCCAACATCAGGCAACGAGGGTGGTCGCTGCTTCCGCGATTTGGAGTGGGAGGAGAAGATTACCAAGATGTGTCAGGAGATGGGTATGGGTGCGCAGTTCGGCGGCAAGTACTATGTACACGATGTACGCGTAATCCGTGCGCCTCGTCACGCAGCAAGCTGCCCAGTGGCTATCGGCGTGAGCTGCTCGGCAGACCGTAACATCAAGGCGAAGATTACTCCAGAGGGTATCTTTGTTGAGAAGTTGGAGAAGAACCCAGCACGCTTCCTCCCAGCGCAGGCTCCAGCAATGACTCCAGCCGTGGATATCGACCTTGACGAGGGTATGGACAAGGTACGCGAGATTTTGTCGCAGTATCCTATCAAGACCCGCCTCAACCTCAAGGGTACTTTGATCGTAGCTCGTGATATCGCTCACGCACGCATCAAGCAGATGCTCGACGAGGGTCAGCCAATGCCAGAGTACTTCAAGAAGCACCCAGTATACTATGCTGGTCCTGCAAAGACTCCAGAGGGTATGGCTTCAGGCTCATTCGGTCCTACAACTGCGGGTCGTATGGACTCTTATGTTGACCTCTTCCAGAAGGCTGGCGGCTCAATGGTGATGGTTGCGAAGGGTAACCGCTCGAAGGCTGTGACCGACGCTTGTCAGGCAAACGGTGGTTTCTACCTCGGCTCAATCGGTGGTCCTGCTGCTGTATTGGCAAAGAACTCTATCAAGAGCGTGGAGGTGGTTGACTTCCCAGAGCTCGGTATGGAGGCTGTTCGCAAGATCTATGTAGAGAACTTCCCAGCGTTCATCATCGTGGACGACAAGGGTAACGACTTCTTCGCAGATTTCGCACACTAAAATATAAGATATTTTATAGGATGTGTCCGAACTACTTGTCGGGCACATCCTTTTTATTTGAAGTTGTATAACAAGAGGGATTTTTAGGCTTACGAAGCCTGAAAAAGCGGAGTTTACTTGGCGTAAATGAGCATTTTGAGGGCGAGTGTAACGCAGAAATCACCTTGTTAGGCGACTTCACCAGTTTGTACTCTTTGCGAGGTGCAAACTTTTTTTTATCTTTGCGACAAAATAAACTGATTATAAAACTCGTTTTATAAGGAACAATAGTTTACCCGATGATGCAAAAAGTGAAAAATATTATTCTGCTTGTGGTCTCTGTGCTATGCTTTACGGTAGCGAGAGCCGATGAGAATGCGACATTTGAGATTAACACGCCCCTGATTGTCTCGGTGGGCGAGCCCTTCCGTGTGGAGTTCATCCTCACCAACGGCGACGGCGACATCAGTTCGTTTGAGGCTCCCGACTTTGCGGGTCTGGATGTGTTGGCAGGACCTACGCAGTCGACATCCCGCTCGGTGCAGTTCGTAAACGGCAAGCGCAGCAGCCACTCAACACTCACTATCACCTATGTTGTGATGGCGCAGAACCCTGGTAACATCACCATCGGTGCGGCACACATCACCTCCGACAAGACCCCTATGTCAACCAAGCCCACCCCTATCGAGGCGGTGAAGGAGGAGACCCAGCAGCGACAGACCAACGAGGCGGCAGCAGCCGAGCAGGGCTCTGCATTGCAGAACCAGCTGGCGCAGGATGACATTCTGCTTCGACTGAACCTCTCGCGCTCGACAGTCTACAAGGGCGAGCCAGTACTTGCATCGCTGACGCTCTACACACGCACGGGCATCGCTGGTCTGGAGGATGCAAAGCTCCCTTCGTTCAACGGTTTCTGGTCGCAGGAGTTGCCTACCGACAACTACCAGCCACAGCGCCAGACCGTAAACGGCAAGGTCTACGACTCGCAGGTAATCAAGGAGTATCTGCTCTATCCACAGCAGGCGGGAGAACTCTCAATCGAGCCTACGACACTCACCGCCATTGCACGCATCGTGATGCAGAGCAGCCGCAACTACGACCCATTCTTCGGCAGCAACAGCGAGGTATACAACATCAAGCGCAAGCTCTCTACGGGCGCTATCACACTCAATGTAAAGGAGTTGCCAGCAGGCGCACCATCTTCGTTCACGGGTGCTGTGGGCTCTTTCACTATGAAGTGCAACCCTCCCGCAACGGAGTTTCAGGCTAACTCGGCAGCGACCTACACTGTGGAGATTGCAGGCTCGGGTAACCTCACCTTCCTGCAGCAGCCAAAGCTCGATTTGCCATCATCGTTTGAGTTATACAATGTCCGCTCGACGGAATCCATCCAGACCTCTACGGCGGGCACACGAGGCTATCGCCGCTATGAGTACCCATTCATCGCACGCGCCGAGGGCGAGTATGACATTGCACCGATAGAGTTCACATATTTCAGCCCCGAGAAGGAGGAGTACATCACCCTGAAGTCAGAGCCTCTGACGCTGAACATCCTGCCCGACCCTGCGGCGGGTGCTTCACAGCCAGCGCAGCTCATCACCTCGACAACCAAGGAGAGCGTGCGTCAGTTGGGTAGCGACATCCGTTTCATCAAGTTGGGTAGCCCTGCCTTGATCTCGTCGGCAGCACCGCTGATGCTGAGCGGCAAGTACTTCGCTATGGTGGCTGTAATCATCATCGCCTTTGTTGCGCTCTACTTCGTTCTGCGCCGCCGCATACGCGACAGCCACAACACCGTGCTGGTGAAGAACCGCCGTGCAAACAAGGTTGCCGTGCAGCGCTTCCGTATGGCCGAGCGCTATATGAACGAGGGCAACCGCCACGCCTTCTTCGAGGAGATGCTGCGCGCCCTGTGGGGTTATATGGGCGACAAGCTCAACATCCCCGTGTCATCACTTACCAAGGAGCGCATCCGCGAGGAGTTGCGTCGCCGTGGCTGCCCAACCGACGAGGCATCACACTACACCGACATCATTTCACGCTGTGACGAGGCGCAGTACTCGCCAGACGAGAGCATACAGATGAGCGAGGTATATGCCGAGGGTGTTGGCATCATCTCACGCATCGAGTCAATAATCAAACGATAGTAAAGGAGTATGAAAAAGTATATCGCACTATTCTTATCACTCTTCGCCTTCTGCCTCGCAGTGAGCGCTCAGGAGGTAAATTCGGCTTCGCAGGAGACAACCGAGTCAGCAACCGCAGAGGAGGCAACTTCCGCAGAGGAGGCTTCGGAGGTGACTTCAGATGAGGCATCAGCCCCAGCCACCGCAGAGCAGCATTGGGAGGTGGCAAACGCAGCCTACAACGAGGGTCGCTTCGCCGCAGCCGCCGAGAACTATGAGGCTATCCTTGCCCAGGGTCAGCACTCGGCAAAGGTATATTTCAACCTCGGCAACGCCTACTACAAGCAGGAACGACTGGGTAAGGCTATCCTAAACTACCACCGTGCCCTGCGCCTTGCGCCAGCCGATGAGGATATACGCCACAACCTTGAGTACGCCTCATCATCCACGAAGGACAACATCGAGCAGATACCAGTATTCTTCCTCATTGAGTGGGTACGCGCCATAGGCAACCTTATGGGCTGCAACGCGTGGACAATCCTCTCGCTCATCCTGCTCGTGGCATCGCTGGCGGCAGCACTGCTCTACCTCTTGGCAGAGAGAATCTCGCTCCGCAAGGTGGGCTTCTACCTGATGGGCATAGGTGCTCTGCTCTGCATCATCTCGACATCGTTTGCCTACAACAAGCGCAATGAGCTGGTGGGTGGCAAGCAGGCTGTCATTATGAGTTCGGCAGCGCCAATCAAGAGCTCTCCCGACCGCGCAGCAACCGACCTCTTCGTACTGCACGAGGGCACGCTGCTCTCAATCGAGGAGCGCATCAACGGCTGGGTAGAGGTACGCATCGCCGACGGACGCAAAGGCTGGATTGAGTCATCACGCATAGAACAGATATAATATGTCACGCCTACTACAAGACGCTGTATCGGAGTTCGCCAAGTTGCCGGGCATAGGTCGTCGCACGGCACTGCGACTGGCTATGCACCTGCTGAAGATGGATGCATCGTCGGTGGAGCAGATGACCGACAGCATCGCCCGCTTCCGCCGCGACATACGCCATTGCGAACTATGCAACAACCTCTCGGACACGGCTCGTTGCCCGATATGCTCCAACCCCGAGCGTGACCGCACGACCATCTGTGTGGTGGAGCAGGTGGGCGACCTGATGTCCATCGAGAACACACGCCAGTATCGTGGCTTGTACCATGTCCTGGGCGGAGTAATCTCGCCTATGCAGGGCGTAGGACCATCCGACCTGAAGATTGACCTTCTGCTTGAGAAGGTTGCCTCGGGGGCTGTGAAGGAGGTCATCCTCGCCATATCTACCTCGGTGGAGGGCGAGACCACATTGTTCTACATCCTCAACCGCCTGAAGCAGTATCCCGCAGTGAAGGTATCGACCATAGCGCGCGGCATCGGCTTTGGTGACGAGCTGGAGTATGTCGACGAACTCACCATCACCCACGCCCTCCTCAACCGCCGCGAGGTGGAGTAAGGAGGGGAATTTAAAATTAGATTTTAGAATATAGATAATTAAGGACTCTCCTATAAGGGAGGGTCTTTTTTGTTACGGGTGTTACACCCGCGTTACAGGCGTTACACCCTTGTAACGCTGTAACGCTGTAACGCCTGTAACGGTGTAACGGTGTAACAAACTTAACTACCTTAACTACCACAACTTCTTTTGTAGTCAAGGTAAATGGAGAACGGGCGTTGCCCGCGTCATTGCGAGCGAATAAGATGAGCGTGGCATCTATATATGTAATGTGGGCGGTAGAAAAGGATAGTAGAATAATAGAAGTTATTCTTTATTTACTACTCGCTCCTACTACCGAACTAATCACAAAGGTAGATTCCCACAGAATTGCATACAACCTATTCGCTATTGCGGGTCAATTAAAATGCAATTCTTCGGAATAACAGTATAAATTAATTTTGAATTCTAAATTTTGAATTTTGAATTAAAATAAACTCCCCCACCCGAGAAAAGCGTGCGGCGGAGAAAAATTTTCGGGAGAAATGGCGATTGTTTGCGAAAAGTTTATACCTTTGCATCATTAGTAAATGCTTTTACTATAAAAGTTTTTACTTAACACATTAATCCCTAACCCCAAAAACAAAAATGTATAACTTCAATATCGCTGGTATTCAGCAAGTTGGTATCGGTACAGATGACTTTCAGGCTACCTGGAACTGGTACATAGAGATGTTCGGCATCGACCTGCGCATCCTCGAGGATGACACCGTTGCCGAGAGAATGCTCCCCTACACGGGTGGCTCGGCGCACAAGCGTCACGCCTGCATCGCAATGAATCTGCAGGGCGGTGGCGGCTTTGAGATATGGCAATACTCCGAGCGCACGCCTCAAAAGTGCCCATTCACAATCTCCGTGGGCGACCTCGGCATCTTCGCCGCAAAACTCAAGTGCAGAGATGTGAAGGCCTTCCACAAGCAGCTCTCGGCCAAGTGGTCGAAGTGCGGCGGCGTGGAGACTCTGCCCGACGGCACACCTTGTTTCTATGTACTCGACCTGAAGGGCAACCTCTTTCAGGTGGTGGAGCAGAAGGATATCTACATCGAGGAGCACAAGCTCACGGGCGGCATCGCGGGTGCAGTCATAGGCGTGAGCAATATGGAGCGCTCAATCCACTTTTACAGCGAGGTGCTGGGCTACAACATCGTCAAGTTTGACGGCATCAGCACATTCAGCCGCTGCAACCTTATGCCCGAGTCGGGAAAGAACTACCGCCGTGTAATCCTCGCCGCACCAAAGAGAACGGGTGCTCTGGCGGGCATCCTCGGCGATACGACGATTGAGTTGGTGCAGGCCATTGACCGCACGCCACGCAAGATATACGAGGGCAGATATTGGGGCGACCCAGGATTTATCCAGGTATGCTTCGATGTAACGGGAATGAGCGAGTTTGGTAGATTCTGCGCAAGCAAGGGACACCCTTTCACGGTGGACAGCTGCCCCAACGGCGAGGTGTTCGATATGGGCGACGCATCGGGTCGCTTCACCTATGCCGAGGACCCCGATGGCACACTCATAGAGTTTGTTGAGACTTACAAGATACCGATTGCCAAGAAGTTAGGACTCTCGATTGATATGACGCGCCGCAACACGGCGAAGCCTCTGCCCAAGTTCCTCTTCCGACTGATGGGGCTGGTGGCAAAGCAGAAAGTGAAATAGGGATTCTCCTTTAGGAGAGAGAGTGATAGTCATAGTAAACATCAGTAGTGTTACAGGGAATATGACGGAAAAAGACCTCGCCCCGCTAGGGACAAGGTCTTTTTCTCTATGTCTATACTCACAAATACAACGCAGAAAACACCTTTTTAGGCAATTTCGTACTTATTTTAAGGAATCCATATTAACCGATATCTTCTTCATCAAACCGAGAAACGCCTGAATCTCCTCCTCGGTAAGTCCCTCGAGCATCTTGTCGAGCATAGCGACACCCACAGCCTTGCCCGCATCCTTCAGATCGTGACCCTTCTGCGTAAGGACAATGGTGTTGGAACGCCTGTCGGCGGGATTCTGCTGACGCACCACAAGACCCTTCTGCTCCAGAGCGTCGGTTAGTTTGGTTATGGAGTTCTTATCCTTCTGCATCCCATCGGCAAGTTGCTGCTGCTTCAGGTCGCCGTGATTCCACAGCATATCGACCAGAAGAAACTGCTCGGGGGTCAAATCAATATTGTTTGCCTTCAACATCGCCGCCATAAAGAGTTTCATCTTGCAGTGTGTCAGATTCAACTCAACGGCTAACTCTTTCGTTAATAACATACCCTAAAATTTACATCCCTACTCCCTATCGTGCCGACACATTGCGTGCTATGAGGCGGAACAGCCAAGGCACATATTTATAGAAAGGCACCATAATCGTGTCGAAACCGCCAATGACCTTCTGATGCTTGCCGCGCGCAATCGCCTTGATGGCCACCCTCGCGCACTTGTTCACATCGTAGCCATTTGCCTGACCCGGGTCCATCACGCCCGTAGCCTTGCCGTTGCCATCGAGTGCATTCTTCGACACCTCGGTATGGATGCGACCAGGAATGATGATGGTGGTCTTGATTTGAGGATACTCCAGCGCAATGGTCTCATAGAAGCCGTGGATGGCGTGCTTCGAAGCGCAGTAGGCCGACCTCACGGGGAAACCAAAGACGCCCGACACCGACGACACAACGGCAATGTGT
>JAFYOF010000038.1 GCA_017560305.1 Alistipes sp.
TGCACGGCATCGGTGCGCTGGGCATCGGTCGCCACATAGACCATACCCTCAAACTCGCCCTGCGCCTTGCCGCCCGCAACACCCTTCACCACAGAGTGGCTGCTGCAATCCGAGACATTATGGTTTACCCTCACGCCTACCTTCACGCTCTCCTCGCCACCAGCCAAGAAGGCTGTGCGGAGATTGCTCACGGCGTAAGAGCCATTCAAATCAAACTCATAGTCAAGTTCGCCCGCACCCACAGCGATGCTTACCACATCACTCTGGCTACCCACCTGCTGACGCATCTCGCAGCGGCACTTGGCATTATCCAGCGACACCTGCACCATACGCAACTTGGCGTGTGGCATAAGGTCAACCACCAGCTTCGACTCGCCGTCGTGGGTATGCACAACAACCAGATACTCCTCGCCCTGCTCGGCAACACCACACTCAACCTTGGTGGGGTTTACCAATAGCAACGCAGGCGTACCGTCCGCGAGAGTAATCTCTCCCGAGGCAAGGTTGCCGTCACACAACGAGGTCAAATATTCAACCACACCCATCGCTACTTGTCGTATTCGTTAATAAGCCAATCATAACCCTCCTTCTCAAGCTTCAACGCCAAAGACTTGTCGCCCGAGTAGATAATGCGACCGTGATAGAGCACATGGACAAAGTCGGGAACGATGTAATCCAACAGACGCTGATAGTGGGTAATCACCACCGTAGCGTTCTCTGGTGTGTGCAACTTCGTTACACCCGTAGCCACCACGCGCAAAGCGTCGATATCCAAGCCCGAGTCGGTCTCATCCAGCACCGCCAGCTTTGGCTCCAGCATAGCCATCTGAAAAATCTCGTTCTTCTTCTTCTCACCACCCGAGAAACCCTCGTTCACGGCACGGCTTGTGAGCTTTGAATCGAGTTCCACAACGGCACTCTTCTGGCGCATCATACGCAGGAACTCGCCCGCAGTCAATGGCTCCTCACCACGGAACTTACGATGCTCATTCACCGCCATCTTCATAAAGTTAGCCATCGTAACACCTGGAATCTCAACAGGATACTGGAAACCCAGAAAGAGTCCCATACGGGCACGGTCCTCGATAGAGAGGTCGAGCAGGTTCTTGCCCATAAACTCCACCTCACCCTCGGTCACGGTGAACTTCTCGTTACCCGCCAGCACCGAAGCAAGCGTAGACTTACCCGAGCCGTTAGGTCCCATAATGGCGTGTACCTCGCCTGCGTGAACCTCAAGGTTGATACCACGAAGTATCTCTTTATCGCCCACAGAGGCGTGCAAATTCTTAACTTTTAACATATCTATTTGTTTTATTCTCAAACTAAAATTAACCTACCGAGCCCTCCAAGTTGACAGCCAGCAGCTTCTGCGCCTCAACGGCAAACTCCATCGGCAACTTCGCCAGCACCTCGCGGGCATAGCCATTCACAATAAGACCAACAGCATCCTCGGTCGAAAGACCACGCTGACGGCAATACATCAACTGCTCCTCGGAAATCTTCGATGTGGTAGCCTCGTGCTCCACAACAGCCGACGAGTTACGCGTATCAATCACTGGGAAGGTGTGTGCACCACACTTGTCGCCAATCAGCAGCGAGTCGCACTGCGAGTAGTTACGAGCATTCTCCGCACCCTTTGCCACACGCACCAGACCACGATAGGCATTCTGGCTCTTGCCCGCCGAGATACCCTTCGAGACGATGCGGCTGCGGGTGTTGCGACCGATGTGAATCATCTTTGTACCCGTATCTGCCTGCTGATAGTTGTTTGTCATCGCAACAGAGTAGAACTCGCCCACCGAGTTATCGCCGAGCAAGACGCAACTTGGATATTTCCAGGTGATGGCAGAGCCAGTCTCAACCTGCGTCCACGAAAGGCGCGCGCCCTCACGGCACAGACCTCGCTTGGTCACGAAGTTATAGATTCCACCCTTACCCTCCTTGTCGCCTGGGTACCAGTTCTGAACGGTAGAGTATTTGACCTCGGCATCACGCTCAACAATAATTTCCACCACGGCAGCGTGCAACTGATTCTCGTCACGGCGAGGCGCAGTACAACCCTCGAGGTAACTCACATAAGCACCCTCATCTGCCACGAGCAGCGTACGCTCGAACTGACCCGTATTCTCGGCATTGATGCGGAAGTAGGTCGAGAGCTCCATCGGGCAACGCACACCCTTTGGGATGTAGCAGAATGAGCCATCGGAAAAGACTGCGGCATTCAGCGCAGCGTAGTAGTTGTCGGTGTGAGGAACAACCGTACCAAGATATTTCTGAATGAGCTCGGGATATTCGCGGATAGCCTCCGAGATTGAGCAGAAGATAATGCCCTTCTCGGCCAAAGTCTCACGGAAGGTGGTCTTTACCGACACAGAGTCCAACACGGCATCAACGGCAACACCCGCCAACGCCATCTGCTCCTCCAGCGGAATACCCAACTTATCGAATGTGCGCTTCAACTCAGGGTCAACCTCGTCCATCGAGCCGAGTTTCTTGACCTGCTTGGGCGCAGCGTAGTAGATGATATCCTGAAAATCAATTTCGGGGATATCCAGATGCGCCCACTCTGGGAGGGGCATCTGCTGCCAATGACGAAACGCCTTCAGACGGCGCTCCAGCATCCACTCGGGCTCCTCCTTCTTTGCCGATATAAGGCGGATGACATCCTCGTTCAAACCACGAGCGATGGTCTCGGTCTCGATATCGGTGGTGAAACCATATTTGTATTCGCCCTCTATTGTATCTATTATCTCTTTTTCAGCCATAGTAAGCAATTATATCTGGCAAAAATACAAAAAAAATGCAAATTATCCACACATTTTGCCTACGATTTCTATATCTTCAAAAAGACCTGCTTGCGATAGAGGAAATAGAGGAACATCCAGCAGACCAAAACATAGCCCGCAGAGTTCACAACCGCCGCCCAAGGCTCGGAGCAAAGACCCGCCACACCTCCGAAGAAGAAGTTTGAGATGCCGCTGAAATTGATGATGCGCTGGGCAAGATAAATCGTGATGGAGTTCATTCCCACAACACGAAAAGGCAGTGTCCAGCCACGCCAGCCACGCACATCGACAATGTAATAGAACAGAGCCATCATCGCCACCGAGTAAGCGCCCACCGCGCAGACAAATGTGCTCGACCACAGCATCTTATTGATTGGCACAAAGCCCTTTGCCGCCACAGCAACCAGAGCCAAAACCACAGCACCCAACGCCATATAAAGACACTTGCGATTACCCGACACTTTCTCCTCGGGCAGACGAATCAACTCACCCGAAAACATTCCAAGCATTGCCGTAACCACCGCAGGCAGAGCCGAGAAAAGACCCTCAGGGTCGAATCTTCCGCCATCGTAAATCAACCGGCCAGGCATAAACAATCGGTCGATATATCCCACCAGCGACCCCTGCATCGAGAGCGGGTCAGCACCCTCGACATCGGGCGCACCGACATACTTTGAAATCAAGGCGTAGCCCACTAAAATTGCAACCGACAAGCCAGCGCGCACCTTCACGCCGCAGTTCACATAGAGCAGCGCCGCCACCATCCACGCCAAGCCAATGCGACCCAACACACTTGCGCAACGCAAGGTGTCAAACTCCAAGCGGAACAGGCCATTGTAGACCATACCGAGCAGGATGAGCATCACGCCACGACGGATGATTTTCACATACATCTTTAGCCTCGACGCTCCCGCCTCCTGCGACTTTGCCAGCGAGAAGGGGAACGACACTCCCGCAAGGAACAAAAACAGCGGGAAGATAGTATCGTGATGGCGCAGACCATCCCACTGTACATGCTTCATCTGCAATGCGATAGCATCGGTCACCGCATTTGGTGCAAGAGCACACAGCGCCGCAATAAGTCCCGACAGTCCCATAATGAAAAACATATCGAAACCACGCAACGCATCCAACGAATAAAGGCGTTTTGAATTCATATTTTCAAGAGTTTTCTGATTAGTGATTTAGGTATTACAAATATAGTAAATTTTTCGCAAAAGTTTTATTCATTGCATTATTTATGCAGCGTACTTATCTTACCTTGCAAATTTGTTTTTCGCAGTCCTATCCACAAAAAAAAAGACTGCCGATTGCTCGACAGTCCTCAGTATTTTAAGATGTTGTTTAACAAGAGGGATTTTCAGGTTTACAAAGTTCAAGAAACCGCAGTTTACTAAAGCGTAAATGAGGATTTCGAGAACGAGTAAAACGCAGAAACCACCTTATCAAACTACTTCTTTGCTGGTGCAGCCTTCACTTTAATCTTAGTGAACGCCTTCACCAAAGCCTCATCGCTGCTCTTGGTTGTATCGTAAGTCACGGTAACGGTCTTTGCAGGCACATCAACCTTAACATCCTTCACACCCTTAACGAATGGGATAGAGTTGGTCACCTTCTTTGCGCAACCCTCGCAGTCGATGTCAGTGAGGAAAACCGTAGTCTTCACATTCACATCCTTCTTCTGTGCCATTGCATCAGCAATACCGAAACCCAAAACTGCCACGAGGCAGAGCATTAAAATCTTCTTCATAGTTGTATTAGTTTTAAGTGTTTTTATTCTTTTTCCTATTCCTTCCCTCACTAAATGTGGATAAAATTGGGATTTCTAGAGCGAGCATAACGCCGAAATCACTTTTTAGGCGCATTTAGTATAAATTATATCGCAAACCGATATAGAACTTGCGACCCATCAACGGACCCCACACACTCGACGAGTTGAACGCTGGCGAGAATGGGTCGGCAGTGTTGAGAATAGGGTCTTTCTGTATATAGTTTGCAATATTCTCACAACCGAGATAAACCTCCACATCGCGAATCTTGCGGCTCACCTGCGCATAGAACATAGGGTATGCTGGCGAGAGGTCACAACGGGTGATATCTCCATCAAGCGATGGGCGACGCATAGGACCATTGTACTGTGCCGTAACATCAAATACCCAACGACGGAAAGGCGTTGCATATTGTACATTGAGCAAAGTTTTATAGCGGCTTGTGAGTGGACGCTCCACAAGGTGGCTCACGCCATCACGCAAAAGGCTAACCTTGGCGTTGGTGTAGCGATAGGTTGCGAAGATATCCAAGCCCTTGACTGGTGTCCACTGGAAATCAACCTGATAGGTATCAGAGAATGACTTGTCGCCAGAATTATAAATCCAAATCTCATCAGCTGGAGTACCCATCGCAGCACCCAACTCCTGATCAGCCAACACGGTGTTGTAGAGCTATGTGCGGAAGTAGTCGACACTGAGTGTCGCATCCGAATAACCACCCAACTTAAGGGTCTGCGTGATGCTACCGCCTGCTGTAAGAGCCTGCTCGATGTCGTTATTGAGGTCCTTGGTGATAATCTTGCGACCTGTAGCCATCATCCAGATGTTGTCGGTGAAGATGCTTGCACGGCGATAGCCCAAACCTGCCGAAGCACGCACCACGGTCGAAGGTGTCACATTCCAACGGATATGAGAACGAGGGGTCAAGGCAAAACGCTGCTCTGGGGTATAGAAGGCAACATTATCCACGCCTGCATCTGGCATCGCTGGCTCAATATCCTTTCCGCTCATCCAGTCGCCACGAACACCCAGCACCAAAGATAACTTCTCTGGCACA
>JAFYOF010000039.1 GCA_017560305.1 Alistipes sp.
GTAACTGCGTGTGCGAACATCTTGCAAGAGCACTCCTTCTCAGGGTTGTAGCCCTTCACGATGTTAGCCCACAACATACGAGCTGCACGGAACTTCGCGATCTCCATAAAGTAGTTAGATGTAACAGCGAAAGTGAAACGAATCTTGCGAGCCACCAGGTCGATTGGAAGACCAGCCTCAGTGAGCTTCACCAAGTAGTCGTGACCAGCTGAGAGTGAGAATGCCAACTCCTCAACGATAGTAGAACCAGCGTTGCTGAAAGTAGCACCCGATACATTCACTACGCGGATGTACTTGTACTCTGCAGTCTTCTTGATGAATGCTGTGACAGCCTCATAGCAAGCAGTACCCTCTGTGTCGCCACAGCAGTAGATACCCTTTGTTGAGAGGTCCTTCACGATAGGGTCGAAGATGAAGTTCATCTTAACCTCATCCTTTGCCAAGCCCAAAGCCTCCACCTTTGCCATAATGAGGTCGGCAGTAGGTACGAAGTTCTTACCGCAGAATGTGAGCTCTACGGCTGGGATGCAGATACCCTCCAGGAGAGTATCGATAGTCTCGGCAGTAACCTCTGTCTCGCAGAAGCAGAAACCAAGTGAGTTTACGCCAGAGTTAAGGAGTTTCAAAGCCTCCTCGTTTGCTGCCTTTGGACACTTAACATTCACGGTCTGGTGGATAGCCCAGTCGTTTGAGTTGTGAGTGCCGCGAACATAAGGGAACTCGCCAGCCTCTGTGCCCAAGAAATCGATGCCTTCAAGGTTCTCTGCGCGGTAGTATGGACGCACATTGAATCCCTCGGCTGTTCTCCATACGAGTTTACGCTCGTAGTCTGCACCTTTAAGGTCTGTTGTGATGACCGCTTCCCACTGCTCTGTGCTTACTGGTGGAAATTCGGCGAACAACTTTGCTTTTTCGGTATTAGCCATAATTGTTGGAAATTAAATTTAGTGTATGTGTTGTATAAATGTTGTTTGCTCGTTTAGGCTTACGATAAATCGTAATTCACGCAAAGATAATGTTTTTTTGTCATTATGCAATACGCTTTGCTGAGAAAGTCACCGCCCGAAGCACTCTTTTTCCCGCGAGGGATTTTTGTGGGGTGGGGCAGAGTTTGAGGGTGAGGGTTGTTGGGTAGTGTGATATGGTTGAAATCTACTCTAAAAGAGAAATAAATGGCAGGAGTGTGGATTTTGCCTGATTTTGGAATTTCGCTGAAATTTTCGGGTGTTTTGCTGGAAAATGGAGTAAAAATTCTGCGTTTGCTGAAAATTTTGGTGTCGATTTGCTGAAAAGTGGGTGCGAAAAGCGAGATTTATCGAAAAATTGCTATTTTTGTGTCGTGCAATAGTTTTTGCGGAAAATAGGAAAATCAAGAATTTACAAAATTTATATTTTATGTTGTTACGATTCAAGATGGTGGAGGCAGCACTCAACCATCGCGCAGTTGAAGTGAAGGCGCCATCGGCACGCCCATCGGATTATTTCGGCGAGAAGGTGTTCGGTCGCACCGTGATGCGTAAGTATTTGGACAAGCCAACCTATGAGGCTCTGCTCAACACGATGGACAATGGCACTCCGTTGTCGCTGGAGTTGGCCGACAGCGTTGCTGCGGGTATGCGCCAGTGGGCTTTGGATAACGGCGCTGACCACTACACTCACTGGTTTCAGCCGCTGACAGGCGGTACTGCCGAGAAGCACGATTCATTCTCGGAGCCCGATGGCAAGGGTCTTGTCATTGAGTCATTCTCGGGCAAGGTCTTGGCACAGCAGGAGCCTGACGCTTCGTCGTTCCCCAATGGCGGAATCCGTAACACATTCGAGGCACGAGGCTACTCGGCCTGGGACCCTACATCTCCAGCCTTCATAGTAGATACAACACTCTGTATTCCAACTGTTTTCATCGCCTATACGGGTGAGGCTCTGGACTACAAAGTGCCCCTCCTGCGCTCTATCTCGGCGGTGGATAAGGCTGCTACGGCAGTGTGCCACTACTTCGACAAGAGTGTGAATTGTGTACACACCTACCTCGGCTGGGAGCAGGAGTATTTCCTTGTGGATGAGAGCCTTTGGGCAGTTTGTCCCGACTTGGTGCTTACGGGTCGTACCCTCCACGGTCACGAGTCGGCAAAGAACCAGCAGTTGGAGGACCACTACTTCGGCGCTATCCCTGCGCGTGTGATTAACTTTATGAAGGAGTTGGAGTGCGAGTGCCTGAAGCTGGGTATCCCAGTCAAGACCCGCCACAACGAGGTTGCACCAAACCAGTTTGAGCTTGCTCCCGTATATGAGGAGGCTAACCTCGCCAACGACCACAATCAGCTCCTGATGACCATTATGGATAAGATTGCCCGCCGCCATAACTTCCGTGTGTTGCTTCACGAGAAGCCTTTCAAGGGTATCAACGGCTCGGGTAAGCACAACAACTGGTCGCTCGGTACTGACACGGGCGTAAACCTCTTTGGTCCAGGCAAGACCCCATCCGAGAACTTGCAGTTTATCACCTTCCTGGTGAATGTGATTGCAGCGGTATATAAGCACAACGGCTTGTTGAAGGCGTCTATTATGAGCGCTACGAACTCTCACCGCTTGGGTGCTAACGAGGCGCCGCCGGCAATCATCTCGGCGTTCCTCGGCTCGCAGATTTCATCTGTGTTGGAGCGTCTGGAGCGTAGCGAGGGCGACGATGCTCTGCGCTTTGATGCCAAGAGTGTGTTGAAGATGAGTGGCGTTTCGCAGATTCCATCCATCCTGCTCGACAACACCGACCGCAACCGTACCTCGCCATTTGCCTTCACGGGTAACCGCTTCGAGTTCCGTGCTGTGGGCTCATCGGACAACTGCGCTGAGGCAATGATTACCCTCTGCACCGCAGCTGCCGAGCAGCTCACCGAGTTCAAGCGTGAGGTGGATGCCAAGATTGAGAGTGGTGTGAAGAAGGAGCGTGCAATCTATGAGACATTGAAGCGCCTGATCAAGGAGTGCAAGGTTATCCATTTCGATGGCAACGGCTAC
>JAFYOF010000040.1 GCA_017560305.1 Alistipes sp.
ACTTTTCAGAAAAATAATGAAAATTCCCGTAAATTTTATTTGTCTTTTTGTAAAGTTTTCTTTACATTTGCAGTGAAGATTAGAACTCAACTATTTTCTAACCATAAAACTCACAACTATGAAAAACGGAAATTCTATCGACCTGATTGGAAAAATCAAGGAGTGCTCAAAGAGTTGGCTGCTGCCCTACCCTTTCAAAATCGTAGGTCAGGCAATGCTTATGGCGGTATTGATTGGCTTGGTTGCGACAATCTTTATCAATGACCTGCACGGCAACGGCGCAAGCACAACTATCGTGACACGCATCATCAGCATTACGCTCTACCTTGCGATGTTCCTTCTCACCTTTTCGCGCGAAAAGTGCGAGGACGAGATGACCGCCGCGCTGCGTGGCGAGACCCTCAAGGAGATTGCCTACATCTGCTTTGTTGCGTGGGTCGCAATCCACATCATCGCTGCCTGCATCACTGACTATGGCTTATACATCACCCACGACGAGCCTTTCGTGACACCATTTGTTGCGTGGATATTGTACTATGGTCGTTTCGAGCGCAAGATGCGAATGTTGCGCCGCGCAAACCGAGAGTTTAAGATGTAAAATTTTGTACGATGAACAACACGATAAGAGTTGCGCGTGCCGAGGCGCGAATGACACAGCAAGAGTTGGCGGAGGCAACTGGCGTGAGCCGCCAGACCATCAACGCCATCGAGAGCGGCAAGTTCGTACCCTCCACCCTCCTTGCGCTGAAGATTGCCCGCACCTTCGGCAAACAAGTCGAAGATATATTCTCACTTGAGGAGGGGGAGTAGAAATAAAATAGGGTTGTCCATTCATTGGGCAACCCTACATTTTTATAAAGTTGTATAACAAGAGGGATTTTTAGGCCTGCGCAGACCGAGAAAGCGGAGTTTACTTGGCGTAAATGAGCATTTCGAGGTCAAGCGAAACGCAGAAATCACCTTGTTAGACGACTTTATTTATTCTACTATCAACAGCGAAGAATCTCCGTAGGAAAGGAATCTAAATCCATTCGCCAATGCGTAGTCGTACATTCTGCGCCAATCGTCGCCCACATAGGCTGAAACCAGCAGCAGGAGTGTAGATTTTGGCTGGTGGAAATTGGTGATGATGCGCTTCACGATGCGGAACTTGAAGCCCAGCGGAGTAATCATAATCTGCGTTGCAGCCTTCATCTTCTCCAAGTCGTTGGCACGCATATAGCCAATCAAATCCTCAAGCACATCGCGACCAGAATAGTCTGCAGGGATGTCATACGCCTCCCACTGACCAATCACACGCTCGGCATCGGGCGTGCCCGACTGATGCACTCGCCACGCCAACACAGGCAACGACTCCAGCGTGCGGACCGATGTTGTACCCACTGCGGTGATATTACAATCGTGTGCCAAGAGGCGCTCAAGCGTCGATAGGCGCACCTCGAAATGCTCGGTGTGCATAGGGTGCTGCGCCGCATCCTCGCTCTTCACGGGGAGGAATGTTCCCGCGCCCACATGTAGCGTCACCTCCTCAAACTCAAAGCCATCAGACTGCATCTGCGAGATAAGCTCGGGCGTAAAGTGCAGACCCGCCGTTGGCGCTGCCACCGAGCCCTCGAACTTGGAATATACCGTTTGATAACGGGTGAGGTCAATATCCTCACTCTCGCGGTTGAGATATGGCGGGATAGGAATACGGCCCAGGTGCTCCAGCAACTGACCGAATGTCAAATCAACATCCCACTCGAAGCGCACGATATGCTCACGCTCGCCGCGCTCCACAATCCACGCACGCAACTGCGTCGGCTCGCCCTCATACTCGAAGTTAATCTCTACCTGACCCTCCTTCCACTTCTTCACATTGCCGACGATGCAACTCCATTCCGCCTCGCCCTTCACGGCAAAGGCGCGCTCGTAGTCGGCGGGCTTGTGAGGCTCAAGGCAGAATACCTCAATGCGCGCACCCGAAGGTTTGTGCATAATCACGCGCGCGCGTATTACCTTTGTATTATTAAAGACCAGCAACGAGCCCTGAGGCAACTGCTCTGGCAGAGAGCCGAATCTGCTCTCGCTGATTTCACCGTTACGGTAAACCATCAACTTCGACGCCGAGCGCTGCTCCAGAGGGAACTTGGCGATACGCTCATCGGGAAGCGGATAGTCGAATGTGTTTATATCAATATGTCTCTCCATCTGTTTTAATTATAGTCCCTGACCCTTATATCGCGAGGGCGAAATTCCTACCCTCTGCTTGAAATACTTACCAAAGAATGACTGCGAAGGGAAGTTAAGCTGCTCGGCAACCTCCAGAATGCTCACACCTGGCTGCTTCAAAAGGCGCATTGCGCTGTGGATAACCACATCGTCAATGACCTTTGAGGCGCTCTTGCCACGGTACTTGTGACACAGCAGCGTGAGGTACTTGGGCGTGATGCCAATCTCGGCGGCGTAGTACTCAACACTACGCTCGCGCGTGTAGTTCTCGCTCAACAACTCTATGAAGCGGCTCATATGGCTCTCGGACTTATCATCCACCGACTGGTGCTTCTTGGCCTTTGGCATCAAAACCGACATCACCAGATAGCAGAAGCCCATCGCACACGAGTGCAGCACCTCGTTGTTAAAATAGAGGTCGCTGGCCTGCACCACCTGACACATATTCGCTATTGCCCCGAGCATCATCTCGGCAATCTGCTCCTCGACATCGAAGACATAGGTCGTGCGAACGATAAGGTCAGCCGTAAAGATGTCGGATGTGGGGATGTCGATGTTTGAGAAGTAGCGATTCTTCAAAATCAGCACAAATCCGCGACACGCCTTGCTGGGCTTGATGTTGCTCACGGCCATATCCTTCAGCAGAATGAACATCTGATTGGCTGAGATTGTATTCGCCTCGCCATTTATCATCATACGCAGATTACCGCTGCATACCAAACCTATCACGGGTCCTTCAACCTGCTTCACAATCTCATCCAACTCACCGAAGTTGCCCCAGGGCAACAATCGCACTCCACCACTCTCGAAGCCGACCTCCATAAGTCCCTCTACCTTTTTCAAAACCGATATGTTTTATATCATTAAACCTTCATTGATTTTCTTTGCCAGAGGCTCTCCTCCTTTGGGCAGACAACCTTCAGAGCGCCGTGCAGACAGCTCAATCGCATCGGGAACTGACCTCCTCGCTGACCATCCACATCGGTCGCCTCATCCAATGGCGTCACCAATGTCAACTGGCTGGTACGCAGATACTTCACCGCACGGGTCTTTATACCTATCATATATAATAGCATATCGCCCGCCGACACCACCGGCGAACGCTTGCGCAGGAAAATGCAGTCAAAGACGCCATCCCTGAGGCTCGACTTACGAGCAAGGGGCATTCGACCTGCAGTCTCGCCGTTGAAGACAAGACCCAGCAGTGTAGGATAGTAGAAGGCCTCCGAGTCACAGGTGATTGTGAGCGGAATGCCGTGGATGTTACGAAGTTCCTTGAACGCCGCCACCAGATACGCCATCTTGCCGATGCGGTGCTTCAACTCCTCGGGGGTGCGTTGTGAAGTGGTGGTGAAGATGCCAAACGAGAAGATGTTCACAAAGTAAATCTCCTTGTCGCTACCCATCTGCTCCACCTTGCCGCAGTCAATCATCTCAACCTCGCCTTGGGCAATCTGACGCGCCGAGCGGAGGATGTTGTTTGACATTCCGAGCGCACCTGCAAAGTCGTTGGCCGTGCCTGCGGGAATGATGCCCAGAGGAATCGATAACCCCTTCTGCATCATCGCATTAACCACATAGTTTATCGTTCCGTCGCCACCTGCAATCACCGCCAAATCAATATCGGCACACCAATCAAACGGATTCGCACCAAAGCGGATTGGCAGAGGCTGCATATCGTAGTCCGACTGACGAAAAATCTCAACTATGCGGTCGATATTCTTCTCAATCTTACCCTTGCCAGCCGAAGCATTATATAACAAAACTGCTCTCTTCATAATTCCAAAACCGCTCTTACTTGATTGCGTTAAAACCCTCCTTCTGCTTGAGCATAGGTGCCAGCGCTGCAGAGTAGTAGACCTCATACTCGCCACCCTCACCTGCAACGATGAAGTAGACCATCACGCCATCGGCTGCCATCTCACGGGCAAGCGCAATGGCACGCTCGCTACCCATAGCCATAAACATCGTACCAAAGGCATCCGCCTCGGCACAAGTGGGGGCAATAACCGTAGCCGACAAAAGGTCGGTCACAGCGCTCAAGCCCGTGCGTGGGTCAATGGTATGTGCCACCTTTCGACCCTGAGCGTCAAGGTAGAAACGGCGATAGTTACCTGATGTAGCCATAGAGCAATCTGTCAGAGAGATGACCTGCTGGATGCTGCCACCCATCACATTGTTTCCATCGTAAGGGGTCTCGATGCCCACACGCCACGCTCCGCCCTGCGGATTGCGACCTCGGCAACGCACCTCACCGCCAATATCCACCAGATAGTTCTCGCTGCCCATCGCCTCCAACTCCTCGGCAGCCATATCCACGACATAGCCCTTTGCTATGGAGTTGAAATCGATGCGCACACGCTCATCGCTCTTTATCAATCGGCCATTCTCAATGCTCAGCTTCTCGACACCCACAAACTGCATCAGCGAGTCCACATTCACCTCCGCGCTGCGCTCCTTGCCTGCAAAGCCATACGCCTCGACGAGTGGCGCTACCGTCACATCGTAATATCCACCACTGCGCTCCGTAACGCGACGCGCAAGTTCAAGGCAATGGATGATGTGGGCATCCAGCGAGTCGGTCTCGTTGCGGTTCACTCGGCTCAGCAGCGAGCCCTCGTCAAAGATTGACATCGAAGCCTTCGCCTCCTTGTCCAGCTTCATCATCCTGTCGTAAATCACATCCGATCCTGCCTCGGTCAGCGCCGTAACCTGCATAAAGGTGCCCAGCATCTCGCCCGAAGACTTGACATATTGTTGTGGTTTCTCACATCCCTCCATCACCACCAAAGCGACTAAAACGGAAGTGAAGAATGCTATATTTCTCATAAAATTTCCCCTCATTTTTTCACCGTGCGCCACTTCGCGGCCTTCGACCCAATCTCGCCGAAACGCCCCGACTATACCGCTTGTTTATTGCGCAAAGATACAAATTATTACAATATTTTCGCAACTTAATAGCAAAACTGAAAAATAAGTTACAAAATATAATGTTTTTAGGTCGAAATATTTGGTGCTTAATGAAATTCAAAGTAATTTTGCCGCACGCTCTGGCGTTATTCACGGTAAGGGGGATGCGTCGTAGAGTGGAACCAGAGTCGCGACCATAAAACAAAAAACGGCACGACTCATAAAATCTTATTTTTTTATGGCTTATTTAACAGCAGAGAAAAAGCAAGAGCTTTTCGGTAAGTACGGCAAGTCTAACACTGACACAGGTTCTCCAGAGAGCCAGATCGCATTGTTTTCGTACCGTATCAGCCACCTTACAGAGCACCTCAAGAACAACAAGCACGACTTCGGAACTCAGCGTTCATTGTTGCGTTTGGTAGGTAAGCGTCGCAAGTTGCTCATGTACTTGAAGGAGGTTGATATCGAGCGCTACCGCGCAATTATCAAGACTCTTAACCTCCGTAAGTAATACGAGGTTGAATGAGGGTGTCGTTTTTTATTACAGACGCCCTCTATTTTTGAATTATTTTTTATGACGAAATAGATTTATGGAAGAAAAGAAGTTGTACAACGCTGTACAAAAGACTATCACGCTGGCTGACGGTCGCGAGATTATGATCGAGACTGGTAAGTTGGCAAAGCAGGCTGATGGTGCAGTAGTAGTGAAGATGGGTGACACAATGTTGCTCGCTACTGTAGTCGCAGCAAAGGATGCAAAAGAGGGAGTTGATTTTATGCCTCTCCAGGTGGAGTACAAGGAGAAGTTCGCATCTTGCGGTCGCTTCCCTGGTGGCTTTATGAAGCGAGAGGGTAAGGCAAGCGATGCTGAGATTTTGGTGGCACGCCTTATCGACCGCGCATTGCGCCCATTGTTCCCAGCGGACTACCACGCTGATGTATTCGTAACAGTAAACCTCATCTCGGCTGACAAGGATATCCAGCCAGACGCATTGGCAGGTTTGGCTGCTTCAGCAGCTTTGGCTGTATCGGACATCCCATTCGGCGGTCCTATTTCTGAGGTGCGCGTTGCACGCATCAACGGCGAGTATGTTATCAACCCTAACTTCTCACAGATGGCTGATGTTGATTTGGACATCATGGTTGGTGGTACAATCGACAACATCTTGATGGTTGAGGGTGAGATGAACGAGGTGTCTGAGGAGGTTATGCTCGGCGCTATCAAGTTCGCTCACGAGGAGATCAAGAAGCACTGCGCAGTACAGATGGAGCTTTCAAAGGAGCTCGGCAAGGATGTTAAGCGCACTTACTGCCACGAGACAAACGACGAGGAGTTGCGTCAGCAGATTATCTCTGAGCTCTACGACAAGGCTTACGCTATCGCTACAAGCGGTACTGCAAAGCACGAGCGTTCAGAGGCATTCGAGGCTTTGGAGGCTGAGTTCGCAGCACGCTTTACAGAGGAGGAGCTCGAGGAGAAGGCTGCTCTTATTCACAAATATTTCCACGATGATGTGCAGAAGAAGGCTATGCGTAATATGATTCTCGACGAGGGTCAGCGCTTGGATGGCCGCCGCACAGACGAGATTCGTCCTATCTGGTGCGAGGTTGGTTACTTGCCAGCAGCACACGGTTCTGCAGTCTTCACTCGTGGTGAGACACAGTCATTGACAACTGTTACATTGGGTACAAAGCTCGATGAGAAGATGATCGACGAGGTTTTGGTACAGGGTACTGAGAAGTTCACTTTGCACTACAACTTCCCTCCATTCTCAACTGGCGAGGCTCGTCCAGCGCGTGGCGTCAGCCGTCGTGAGATTGGTCACGGTCACTTGGCTTGGCGTGCGTTGAAGCCTATGATCCCAACAGGTGAGGAGATGCCATACGCATTGCGCGTAGTATCAGATATCCTGGAGTCAAACGGTTCTTCTTCAATGGCAACAGTTTGTGCTGGTACATTGGCATTGATGGATGCTGGTGTTAAGATCAAGAAGCCAGTATCAGGTATCGCAATGGGTCTTATCTCTGACTCTGAGACTGGTCGTTGGGCTGTGTTGTCTGACATCTTGGGTGACGAGGATCACTTGGGTGAT
>JAFYOF010000041.1 GCA_017560305.1 Alistipes sp.
CGAAACATATTGACGATGAAAGCCGAGCGGACACTCATCGAATCAACCTTTGACGCAGGCTCACGACGCGAACTCTTTCTCTTCTTTGCCATAATGCTAACCTATTTGTTTAAAATACTCAAAGCCAACTGATACATAAACTCCTCGCCCACATCCAGCGCCTTCTCATCAGGCAGGAACATAGCCGTGTGCGAGCGACCCGACGCCTGACCCACGCCAAGGCGGTAGAACACCGATGGGTAGAGCTGGGTGTAGTAGCCGAAATCCTCCGCCGTGGTGCGCATCTCCAAATCACGCACCTTGAAGCCTCGGCTCTCGGCCAAGAGCATCGCCTCGTATGTCAGTTGCACATCATTTTCAACGCAGGGGTAGCCGTGGCGGATATCCACCTCTACCTCCACATCATATTTATACTCAATCTCCTGCGCCACATTGGCAATCATATCCTTCACGCGTGCGCGCAGTTTTTCACTAAAGGTACGCATCGTACCCTGACTTGTCACCTTGTCGGGAATGACATTGGTTGCTCCCTCGGCAATGACGCGACCGATAGATACCACACAATCATCGCTGTTGAATGTATGCAGGCGCATAATGAAATCCGCCATAGCCACCACGGCGTCCTTTATCCTGTGGCGCATCGCAGCGTGACCTCCCACGCCCTTGATAGCGAAATGCAACTCATCGGTCGATGCCATAAACTTACCCGGGCAGAAGCCTATCTCGCCCACCTCAAGGTCGGCATCCACATGCTCGCCAATGACCGCCGCGACATCGTAATCCTTGAAAGGCTGCTCCTCCAGCACATACTTCGCACCGCCTGGGTTACACTCCTCGCCTGGCTGGAACACCGCCAGCAGAGTGCCCTCAAAATCGGGGTTGGCCTTCAGGCGCTTGAGCACACCGAAGAGCACCGCCGCGTGGCAGTCGTGACCACAACCGTGCATCACACCCTCGACCTCCGATGCCCACTCCACGCCCGTTTTCTCTACGATTGGCAGGGCGTCAATATCGGCACGCAACACCACACATCGTTTCAGGTTGCCTCGGCGACCCTCGATGCGGGCAAGGATGCCTGTCTTTGCTATCGGGCAATGCTCGATGCCGAGCAAGTCGAGTTGCTCGGAGATAAACGCCGCCGTACGATGCTCCTCGAACGATAGTTCGGGATGACGATGGAGTTCACGACGAAATTGTTTGGTATCCATAACTACTTTATTTTTCTTGGTCGCCAACGGGCAGCCACCTTTGACAAATACTCGATATGAGCGGGAGTAGTACCACAGCATCCGCCCACGATATTCAACCAGCCACCACGGCACAACGCCTCCAGCGGTTTCACAAAACGGTTGGGCGCCTCGCCCACCTGACTCAACGCAGGATATGCCACAAGCGGTTTGTCACACACCTCCGAGAGCGCCTTGAGTGCCACCTCCAACTGCTTCTGACCCATCGAGCAGTTGAAGCCAACGGCAGCGAACTCCTCCACAGGCAAATCCTCCATAAACTTCTTGATTGTAGCACCGCTCGCCACTCTGCCCTCCAGACGAGAGAGCACCGCCGCAAGCACAACAGGCATCTCGGGCGAGAGTCTACGCACCTGCTCCACCGCAATCTTCACATTCTGCGCATCGAGCGAGGTCTCAATCAATATCAAGTCCACGCCACCATCTATGAGACCCGCCACCTGCTGGGCATAGGCCTCGGCAACCTGCTCGGCTGTGGTATCGTTGGCAAGGGTCAGGTTGCGTGTTGTCGCACCCACCGAGCCAGCCACAAAGCGAGGATTCTCGGTCGTTGAGTATTTATCCGCCACACGGCGAGCAATCTCCGCACCCGCACGCGCCAACTCATAGGAGCGCTCCTGCAAGCCATACTCGGCAAGCGACAGAGCATCGGCGCAGGTTGTGTTTGTGGTGATGATGTCGGCACCCGCCTTGATGTACTCTTCGTGCAGGGTCTCAACCTCTGCGGGGTTCTCGACATTGAGCAACTCCAGCGAGCCGCGATGACCACGCGCTATGAGCGCCGTGCCCATTGCACCATCCAGCACCACAATCTTGCGTGGCAATAGTTGTCTGAAATTCATATCTATCTTCTTATAATCTCCACCTCGAAGAGTTTGTTCCAGCGCTTACCCGTAAGGAATATGCGCTTACCCTCATTATCGTAGGCGATTCCGTTCAACACATCAGTATCACTCTGCTCATCCTCCGCGGGCAACAGATTGCGGCAATCAACCACACCCTCAACAACACCCGTTGCAGGGTTGATGATTATGATAATATCGGTGGTGTAGACATTAGCCCAAATCTTGCCGTCAATCCACTCAAGCTCGTTGATATACTCAACCACCTCGCCTCGCAGCGTAACGGTAATCTTGCCCTCGCGCTTGAAGGTCTCGGGATTTACCTTGTAGATGTCGGCCGTTCCGTTGGACATATAGAGGCTCTCGCCATCGGTGGTAAGTCCCCAACCCTCGCCCACATAGCGGAAGTCACGCAGGCGCTTGCCCGTAAGGTCATAGGTGTGCGCCACGCCATTTGTCCAGGTGAGTTGATAGACCTTGTCACCCAGCACCGTGATGCCCTCGCCGAACTCCGAGCGAGGCAACTTTGCCAGCACCTCCACAGCGCCCGACTCCAAATCCACCTTCTGCAAGCAAGACTCACCCCACTCGCCAGTACCCTCCCACAGCACGCCATCAATGTACTGCAAGCCCTGGGTGTAACTATCGGTCGAGTGCGGATAGACCTTCTTCACCGAAAAGGTGTACTGCACGGGCTCAACCCACTGCGGAGCACCCTCCAGGCGTTTGGTCTGCGAGCCGCACGCCGTAGCGAAAAGCGAAAGGATAAATATCGTTATAATCTTTTTCATACCTGTATATTTTTACAAATATACGAAATTTTCGACACGCAACAAAAAGTGCCGAGCAAAACCCGACACTTTATGACATAAAACCGATAAAAAACAACGGCCGAAACCAAAGTTTACGCTTCAGTTTCAGCCGCTGATGAAGTTATTGCAACCTTTTACAACTTATCCTTCTTCACGCCCTCGAAGGTCATCTTCACAGGCAGGATATCGCCGTTAGGAGCGAAGTGCATCTCGTCGATACAAGTCACACGGTTATCACGCTTGTTTGAGCCCAATGGACGACGGTGGTAAACAATGTAATACTTGTCGCTCTTTGGGTTGTGAAGCACCGAGTGATGACCAGCACCAGTTGCAACCTCTGAATCCTGCTGAAGGATAACGCCCTTACGCTCAAATGGACCGAATGGAGAGTCTGCAATAGCATAAGCTACACGATAGTGAGGACCACCCCAGCCGCCTTCCGACCACATAAAGTAGTACTTACCGTCGCGGATGAACATAAATGGACCCTCAACATAACCCTTTGGAGTAACCTCCTTATACATTGTGCCATCCTCAAAAGGAACGATGCTCTTGAAGTCATCAGCCATCTTCACGATGTTGCAGTGACCCCAGCCGCCATAGTACATATAGTATGTACCATCCTTATCCTGGAACACAAACTGGTCGATTGGCTGTGCACCATTCACGATGTCGTTGATAAGTGGCTTGCCAATCAAGTCCTTGAAAGGACCCTGTGGCTTGTCAGCAACTGCAACGCCGATACCACCAACCTCGCCTGGGTGAACATCGTTAGCACCGAAGAAGAGATAATATTTACCATCCTTCTCAACAGCCGCTGGTGCCCACAATGCCAGACGCAACCAGCTAATGCTGCTTTGATCAATGATACGCTCGTGCTTTTTCCACTTCACCAAATCCTTTGATGAGAAGCAGTCAAAGTGGAGCTGATTCTCAAAGCGGTCTGACCAGGTTGGATAGATCCAATAAGTCTTACCGAACACAACACCCTCGGGGTCAGCATAATCACCCTCGAAGACTGGGTTGCCAGCCGTCTTCTGGCCATAAGCCGAAACAGCTACAACAATCGCCATAGCGGCAAATAAAAGGTTCTTTAGTTTCATAATATTTAGGTTTTACAACTTTGCCTTCTTCACTCCCTCAAATGTCAACTTCACTGGCAAGATGTTACCCTGCTCGTCGAACTCCATCACATCGATGCAAGTAACACGGTTGTTACCGTTGTTAGAGCCCAATGGACGACGGTGGTAAACCATATAGTACTGGTCCTTCTTTGCATTGTACATCACAGAGTGGTGACCTGCGCCTGTAGCAACCTCAGGATCCTGCTGGAGAATCACACCCTTGCTCTCGAAAGGACCGAATGGAGAATCAGCGATAGCGTATGCTACGCGGTAGTCTGGACCTGTCCAGCCACCCTCAGACCACATAAAGTAGTACTTGCCGTTGCGCATAAACATAAATGGACCCTCAACATAGCCCTTAGGAGTAACCTCCTTGTACATATCACCATCCTCGAAAGGAACGATGCTCTTGAAATCGTCAGCCATCTTAACCATATTGCAACGACCCCAACCGCCGTAGTACATATAGTAAGTACCATCCTGATCCTTAAATACGAACTGGTCGATTGGCTGTGCACGGTTTACGATAGAGTCGATGAGTGGCTTGCCGAGCAAATCCTCGAATGGACCCTGTGGCTGGTCAGCAACTGCCACACCGATACCGCCCAACTGCTCGTTGTTCTGGATGTTGTTACAGCTGAAGAAGAGGTAGTACTTGCCATCCTTCTCCAATGCTGCAGGAGCCCACAATGCGTTGTTGAGCCACTTGATGCGAGTGTTGTCGATGATGCGCTCGTGCTTTTCCCAAGTGATCAAATCCTTTGAAGAGAAGCAATCAAGGTAGAGCTGCTCGTGGAAAGGAGCTGAGTAAGTTGGGTAAATCCAATAGGTGTCACCAAATACCAAGCCCTCTGGGTCAGCGTAGTCGCCCTCGAAAATTGGGTTGCCAGCCGTTGGCTGATCACACGATGTGGCAAGTGATGCAACTGCCACCATCATCAAAAGAATCTTTGCAATCTTTTTCATAATGTATAAATTTGGTTAAAAATTATTTCCTCATCTATTTATTTCAATCCCATTGACTCAACCAAAGCCTGTGTCTCAGGCTTGTGACCACGGAACTCAACATACAAATCCATTGGGTGACGCTGACCGCCGCTTGACATCAACTTACGGAACGCCGCCGCAGTCTTCTCGTCGAAGATGCCCTTCTCCTTAAAGAGAGAGTAAGCGTCAGCAGCCAACACCTCTGCCCACTTATATCCGTAGTAACCAGCAGCATAACCGCCCGAGAAGATATGAGTGAAGGCTGGCGCCATAGCCGTAGCCTCAACCGCCGGAGTCACCTGAACAGACTCCATTGCCGCCTTCTCAAACGCCTCGATATCGCCAGCAAATGGCTCCGAGAGTGTATGCCAAGCCATATCCGAGAGACCGAATGAGAGCTGACGAAGGTTGCCGTAAGCCGCCAGATAGTTCTTCGCAGCCACAATCTTCTCAACCAACTCGGCAGGGATAGCCTCACCAGTCTGGTAGTGTATAGCCCACATATCAAGATACTCCTTCTCGGTTGCCCAGTTCTCCAGAATCTGCGATGGCAACTCTACGAAGTCACGATATACGCTTGTACCGTTCAACGACTCATACTCGCCCTTTGCCAACATACCGTGCAGGGCGTGACCGAACTCGTGAAGGAATGTGTTGAACTCATCGAATGTAAGCAACGATGGAGTTGTCTCGGTAGGCTTTGTGAAGTTCATCACAAGCGATACCAAAGGACGAGTCTCAACGCCCTCAACCACCTGTGTACCACGAAACTCAGTCATCCAGGCACCCGAGCGCTTCGACTCGCGTGGGAAGAAGTCGAGGTAGAGCACAGACAAGAACTCGCCATCCTTATCCTTCACCTCATAAGCCATAACCTCTGGGTGGTAAACCGCAATCTCATTGCTTGGCACGAACTGCAAGCCATAGAGCTTCTCGGCAAGCATAAAGACGCCACCAATAACATTATCAAGTTTCAAATATGGCTTCACCTGCTCATCGTTGATGGCATACTTCTCTGACTTATACTTCTCGGTAAAGTAAGCCCAGTCCCAAGGCATCACATCGCCCTCAAAGCCGAGCGAGTGAGCATAGTCGTTAATCATCGCATAGTCCTTGTGACCATACTCGATTGTAGACTCACGCAACTCTGCGAGGAACTCATTCACATTGGTTGCGTTCTCCGCCATACGCTCCTCCAACACATAGTCAGCGTAGGTCTTGTAGCCCAGCAAGTTGGCAATCTTCAGACGCAGGTCGGTAATCTTGCGGATGATATCCGAGTTATCGAACTCACCACCCAACGCACGGCTGTTATAGGCACGATACAAAGCCTCCTTCTCCTTGCGCTGCGATGAGTAGGTCATAAATGGGATGTAGCTTGGAGCCTTCAATGTCACGGTCCAGCCCTTCTCGCCACGAGCCTTGGCATCTGCTGCCATAGCCTCCTTCACGAAGTCTGGCAACTCAGCCACCTTCTTCGCATCGGTGATGTTGATTGCAAAGGCATTTGTTGCCGAGAGTGCATTCTGACCGAACATCAGCGTAGCCTCCGAGAGCTCTGCTGTGTACTGGCGGTACAACTCCTTATCCTCATCATTCAAGGCTGCACCCGAACGGGCAAAGCCCTTGTAGCAATCATCCAACAGGCGCTCGTCAACATCGTTCAAGCCACGACGCGAGCCCTCATAGACCGCCTTCACACGCTCGAAGAGCTGTGGGTTGAGCGACACATCGTTGCTCAGTTCTGTGAGTTTAGGCTGAATGCGCAATGCGATAGCGTCCATCTCGTCAGAGGTGTCAGCCTCACGCAAGTTGTAGAACAGACCCATAATGCGGTTCAGAAGTGCGCCCTGACGCTCCAACGCCACCACCGTATTCTGGAATGTAGGCTTGGCTGGGTTGTTTATAATCGCATCCACCTCGGCACGCGACACCGCGATAGCCGTCTCGATGGCTGGCTCATAATCGGTAATCTTAATCTTGTCGAACGGAGGTGTCGCATAAGGCGTATCCCACTCGGCAAGAAGAGGATTTGTTGTATCAATCTCTGGCAAAACCACTACGGGCATCTGCTCGCCACCGCAGCCTGCCAACAATGCACTGAA
>JAFYOF010000042.1 GCA_017560305.1 Alistipes sp.
GATGCGCCCAACTCCAGTTCGGCAATGTACTCCTTCTCCTCAGCCTGCAGGGCGTTCACCATCTTGGTTGCCTTGCCGATGCAGACCAGCAGAACGCCAGTCGCCAATGGGTCGAGAGTACCCGCGTGACCAATCTTAATCTTCTTGTGACCTATGCGCTGAAGCGCGAATTTTATCTTTCTCACCACATCTGTCGAGGTCCACTCAAGTGGCTTGTCGATGACAGCGATGTAGCCTTCGGGAAAGTTGAAATCTCGAAGTGATTCTGTTTGAGTCATAATCTATTATAAAAGGTTGCAGGCGATGGCAACAACACCCGCCACCGCACAGTAAATGGCAAACCAGATGAGTTTACCCTTGTTAACAATTCCAATCATAAACTTGCACGCCAGACATCCCACCACAAAGGCAGAAACGAAGCCGCACAAAAGAGGCATCAGGCCAATAGAGTCGAATACCATCTCGCCGCCGACAACCTCCAGCAGCATCTCGCCGAGGATAGGTGCCAGCACCATCAGGAACGAGAACTGCGCCACGGCAGACTTCTTGTTACCCAGCAGGATACCCGTAGCGATGGTAGAGCCCGAGCGTGAAAGACCAGGCATCGAAGCCACAGCCTGCGCCAGACCGATGATGAAGGCGTCACGATACGATATATTCTCTTTAACGCGTGGGCGCGCGTAGTATGCGAAGGCAAGCAGCGCAGCGGTGAGCAGCAACATCGCTCCAACGATTGAGAGGATGTAGGGCGACTCAAGCATAGCGTTGAGGTGGTCCTTCAGGGCGAAACCTACGATGCCGATGGGAATCATCGAGAGGATGAGTTTCAGGATATAGGCCTGCTCCTGATTGAAATGGCGTGAGAAGATGCCCACGATGAGGCGCTTGATCTCTGGCCAGAGGATGACGATTGTACTCAATACGGTAGCAGCGTGGAGTGTCACATCAAAGACGAGATTCTCTTCGATTTCAACGCCCAGCACGGCCTTTGCAATCTGCAGGTGACCGCTGCTTGAAACGGGCAGAAACTCGGTAAGTCCCTGTACCGCACCGAGGACGATTGATTCAATAATAGTCATTATAAAACGGGGTTAAAATTTCTTCATCAGGGCGTAAATCTCAAAGGCAAAGCCTCCTACGATAAGGATTGGGGCGAGGGTGATTCTTCTCCACGAGAACATAGCGTAGTTGAACTCGTCGGGGTTCTCGCTGCCGCCGCCGCACATCAGCACCATACCGAGGATGATGACCGCCAGACCCACCGCCAAAAGGATGTAGTTCTTTGTCGAGAGAGCCATCTGCTCGTCGTTGGGGTCTTGCACAGAGTTGAATTTTTCTATCAGTTTCTTGAACATATTCGCTTCGTTTTCTAATATAAATAAATCTTGTTGGACTTCATATTCACGAACTTTCCGACTGCAAAGGTCGTAAAGAGTAATGAAATTACCAAACCTAATGCAATCATTGAGCCTATGACGATACCTATTTTTATAAGTTCAGCCGTTGCAACTATCTCGGGCAGAGCACCGCTCAGGGCAGCCAGCGAGCCCACAAAGAGGAGGCTTGCGGCTAATCCGGCCCACAGACCCTGCTTTGCGGCGGTGGTAAGGAACGGACGCATAATGTAGCCCTTGGTAGCACCCACCAGCTTCAGCGTGTTAATCAGGTAACGGCGCGAGAAGATGGCAAGGCGGATGGTGTTGTTCAGCAGGATGAGTGAGATGACAAGCAACGCTCCGCCGAAGGCCGCCAGGATGATGGTAATCTTTGTGATTGTCGAGTGCAGTTGCTCGATGGTCGAGGCGGGGTAGGCGACATAGACAACGCCCTCGATGGCAGAGAGTTTGTCCACCAGCGCATCGGTAGCCTCCCTTTGGCGAGTGCCGATGGCAACCTCGAAACTGTTGCGCAGAGGGTTGTCCTCCAGAATGCTCTCAATCTCGGTGGCGAACATACGGCGGAACTCGGCATCCTCAATCTTGGACTCCTTGTCGGCATAATGCACATCCACAACGCCCTCAAACTGCGTGATTTGCTGCTCTATCTCGGCGCGGCGCTCGTCGCTTAACGAGTTATCCAACTCTGCCGAGAGGGTGATGCTGCTACGCAGGGTGTGTGCCGTCGAGAGGGCTGCCGAGAGCATATAGCCCACCGTGCCCATCAGGAAGAGCACCAGCGTGATACTGATTGTCGAGACGATATATGAGCGTCTTACCTTACGCTTTAGTTTTTTGTCGTTGCGCATTGGTCGGAGGTGTTATTTTTGATTGAAAATATGATTGTCAGCACCAGCGAGATGAGTACCTCCAGCGAGAATGCCAGTGTGATACCCTCCACAAGTGCCCACTTTGGTGCACGATAACGCCACTCGATGGTGTGCTTGCCCGCAGGAATCTCCACAGCGCGCAGGATGTAGTCGGCACGCAGAGGCTTTGCCTCCTCGCCATCGATGGTGACTGTCCAGCCCTTGTCGGTGAAAATCTCGGAGAATACGACCAGCGCATTGCCCTCAGCCTGAGCCTCATAACGAAGGTAGTTGGGGCGGTACTCCGAAAGCGTGATCTCGCCCGCAGCAAGGTCAAGGTTCTTTGGCAGAAAATTCTTGCCCATCACCGCCTCGCGCTTGGTGTCAATCTTGCCCAGAAGTTCCATCTCCTCGTGTGGGGTGTCGGCACGCAGAACGCTCTCGACCATCCACGCAGCGCCGTTTGCCTCGGGGCGAGGGATGACATCGTCGGCAGCAGGGCCATTTATGATGTAGCGCACATTGAGCATATTGAGCACACCCTCGTTGAGTTTCGAGAGATGGTGGTCGATAAGGTCTTGGTAACGAGATAGTTTAGCACCGTGATAACCACCCACAGAGCGGTGGAAGTAGGATGTCGTAGCATCGTTGAAAGGCGACACCGTGAGGTTCATCACACGATAGGCTGGGTCCTTGTCCTGAAGGATGAAGCGGTCAGCCTCGGTAGGGTGAATCTTTGCTGAGCGAGCCTCCACGAAGTTGTCGTAGTTCAGGTAGCGCATATCCACATTGATAAGGTCTGCCGCCACCACAATCGCAAGCAAGGCACACAACACGGTTGGACGGGTGACGACTCTGCGCTCGATGTAACTCCACAAGGCTGCTGCCGCCAGCAGAACAAACAGAAGTGAACGCCACGCATCGGCCTGCATAGCCTGCGCACGCTCTACCTGCATAGCCGCCGCAGTGCTCCACGCCATCTGCTCGTGCAGACCCTGCTTGATAAGGTCATTTGCGCCACTCTGCTGCAACATCTGCTTGAAGTGACCCAACAGCATCACGCCGCTTGACTGCATACCAAAGTCGCCCAGCATTCTGCCACCGATAATCATCACCAGCAATATCGCGCAACTGATTCCCGCAGACCAGGCCAAGGCGCGTCGCAACTCTCTTTTCTGGTCGTGGTGCTTGAACATATAACCGATACCCAGCGCCGCCAGCAGAGGCACGCTCCACTGCACGACAACCAGTGACATTGACAATGTACGGAACTTGTTGTAGCCAGGCAGGATGTTGAAAAGCAACTCAGTGAGCCACATCCAGTTGTTACCCCACGACATCACAAGCGCCAGCACCGATGCCGCCAGAATCCACCAGCGAACTCGGTTAGGCAACACAAACATACCAAACAGCGCCAGCATCACAACCGCCGCACCCAGATAGGTAGGTCCTGCCGTGTAGGGCTGGTCGCCACGATAGCGGGGCAGGTACTGTGCAAACGCCTCAATGCCGTACTCCTTCAGCGAGGCAGCCACCGCACCATCCTTTGAGAAGGTGTCAGTCGAAGCACCACCCATAAAGTCGGGCACGAACATATTGAAACTCTCCGCCTTGCCGTAACTCCACGCCGTAGCGTACTCAAGGTCGAGTCCGTCGCTACCGCTCGCAGCATCCTTTGCCACCAGTTCAGAGCCACCGCGAGTGGTCTCCTTGGTGTGCTGCATCGTATACCACAGGGGCGAGAGATTTGAGCCCACGCCAATTATGCCCGCCGCCACAAGCAACGCAGTGCGCTTTGCGAAGGATTTCAGAGCCTTCTCCTTGCAGGAGTAGATAGCCTCGCTGAGCCACATCGCAGCCATCACAAGCAGGAAATAGTAGGTTATCTGCGGGTGGTTTGCGCCAATCTCAAGTGAGGTAAACAGAGCCGTGAGCGATGCTCCGACCCACATATTTTTGCGTAGTGTGCTCCACGCCGCTGCTACCATCGGGGGTGCATAGACCATCGCCCACACCTTGGTGATGTGACCTGCGCCGATGATGAGTATGGAGTAAGTGGAAAAGCCGTAGGCGATAGCGGCAACGAGTGATACCCAAGGGTTTACGCCCATAATGAGCATAGCCACCCACATCGCAACCATCGAGAAAAAGAGCAGTGAGATGGGTATGTCGACTATGTTCGTCAGCTTGCCTATGGTGCCCTTTACAGCCTGTGCCGGGTACTTCACATTGATCAGGAAGGCGGGCATGCCGCCAAACATTCTGCCCGTCCACTGGGCATCTTCGCCCGTGAGGTCGCGGTTGTCGAGGATATCCTTGCACATTCCCTCATACTGCTGCACATCGTGCTGAACGAGCTTCTCGCCCGAGAGCTGAGGCGCAAAGTAGAGCGCCGCGAGGATGAAAAACAGAGCGATGGTGACCGCTGCGGACAGGATATTTTTTGCTTTCTTGGAATAAAATTTCATTCTTTTTCTTTTTTACAGCGTCAAAGTTACGAAAAACATTCTTTTTTTAGTGGGTAATTCCGAAAAATTACTATATTTGCAAAGCTAATATTGCGCCTAAAACCAAAAATATGGTAACACTTGATTCAATTCGTACCCCAATAGCAACGGATTTGACCGCATTCGAGGAGTTTATGCGTAGCCGTTTTACATCAGATGGAAAGCTGATGTCCGAGATGCTGGAGTATGTCTTGACCACTCACGGCAAAAATATCCGTCCCATCATATTGATGCTTGCTTCGGCTTTGTGCTCGCCAGCGAATACGCGCGAGTGGGTCGAGGGTGAGCGTAATTGCACCAAGCGAACATACCTGGCTGCGCTGATGGTGGAGATTCTGCATACAGCCTCACTTGTTCACGATGATGTGATTGACAACTCCGATTCGCGCCGTGGTCGCCCCTCGGTGAATGCTCTGTGGCAGTCGCGCAACGCGGTTATCCTTGGCGATTACCTGCTGGCACGCACGATGAGCGTCGGTATGGAGAGCGGTCAGTACGACATCGTGTCGCATATCGTCGGCTCAATCGCTACGCTGTGCGAGGGCGAGATTTTGCAGAGTCAGCATACTCAGGAGAAGAGCACCACACGCTCGTCATACCTCGAAATCATCTACAAAAAGACCGCCAGCCTTATCAGCGTGAGCGCCTCGGCGGGTGCGGTGTCGGTGAATGCGAGCCGTGCGGATGTCGAGCAGATGCGTCGCTTTGGTGAGGCGTTGGGTATGGCGTTCCAGATTCAGGACGATATTCTGGACTACAGCCGCTCATCACATACGGGCAAGCCAGCCAACAACGACCTGCGTGAGGGTAAGATTACCCTTCCGCTCATCGAGGTGCTGGAGAAGTGTTCGGACGATGAGAGAGCGAAACTTCTGGAAAAGTTGTCGCAGTGCGCTACCGATGAGTCAGCGGTGGACTACCTGCAGGGTGTTGTGGAGTCTACGGGAGGATTGGCAATGGCGGCGCGCACGATGAAGACCTACATCGACCGTGCTACATCAATCCTTGCAAAGTATGCCGATTCGCCCTATCGTACGGCGCTGGTCAATCTGTGTGCCTTTGTGGCGGAAAGAGACCGATAACGGGAAATTCAAAATTCAAAATTAAGAATTCAAAATTGGAGAATAAAACAGAAACAAATATTTTTCATTAACTAAATCTAAAACATTATGACACAAAAACAAAATTCTAATGTGCCAGCGATTATCGTGTGCATCTTGCTCTTCGGTATGATTTCGTTTGTCACAAACTTGGCGTCACCTATGGGTGATATCCTCAAGAACCAGTTCCAGGTTGCAAACTGGATGGGTACACTCGGCGTATTGTGTAACTTCATCGCTTACGCTGTGATGGGTATCCCTGCTGGTAACCTCCTCTCAAAGCACGGTTACAAGAAGACAGCTTTGATTGCTGTTGCAGTTGGTTTCGCAGGTGTTGGTATTCAGACTATCGCTGGTCTGTTGGCTGGTAACCTCGCATTCGGTATCTACCTCTTGGGTGCATTCGTTGCAGGTTTCTCAATGTGTATGTTGAACATCGTTGTTAACCCAATGTTGAACAAGCTCGCTGGTGGTGGTAACAAGGGTAACCAGCTCGTTCAGGTGGGTGGTTCATTCAACTCATTGATGGGTACAGCAGTTATCTTCCTCACAGGTGTATTCGTACCAAGCATCGTTGACGCTAAGATCAGCCAGGTATTCCCATTGATGGGTATCGCTCTTGCTATCTTCGCTATCGCATTTGTTGTGGTTATGCTTACTAACATCCCTGAGAACGCTCCAGTTGCAGCTGAGGTTAAGGGTGAGAAGTCACAGTACGGTCCTATGTCATTCCGTCACTTCGTGTTGGGTGCTATCGCAATCTTCGTTTATGTAGGTGTTGAGGTAGGTATTCCTAATGTATTGCAGAAGTGGTTGAACTTCGTTTCTACACCAGCTATCGCAGGTACAGTTACAGCTACTTACTGGTTGCTTATGCTCGTAGGTCGTTTGGCAGGTGCTGCTTTGGGTGCAAAGGTTTCAGCAAAGACTATGCTTTCAGTAGTATCAGCAGTGGGCGCTTGCCTCACTTTGGGTGCTATCTTCCTGAGCCCTGAGACAATGGTTAACCTCCCAGTATTCAAGGGTACAGCAGGTTTCGGTATGGCTTCAGTTCCAGTAAACGCAGCTCTCTTGGTATTGTGCGGTCTTTGTACTTCAGTTATGTGGGGTGGTATCTTCAACCTCGCAGTTGAGGGCCTCGGTAAGTACACTGAGAAGGGTGCTGGTATCTTTATGGCAATGGTTTGCGGTGGTGGTATCCTCCCATTCTTCCAGAACCTCGTTGTTGACTTGACAGGTGGTAACTACCTCATCAGCTACTGGGTAATCGTTGCAGGTATGGGTTATATGCTCTACTACGCATTGGTTGGCTCAAAGAATGTAAACAAGAACATTCCAGTAGAGTAACCACTACTTATACTTATAAAGTAAGTTCAGGCGACTGCCCCTCGGGGTGGTCGTCTTTTTTTAATTCAAAATTCAACGCTGCGTTTAAGCGAGAGCAGAGGGAAAATTTATTTTCACTATGCCGAGCATAGCAGCGAAAAGACGCGAATGCGGATTAAAATTCAAAATTATTGGGGGTTGGCAGATTTTTTTTCGCGCTTTTATAAAACAGGCGTTACGCCTGCCGAGCATAGCAGCGAAAAGCCACCCTTGCGGTGGGTTAAAATTCAACGCCGCCGATAAGGTGAGAGCAGAGGGTGCTTGCACACTATGCCGAGCCGAGGCGGTGAAAAGCCACCCTTGTGGTGGGTTAAAATTCAAAATTGAATTATGATATACTCTCATTCCTCGTTAAAGTCAATGCTAAACACCCGTAACGGGTGTTTTCCATTTACTTTGACGCGAGAGAATGACTTTGATATGCGAGAGGAAAGAGATTTTGTTACACTTGTTACATTGTTACACTGTTACAAGGGGTTTAACAGGTGTAACAACTGTAACAACCGCTCTTCATTTGCTTTAACAGCAACAATGCGCCTCAATTTTTTTTACGGAATTCTCTACTTTAGTGTATTACAGAAAAATTAATACCGTCATTCCACATTTTCGCATCCACCAACCATTGCAGTAGTTTATAAGAGTCTATGCGGAAATGATTGGAACGCCGCCATTAAGGCGAGAGCAGAGGCTGCTTGCAGACTATGCCGAGTCGGGGCGGTGAAAAGCCGCGAATGCGGGTTAATCTTCCTTTGTTAATGTTTCGGTCGTAAGAGCGATTATTTAGGAAACTATAAGGTAGATCCCCATCGTCGGACTTTGTCCTCCGGGGGATGACGATTTGATAACAACACTGAAGTACATAAATTCAATTTTTTTGTGGTAAAGTAGATGTAGAACGGGCGTTACGCCCGTATCTTCGGTGGCTCAATGCGCTTTGCGCATCGACGACCCCAGTCACCGAAGATATAATATATATTATAGGTCAAGAACAAAAAAGACCCTCCCTTATGGGAGAGTCCTTAAATCAATAGTGAATAATTCTAAATTACATCTCCACCTCGGGGGTGTCGAGGAGTTCGTTTGTACCCTTGTCGGGCTGGACAAGTTCCTCGTCGGTGTAGCCGAAGGTGCGGTAGTATTTGTTGAACCACTCAATAAGGTCGTTGCGCTTCATAAACGCTGCCAGGTAGTACAACTCCGACAACTCATCCATCTTGTCGCGTATCTCGCCCGCCACAAGGTTTGCCTTATAGCCGTCAAACTGCAGGTAGTACTCGATGTACTCGATGAGCACATTGGCGTAGTTTGTCAGCAGGGCGTCGCCTCGCTCCATCTCGCCCAGCGAGTAGAATGCCTCGATGTAGGGGTAGGTGTTGGCGTCGGTGTAACGAATCTTTGGTGATGGCAGCACCTCCAGACCTCGCTCAAGACACTTCAGAGCCTCCTCGTTGCGTCCCTCACGGATGAGCTGCTTTGCCACGCGCGCGAAGTTATCACGAGCCTTCGATGCGGCGATGTTGTACTGCAGGAAGTGGTCGATGTGTACATCCTCATCGGCGAGGTTGCCGTAGCGGAATGTCTCCATCAGCCTTGGATATGCCCAGTCGGTGTCGATGCGACCAATCTCCCACGACGACTGATAAGGCGTGAGGATAGGCACAAGGCGGTAGGCGTAGCCATCAAACTGCAGGTAGTCCAGCAAGCCGAAGTCCTGCAGGATGTAGACCTGAGTGAAGCATATAGGGCGCTTCCAGTCGAAGTTAGCCAGCAGGTCCATAAGCATCAACTCGCTCTTGTCGAGTGAGCGCTTGCGCTCGGCGATGTTGATAAATACGGTGTCCACCATAAGGTCACGGTCTGCCTCCTTGACGATGCCCGAGGCGATAGCGGCATCCTTATCCACAGGGATTGCGATGCGGCGACCAGGCACATAGTCCACCAGCGAGCCGTCGGCAAGCTGCACCTTGGTCTGCTCATCCTCGCGGGCGATGAAGTTGATTAACTCCTTGGCGTCAATCACTCGCTTCACGCGGTTGGTCACGGGTACGAAGTCATTCACGAAAGAATACTTGCTCGAAGGCAACGAGAATGGTACTCCCGCAGCCTCGTTGGCACGGGTCTTCATCTCGTCGATGTACCACTCGCCACCCAGGTAGCTTGAGTTCATAATTCTCACATCGGTGCGCACTCCGTCCACCTCCTGATTGTACCACAATGGGAAGGTGTCGTTGTCGCCGTAGTTTATCACGATGGCATTCTGAGGCAGCGACTGCAAGTAGTTCCAGCCGATGTCGCGTGCCATAGTTCTGCCCGAGCGGTCGTGGTCATCCCAGTTCTCTGCCGCAAGGATTGCAGGCACACCCAGTGCGAGCACGGTAGCCACCGTAGCCGTAACCTTTGCATCGCGGCGTGTGATGTAGCTCAGCGCGTCACGCAGAGCCAGCACGCCCAAACCAATCCAGATTGAGAAGGCGTAGAACGAGCCCGCATATACATAATCTCTTTCGCGTGGCTCCGAAGGGCAGGTGTTGAAGTAGACCACCAGCGCGATACCCATCATCACGAACAACCACATCACAACAGAGAAGTTTCTCTGGTCGCGGTTCAACTGATAGATAAGACCCAGCAGACCCAGCAGGAACGGCAGGAAGAAGTAGCGGTTGCGTGCAGGGTTGTTTGCCATCTCGCTTGGCAGGTCGCTCTGCGGACCGAGGTATGCCTCGTCCAGAGGGGTGATGCCCGAGAGCCAGTTGCCGTGCAGGATGGTCTCGTTGCTTGCCTGTATATCGTCCTGACGACCCACGAAGTTCCAGAGGAAGTAGCGCCAGTACATATAGTTGAGCTGGTAGGTGAAGAAGTAGTAGAGGTTCTCGCTGAATGTAGGCTCGATGAAGCTCTCGCCCGTAGCGCTGTCATAGACCTTGCGACCATAGTCCAGCACCTCGCCACGCATAGCGTTGCCCTTCTCGTCACGCAGCACCTCGCCATTCTCATCACGCAACACATCAATCTTGGTGCGGTGTGCCGCCCAAGGCTTGTATGCCGCCTCGCCCTTTGCGGTGTTCCACAAGCGTGGGAAGAAGTGCTTGAACTCCGCAGGGTAGGTGTAGCCCGTGAGCGATACTATCTGGTCATACTTCTTCGTTGCGGCGTTGTAGTGGTAGGATGTGCTCTCCACATAGTCGTCGATAGGCGACGAGTAATACTGTCCGTAGAGCAGTGGGCGGTTGCCATACTGGTCACGGTTGAGCACCGAAAGCAGGGCGTGAGGGTTGTTCGGGTTATTGCTGTTCATCGGTGGGTTAGCCACGGCACGGATGGTCACCGTAGCGTACGATGAGAAGCCGATGAGAATCATCGTGGTGCAGATGAGGATAAGGTTCCACACCTTCTTGCCTGCACGGTGGGTGCGCACAACGCCCCAACCGAGTGCCGCCAGCAGAGCCAGCGCAAAGACCACGATACCCGTATTTACAGGCAGACCCAGAGTGTTCACGGCGAACAGGTCGACCATAGCGCCGAGGTAGACTGTGTATGGGATGATGATGCCGTTGATGAAGCCTAAAATCAGGAGCGACAGCAGTGTAGCCATAGCCAGACCCTTGAGGGTAGTCTTCTTGTAGCGGCGGAAATAGTAGATGAACACCAGCGCGGGAACGGTCAGCAGGTTAAGGATATGCACACCGATTGAGAGTCCCATCAGGTAGGCGATAAGCACTATCCAGCGTGATGAGTGAGGCTCGTCGGCCTGCTCCTCCCACTTGAGCATAAGCCACACCACAAGCGCTGTAAACATCGACGAGAGGGCATATACCTCACCCTCGACAGCCGAGAACCAGAAGGTGTCGGTGAAGGTGTAGGCCAAGGCTCCCACAGCGCCAGCGCCGAGGGTTGCAATCTTGTCGCCATCGCTCATCGTGCGACCGCCAGCGGTGAAGATGCGGCGTGCAAGGTGGGTGATTGACCAGAAGAGGAACAGAATGCAGAAGGCACTTGCCAGACAGTTCATTCCGTTGACCATATGAGGCACATAGTACGATGATGGTGCAAACATCGTAGCGATGCGAGCCATCAGCATAAAGAGCGGTGCCCCCGGTGGGTGACCCACCTCCAGTTTGTATGATGTAGCGATAAACTCGGCGCAGTCCCACAGACTCGAAGAGGGCTCCATCGTCATCAGATAGGTCAAGGCGGCGATAGTAAATACCACCCAACCAATCGTTTTATCCCAGCGTTTGAAATCCATATTTTTTCGTTGACTAAATTATTTTCTTGTCGATTATCGGGCAAAGATACAAATTTAACGCTAAATAACGATAGTTATTTCCTGAAATTCAAAATTCATAATTCAAAATAGGGATGTTGCCACGCTCATTACATTCGCTCGCAATGACGAGTGTGGGAATGCACACCAATTTTCATTCGTGGCAAGGTAAGTGGAGAACGGGCGTAAAGCCCGTATCTTCGGTGGCGTAGCGCTCTGCGCCACAC
>JAFYOF010000043.1 GCA_017560305.1 Alistipes sp.
ACACGCTACTTTGAGGGGGTAGTGAGCATTAGCTCGTGCAAGTTCGAGTCTTGTCCTGGGCACCAAAGGTTGACTGAAAAGTCAACCTTTTTTCATTTTTATCAACTCCTTCCTGCCGCCCCTGAAATCTTGTCAAAACTATCTGCTGACTGCAATATATGACCGCTCGGGATGAAAATATGGGTGGTTTTCTCTTTTTGGGTGCAATTTTCTTGGTTATCACCCCAAACTTTTTTGGTGGGGTGGGTTTAATTTTGTAATTTTGTAACTAATATTTTGTCCAAGACCGAGCACGCCGCCTACGGCGGGCCGTTTTGCAGCATTAGGAAAATTAAAACAGATTAAACAATATGGGAAAAATTATTCTTACGGGCGACCGCCCTACAGGCAAACTTCATTTGGGTCACTATGTTGGCTCGTTGCGTCAGCGCGTTGAACTTCAGAATTCAGGTCTTTTCGAGAAGATTTTCATTATGATTGCCGATGCGCAGGCCTTGACCGATAACGCCGACAATCCTGAGAAGGTGCGTCAAAACATCATCGAGGTGGCTCTCGACTACCTCTCTTGCGGCATTGACCCTACAAAGTCTACAATCTTCATCCAGAGTATGGTGCCAGAGCTTACCGAGTTGGCATTCTACTATATGAACCTCGTAACGGTGGCTCGTCTGGAGCGCAACCCAACCGTGAAGAGCGAGATTGTGATGCGTGAGTTCGGTAAGTCAATCCCAGTGGGCTTCTACACCTACCCAATCTCTCAGGCGTCTGATATCACAGCCTTCCGCGCTACGACAGTTCCAGCGGGTGCTGACCAGGAGCCTATGATTGAGCAGACTCGTGAGATTGTTCACAAGTTCAACTCTATCTACGGCGAGACATTGGTTGAGCCAGAGATTATGTTGCCACAGAATGCAGCCTGCCTGCGCTTGCCAGGTATTGACGGCAAGGCGAAGATGTCGAAGTCGCTCGGCAACTGCATCTATCTCTCGGACAGCCCAGAGGATTTGCGCAAGAAGGTGATGAGTATGTACACCGACCCAAATCACTTGCGTATCGAGGATCCGGGTTCAGTTGAGGGTAACTGCGTGTTCACTTACCTCGACGCCTTCTCTAATGCAGACCACTTTGCTGAGTTCCTGCCAGAGTATGCTTGCCTTGACGAGTTGAAGGAGCACTACAAGCGTGGCGGTCTGGGTGATGTGAAGTGCAAGAAGTTCCTCTACGCCGTGTTGCAGCAGATGCTTGAGCCTATCCGTGCGCGTCGTCACGAGTATGAGCAGGATATCGAGGGCGTATACGAAATCCTGAAGAAGGGTTGCGAGGTGGCTCGTGCCGAGGCTGCCGAGACTTTGAATATGGTTCGCCGTTCGATGAAGATTAACTACTTCGAGGATGTTGACCTGATTCGTCAGCAGTCGGAGGCTTACAAGAGCGTAAAGTAAAGGATATGTTTACACAATTCAAGGAGCGTCTGTCGCAGTGGGTGCTGACCATAGTGCGACGATTGAGCAATCGCCTGACCGAGCGTCAGCTGATTGCCATACTCGCCGTGGTGGTGGGTCTGTTGGCGGGTCTGGGTACTTGCATATTTGAGGGTTTGTTGCATTGTGTGCGCTCGGCGCTGGTGACCTGGTTCCCCGTTGACCGCGCGCAGATTCTCTACCTGATTTACCCTGCCATCGGTATCGTTCTGGCGACGCTCTTTGTGAAATATATTGTGCGTGATGAGATTTCTGAGGGCGTGACGCGCGTGCTCTATGCAATGTCGCGCCGTGACTCTCGCATCAAGTCACACAACTGCTGGACATCCATCGTGGGTGGTGCTACCACCATCGGTTTTGGTGGTTCGGTGGGTCCCGAGGCACCTATCGTGCTTACGGGTGCTGCCATAGGCTCGAATGTGGGCAAGATGGCGCAACTAAACTATAAGGACTTGACGCTGCTGCTCTGTTGTGGTGCGGGTGCTGCCGTGGCGGCTATCTTCAAAGCACCGATTACGGGCGTGGTGTTTGTGCTGGAGATTTTGATGCTGGGTATCACCTCGGCATCGGTCTTCCCGTTGCTGCTTGCCTCGGTGTCGGCAACTACGATTGCTCTTGTCTTCCGTGGCTTTGACCCTGTGTTTGCAGTGTCACTCGGCGAGGCAGACGCATTTTTGATTAAGCACATTCCGCTCTATGCCCTACTGGGTGTATGTTGCGGTTTGATGTCATACTACTTCACTTCGATGAACTCCATCATCGGAGGTTTTGTGAAGAAGATTTCGACGCAGACCCGCCGTTGGATATTTGCTGGCGTGGTGCTGGGTGTCTCTATCTTCGTATTCCCACCGCTCTATGGTGAGGGTTATGAGGGTATGACCGCCCTGATGCACGGCAATGTGGCGGCGCTGTTCAATAACTCGCTCTTCTTCAAGTTCAGCGGTATCGAGTGGGTGGCTATTCTCTATGTCGCTGCGATTATGTTCTGCAAAGTGGTGGCTATGGCTACGACAAACGCCTCGGGCGGTGTCGGTGGTACATTTGCCCCTTCGCTCTTTGTAGGTGCATTTATGGGTGCTATCGTGGCGCTGGTGTGCAACACCTGCTTTAAGTGGGAGGTGTCGATTGTCTCGTTCACGCTGGTAGGTATGGCGGGTGTGATGGCGGGTGTGATGAAAGCACCGCTCACGGCTATCTTCCTTATCGCCGAGCTCTCAAACGGCTATGGTCTCTTCATCCCGCTGATGATTGTGGCGGGTATCGCCTACTCGGTTGATTTCGCTCTGGACAGAGACTCTATCTATACCAAGCAGTTGCGTATGCGTGGCGAACTTCTTACCCACGACAAGGATCAGTCGGCGTTTGTGTTCCTGAAGCTCGAGGAGTTGATGGAGACCGACTTTATCCAGATTAAGGTGAAGAATACGCTGGGCGACATCGTGAATATCATCTCGTCGGCTCGCCGAAACATCTTCCCGGTGCTTGATGACGATGGTCATCTGCTGGGCGTGGTGCAGCTCGACGACCTGCGTGAGGATATGTTCAAGCAGGAGAAGTGGGGTCGCTCGATTACCCACTATATGATTCAGCCACCTTACAAGATTCTCCAGCGCGAGCAGATTCAGAGCATCCTGCCTCGCTTTGAGCAGAACAACACCTGGATGTTGCCTGTTGTGGACAGGGAGAATCACTATCTCGGCTTTATCTCGAAGTCACGCATTTTGAACGCCTACCGTGAGGCGCTGGTTAAGATTTCTCACTAATGAGCAAGATAAAAAACATTGTTTTCGACTTCGGCGGTGTGCTCATCGACTGGAATCCACGCTACCTCTACCGCTCATACTTTGCGGGTGACGAGGAGCGTATGGAGTGGTTTCTGCAGAATGTCTGCACCTACCCGTGGAATATTCAGATGGATGGCGGAAAGCCCTTTGCAGAGGGTGTGGCGGAACTCACCGCCCTGCATCCCGAGTGGGCGGAGGCTATCGGGATCTATCACACCCGCTGGGCAGAGATGATTGGCGGCGAGGTGGATGGCACGGCATCGCTCATTAAGCGCCTGAAGGCGGCGGGATATAGGGTCTTTGGACTTACCAACTGGTCGATGGAGACCTATCCCCTGATTCGTGATAACTACGATGTCTTTTCCCTCTTTGAGGGTGTCGTGGTGTCGGGCGAGGAGCATCTGCTAAAGCCCGATGAGAAGATTTACCGTTGTCTGCTGGAGCGCTACTCTCTGGAGGCGGCGGAGTCGGTGTTTTTGGATGATAATGCCGACAATGTGGCTGGTGCCGAGGCTGTGGGTATGGAGGCGCTGCGCTTCGTAGATGCCCAGCAGGCGGAGGCGGAACTAAAGAGCCGTTTCGGAATAGAACTATAAAACTAACCTGAAAATATGAAACTTAGAATCCTATCTTTGGTCGCGCTCGTGTGTGCGGCTATGCCTGCCGTGGCGCAACTCAAGATTGACTCACAGACTATGCTGCCATCGTTTGCCGTTGATGGCAAGACTATGATTACCACCCCCAGCGAAGGCTTGTGGGGCGTGGCTACCGAGTGGAAGGATGACTGGATGTCGGGCTGGGTCTATGCTTCGCCACAGAAGGTGGAGCAGAGCGGCGAGTGGACAATCCTTGTGGGCGAGATGGAGATTGACGGCGGCGTGATGTTCGTGCGCGACTGCTACCGTGAGGTGCGCGAGGGTCTTGTGCAGTGTCGTCGTCGCTATGAGTGGCGTGGTGGCAAGACGCTTGAGGGCGTGAATCTCTCGGTGAGATGGCGTATGCAGGGCGAGAAGATGCAGACCTTTGTCCCAGGCGTAATATACTACGGCAACAAGAACGGAGCGAAGGTAAATCCAAATATCATCCCAGTCTATAACGGCGAGGCGGGCGAGTTCGCCATCTTCGAGGATCACCGTTATCCCATCCCATTTGTTATGCTGGAGAATGTTGCGGCGGGATGTGCTGCTGCCGTTCACACCACACCAAGCCCAGTGCGTGGCGCTGTGCTGGCTGACCAGTGGTGGTCGATGGGTGTTGAGGCACAGGATGGCTACACCGACTTTGTGTTGTACTCGGGTCCTATCGGTTACAATGGTCAGCACGCAGTGGCGAAGGCGTTGCAGCATCGTCCGATGAAGTACACCGATACATATATCAATATGGAGCCAGGTCGCGTTGTGGAGAAGGAGTTCTATGTTGAGTTGTATCCTATCGAGGCGGAGGGTACTGGCTTCCAGCGCCCAATCTACACCGCACTGGATATCTATAAGCCTTACGACGCAAACTCATTCACCGAGTTCGGCACTATCGTCGAGGAGAAGTACCGCTTTGCGAAGAACCGCTGGATTGACTTTGGCGGTGGCGCAGAGGGTTTTGATATGTATGAGCCTGCGTTGAATCGTGAGATTGTGATGGGCTGGTGCGGTCAGGCTGACTCGCCGGGCTATGCGTTGCAGGTGTTGTCGAAGCGCCTGAACGACCCCGAGATTGAGGGTATGGTGCAGCGCTCGATGGATTTCCTCTCGACCTATCCTGTGGATGAGATGTCGGGAATGTTCAAACTGCGTTACAACGGCTCGTCATATCTCGGCTCTGACCATGTCTCTTGCGGTCAGGCGATGTATAACTTTGCCAAGGCGATTGCTACGGCTCGCAAGAACAGGAAGACCTACGACACATCGAAGTGGGAGGAGTTCCTGCGCAAGGCGTGTGATGGTCAGGCGCGTCGCATCCTCAACGACGGCTGGTCGCCACGCTCAACCGACGAGGCGTTCTACATTGCGCCGCTGGTGATTGCCTCTAAACTCTTCAAGAACAAGCAGTATCTCGCAGCAGCCGAGAAGGCGTCGCAGCTTTATGCCGACCGCCACCTGAAGATGAATGGTTGCTACTGGGGCGGCACGCTGGATGCCACCTGCGAGGATAAGGAGGGCTCGTGGGCTGCGTTCCAGGGCTTTATAAATATGTATGAGCAGACCAAGGAGCAGAAGTACCTCGACTGGGCGAAGCACGCGATGGATGTCTGCCTGAGTTATGTGGTGGTGTGGGATATCCCTCTGCCTGCGGGTCGCCTTGCCGATTATAACTTCCGTTCGACTGGCTGGACCGTGGTGTCGCCACAGAATCAGCATATTGATGTCTACGGTGTGTTGTTTGCGCCCGAGGTCTATCGTATGGGTCAGTACCTTGGCGATGAGCGCTTGTGCGATTTGTCGAAGGTGATGTATCGCACCTGCTTCCAGCTTACCAACGCCTACGGCTCGCAGGGTGAGCAGTTGCAGCAGACCAACTTTGCGCAGCACGGCGATATGAGTAATGTCTACAAGTTGCGTGGCGGTTACTCCGAGGGTTGGACAGTGTTTTGGATTACGGCACACTTCTTAAATGCAGCGGCCCGATTTGAGGAGATGGGTGTTCAACCATAATGAAGCTGTCTAACAAGGTGATTTCTGCGTTATACTCGTTCTCGAAATCCTCATTTACACTTTAGTAAACTGTGGTTTCTCGAACTTCGAAAGATTGCGATTAAACCGAGAGGAAAGAATGCTTGCATACATTCCCGAGGTGGAGCAATCAAAAGCACGCTTGCGTGATTAATCCTAAAAATCCCTCTTGTTATACAACTTCTTGGTGAAAGGTAAAAAGAAAGAGTGATGAGATTTCTCATCACTCTTTCTTTTTGTTATTTACTCTCGGTGGAGTTTCTCTTAAAACAAATCCCGCCAGATATAGAACATCATAAATCCGCCGGCGATGAGTTTGAAGCCTGTGCCGACGAAGAACGAGAGCAGTGAGCCAAGGCCCACAACCAACGCCTTGCCGAGCGTCTGCTTCTGGTGGAGCAGCTCGCCGATGACCGCACCCACGAAAGGACCTGCGATGATGCCCCAAGGACCGAAGAACAATCCCACAAGTACACCCACGGTTGCGCCCGTGATGCCAGCCTTCGAGCCGCCGAACACCTTGCTGAAGTAGGCGGGGAGAATGTAGTCGATGACAATCAGCACTGCCGATATCGCGCCCCACAACCAGAGCTGGGAGGTGGTGATATCTCCGCCCGTGTGCAGGAAGGCGCATACCATACCCGCAAACGAAAGCGCTGTGCCGGGCAGTATGGGAATTATAGCACCAAGGATACCTACGACGCCACACACCACGGCGGCTATCGCCCACAAAGTATCCATCGGCTTACTTCACGAGGTGGTTAGTTGCCGAGTCGGGGAAGATAACCCAAGGCTTGAAAGTCTTTGCCTCCTCGAAGTCGAGCAATGCGTACGAAACGATGATTACCAAGTCGTCAACAGCCACCTTGCGTGCTGCTGCGCCATTGAGGCAGATGCAGCCGCTGCCGCGCTCGCCCTTGATGATGTAGGTCTCGAAGCGCTCGCCGTTGTTAATGTCGAGAATCTGAACCTTCTCGCCCTCAATCATATTTGCAGCATCCAGCAAATCCTCGTCGATGGTGATGCTGCCCACATAGTTTAGATTAGCCTGCGTAACTCTTACGCGGTGAATTTTTGATTTTAATACCTCAATCATCATATGGCTATTTGATTCTAATGTTGTCAATAAGTCTGATTTCGCCAGCCTGCACAGCGATGCAACCCTGAATGCGGTCGCTCTCGTCCCACTCTGCCACCTGCTGCAGCGAGAGAGCATCCACAGCCTGGAAGTAGATGACCTTCAGGCAAGGGTTCTTCTCCACCTCGGCGATGACCCAAGCGGTGAGCTCGGCTGGTGAGAGTGATGACATCTTCTCGGCGCACTGCGAGATAACCTCATAGATGTGAGGCGCTGCCGCACGGTGAGCCTCGTCAAGAAGCGTGTTGCGTGATGAGAGCGCCAGGCCGTCGGTGTCGCGGATGATAGGGCACTCCACAATCTCAATATCCAACTTGAGCTGCTCACACATAGCCTTGATTACTGCAATCTGCTGGAAATCCTTCTCGCCGAAGTAAGCCTTCGCTGGGTTTACGATGTCGAACAGGCGGCTCACCACCTGTGCTACGCCGTTGAAGTGACCTGGGCGTGTTGCGCCCTCCATCACCTTGTCCACCTGACCGAAGTCGAAGAGGCGAGTGTCTGGCTCGGGGTAAATCTCCTCGACCGATGGCATCAGCACATAGTCAGCGCCCGCAGCCTCCAGGATGGCGGCGTCAGCCTCGGGTGTGCGAGGGTAGTTTCTCAAATCGTTCTTATCGTTGAATTGGGTGGGGTTTACGAATACGCTCACCACCACTGTCTTGCACTCTCGGCGTGCCTTCTCGACCAGTGAGCGGTGACCAGCGTGCAACGCGCCCATTGTTGGCACGAAACCTACGCCAGCGCGGTCGAGTGCTGAGAGTTCCTGTTTGAGTTCGTTTACTGTGTAAAATGTTTTCATTTTTATAGACTTTTAATACTATAAAGTCGTGGCAAAGTTATATAATTATATCGGAAAAAGAAATATCATTGAACTATAAAATGTATATAATGAAAAAAGTTCCCCACTTGGAGGAACTTTTTGGATGAATATAATACCTTATATTAATTAATTGAAGGCAGGAATGACCACTCCTTTGAGTAGTGCATCATCTGCTCGATGTAGTCAGTCTTTGCAACGAGCTTCACATCCACAATCTCGCCATCCTTCTCAATGAGCTCGTAGTCGGGGTTTACAAAACCGCTGTATGGCTCGATGCCGAGGTTGCCGTAACGCTCCAAAACCTCCTTGTGAAGCTCTGGGTCAATCTTCACGGCGTAATCCTCAACCAACTTGCGGCCAGCCTCGTAGTCGCCGGTAGACTTGATGCGCTGAACCTCGAAGAGCAACTCGCCAAAGAGTTTGCGCAAAGCGTCGAAGTCGTTCACCACGATGTATGACTTGCCATCCTGCTTAACCCACTCGATGACATTATCCTTCTTGCCCTGCTCGTAGCACCACTCGGCGATGAGCTTGCGGTTACGCATATGCGACTCCTCGACATTCTTGCCAAGCTCGATGCGTGAGAACTGGGTCATCATACCATTCATAATATAGGTAGCATACTGCGCCTTCGCAACATCCAACGATGGGATAAGACCAATCTCAACCATCTTAGGGTCGCCCAGGTAGTAAAGACCGAAGAGGTCGGCGCGAGTCTCTTCCAATGTAGAGGTGTAGCTCTTCAACTCGCCACCCTTGACGCCTGGAGCCAACTGACCAGAGCCGTGACCCAGACACTCGTGAAGGTCGGTGTGGAGGTCGTCGCCCAACTTGCCGTGCTCCTTGATGCGGGCGCGGTCCTCCTCGCGGAGCATAAACTCCTCGTTGAAGCCGTTGCCCTGTGCAGCCTTGCTGTATGCGTAGGTGATGTTGTCGATTGTTACAGACTTTGAGCCGTACTCCTTGCGAATCCAGTCGGCGTTAGGGAGGTTGATGCCGATAGGGGTAGCAGGGTAGCAGTCGCCACCGAGCATAGCCACGGTGATAACCTTTGCCGATACGCCCTTAACCTCCTTCTTGCGGAA
>JAFYOF010000044.1 GCA_017560305.1 Alistipes sp.
ATTATCAACACGATAAGCCTCTCGGGTATGAACGACAAGATTCGCCAGGAGCGAATGGATATCATCAATGCCGAGGAGACAAGAAAGGATGCCGCGGGCAGGAGCGTCATCATCCTGACGGGTCACTACGGCTGCTGGGAGGGTGGCGGAGTGATAGGCATAGCGCTGCCAGAGCAGACCTTTACGGCTGTGTATCACCAACTTTCAAGCGTGGTGTTTGACGAGATAATGAAGCGCATTCGCAGTATAGAAAATGTCGAACTGGTGGAGATGAAGCGCATTATGCGCCACTTCCTCAATAACAAGGATAAGCGCCCGATGTCCGTTGGACTCATATCTGACCAGAACCCTACCGTGCGCTCAAATATGCCTTGGTATAAGTTCCTGCACCAGTGGAGCGCCTTCTTTGATGGTGGCGAGACGCTGGCAATGAGGTACAAACTGCCCGTATATTTCTTCTCGCAGCGAAGAGTGAAGACCGGTCATTACGAAGCAAAATTCATCAAACTATATGATGGCGAGGAGGTTGTGGAGCCAACCACAATCACCGAACGCTATGTTCGCCTGCTTGAGCAGGAGATTCAGGAGTGCCCCGAGTTGTGGATGTGGACACACCGCCGCTGGAAGCACACCCCACCCGCAGAGTTACTTTCGCAAAAGATATGATTTCAACAGCCGTAGTCATACTGAACTGGAATGGCCGTCAGCACCTTGAGCAGTTCCTGCCCAGCGTAGTGGAGCATACGCCCCGCACGGTGCGCATCGTCGTTGCCGACAACGGCTCAACGGACGACTCGGTGGAGTTTGTGCAGAGCACCTATCCCGATATTGAGATTATTCGACTGGAGCATAATTACGGCTTTGCGAAGGGCTACAACCTCGCATTGGAGAGGGTCGATGCGGAGTGTTTCATTCTGCTGAACTCGGATGTGGAGGTGACCCAAGGATGGGTTGAGCCACTGGTGGCGACCATCACCAACAACCAGCGAGTGGGCGCAGTAGCACCCAAGTTACGCTCTTACGGCAGACGCGAGATGTTCGAGTATGCGGGTGCAGCGGGCGGATATATTGATGTGCTGGGCTACCCCTTCTGCCGAGGACGCATCCTCTCGGAGGTGGAGCGTGACGAGGGTCAGTATGATGACAAGCGAGAGGTATTCTGGGCAAGCGGAGCGGCATTCTGCTGCCGTGCCGACCTGTTCCGCCTGCTGGGCGGTTTCGACGCCGACTTCTTTGCACATATGGAGGAGATTGACCTCTGCTGGCGTATGCAGTTGGCGGGCTATCAGGTGATGGTGGAGCCTCGCAGCGTGGTATATCATCTGGGTGGAGGAACGCTGCCAAATGACTCACCAAGGAAACTATATCTGAACTATCGCAACAACCTGATGATGCTCTTTAAGTGTGCGCCCACCTGGCAACGATGTCTTGTAGCGGTGGCACGCCCCGTGGCTGATGCGTTGTCGGCGGTGGTATATCTTGTGAAGGGTCAGAGGGAGTTAGCGCGGGCGGTATGGCAGGCATACAAGGAGTTTTTCCTCAGCCACAAAGTCCTCGGCAAGAAGCGCAAAGCGGTGAGAGAGAACGCAAAAGCGGAGTCACAGGCCATCTACCTCGGCTCAATAATTCTGCGTTACGCATTTGGCGCAAAGAGATTCGGAAGACTTTTCAAATAAGAAAACATAGACACAGATTCGCCCCGACTTCACTTGGAAATCGGGGCGAATCACTATAATAAACCCTGAATAGATTTACTCGACAATCACATAGCGGAGAGCCTGACCGCTTGGGTAGACACCATCGATGGAAGAGATCTTCTCGTCAAGACGCTGCAAGTCGGCAACCGACAAAACAGGGCGGTCGTTGATGTAGGTAATCACAAAACCCTCCTTCACGCCCGAGCGACCCAACAAACCATCGCGCTTGATGCTCACAACCTGCGCACCGCCACGAATCTCCAGTTTCTGGCACATCTGCTTGCTAACATCGGCAAACTTTCCGCCCAAGGCAGCAGCCACATCGGTGGTCTCGCGGGTGATTGGCTCGCTCTTGCCTACTCGGTTTTTCAGCACCACATCGACCTTCTTGTCGTTATCGTTGCGCTTGTAGGAGATTGTAATCTTGTCACCAGGGCGACGCTGCGCAATCTTCTCAACAAGGGTCTGTGCATCGTTTGTCTTTACGCCATCAATAGCGGTGATGATATCACCCTTGCGCAAGCCCGCCTCTGCAGCAGCACTATTCTCCACAACCTCGTTGATATAGAGACCGCCAGCCTTCTTGATGCCGAGCTCCTCGCCCAACTGCTCAACGAAATCCTCGTCGATAGCACGGTAGCTTACGCCCAACATCGCACGCTGTGCCACGCCATACTCCTTGAGGTCCATCACAACCTTGCGCACGATAGTCTCGGGAACGGCGAATGAGTAACCCATATAAGTACCTGTTGATGACTTGATTACGGTATTGATACCAACCAACTCACCACGAGTGTTCACCAGCGCGCCACCAGAGTTACCTGGGTTGACCACCGCATCTGTCTGGATAAATGACTCGATAGGAAAATCCTCGGTAATGACGCCCAGATGGCGAGCCTTGGCGCTGACGATACCAGCCGTAATGGTAGACTGCAAATCGAATGGAGAGCCGATAGCAAGCACCCACTCGCCCAGACGCAATGCGTCGGAATCACCGAATGGAATGGTTGGCAAGTCCTCACCCTCGACCTTGATAAGAGCCACATCGGTTGTAGGGTCGGTGCCGATGAGTTTTGCATCGAAAGTGCGGCCATCGTTGAGCTTCACCTTTAATTTTGTGGCGTTTTCGATGACATGGTTGTTGGTCACAATGTAACCATCCTGCGAGATAATCACACCCGAGCCGCCCGACTTCTGCTCACGCGTCTGTGGCTGACCATAGCCACCACGACCACCATAAGGGATGCCGAAAAACTCATAGAACGAGTCATAGCCATAGGAGCGACCTCCCGTCTGCACCTCCTTGATAGCCTCGATATTCACCACAGCCTTCACTGCATTCTCGGCGGCATAGGTGAGGTCTGGGTATTGCTCCGCCTGATAGGCCGTGAAGTGGTTGCCCACCTGCGGCTCGGCAGCACTCCAAGAGCTCTGCTCCATAGACACTATTGCTCTACCCTGCTCATTATGGGCAAGGTATCTATCCACACCAATTGCAGTAATTCCACCTGCGGCAGCCGACACAACGGCTGCTCCGAATAACAAAAATGCCGTCTTTTTCATAGTAACATAAGTTGTTTAAGTTGTTAATTATTCAAAATAGGCAAATTTCCTCATAGGCATCTCAACTTTAAATTCAATACTAAAACGCACAAGCAGCATACTTTATTATATAATACGCAAATTTTTCTTCACCCAACGATATAAAACAAAAAGGCTGCCAAGCAATGAACGCCGGCAGCCTTAAAATTATTATGTAGTGGAATTACAAACCGAACTCCGCCTTGATCTGGTCAACGGCATCGAGCTTCTCCCAACCGAAGAACTCAACGCTGCGCTCGCACTCTACGCCATTCTCCCAAACCTTAACTGGCTTCACATATGGGCGGTTACCGAAGTGACCGTAAGAAGCAGTAGCCTCGAAGATAGGGTTCTTCAAGCCGTAGCGCTTAACGATAGATGCTGGACGCAAGTCAAAAAGCTTGCTGACGCGGCGTGCAATCTCGCCATCGGTCATACCCTCCAACGCCGCTGGGCGCTTTGAAGAGTAGGTATCAACATATACCGACAATGGCTGTGCAATACCGATTGCGTAGCTGAGCTGTACCAACACCTGCTCTGCGATGCCCGCTGCAACCATATTCTTTGCGATGTGACGCGCAGCATAAGCAGCCGAGCGGTCAACCTTCGATGAATCCTTACCAGAGAACGCGCCACCGCCGTGAGCACCGCGACCACCGTAGGTGTCAACGATAATCTTACGGCCAGTGAGACCTGTATCACCGTGAGGACCACCAATCACGAACTTGCCTGTTGGGTTCACATGGAGGATATAATCGTCGCCGATGAGCGAAGCCAAGCAGTCGTTGGCGCGCTCCAAGCGAGCCTTCACGCGTGGAATCAGGATTGTGCGAACATCCTCACGAATCTGCTCCTGCATCAGGCGCTCTGCCTCCTTCTCGGTGAGGCTCTCGTTAGCCTGAATGAACTCGTCGTGCTGGGTTGATACAACGATAGTGTGGACGCGCTGTGGCTTGTTTGTAAGCTCATCGTACTCCATTGTCACCTGACTCTTTGAGTCTGGACGGAGGTAGGTCATCACGA
>JAFYOF010000045.1 GCA_017560305.1 Alistipes sp.
AAACTCAATTGCAGAGAGTGCTATTTTTAGAGTACGAGCATACGCTGTTAATTTCTCATAGAAACTTATGCGCCTTTCATCGTCACTCAATACCTCTCCATAAGCCTCCAAGTCGCCTTGGTTTTTAACCTCACGCAAAATATCCCACACTTCGCTGTGGCGTTGTGGCAATTTTGCTACTTCGTCAGAAATGTCAGTATATGTACCCGCGAGGTCCTCCTGGTCAAACTCCGTGTATATTTCAAGGGCATCATTCAAATTGCTGAAAACTCCATAATAATCCACAATATATCCAAACTCCTTGTCGTCGCACACACGATTCACTCGGGCAATAGCTTGCAACAGGGTATGATCTTTAAGCTTGCGGTCAAGGTACAACACTGTGTTCTTAGGCTCGTCAAATCCGGTGAGCAGTTTATCCACCACAATGATGATTTCGGGCTTATCGCTATTCTTAAAGCGATTGATGATGTTTTGCTCGTACTTTTTTGGGGTTCCGTGCTCGTCCATCATCTGCTTCCAAAAAGCCAATTCAGTGTTGGAAGTCTCGCCAAATGCAATATCCTCACCCTCGCGCGTATCTGGCGAAGTTATAAGCACCTCAGACGATACAATGCCTATCTCATCAAGGAACTTCTTATACATTATGGCAATTCGCTTTCTTGGAGCAACCAGCTGCGCCTTAAACTTTGAGCCTTGCCAGTTCTTGCGGAAATGTTGTGAGATATCCCACGCAATAGCATAAACACGCTGCTCCGCCTGACTTACTTGGTCGGCACGACTGAATTTCTTCTTCATATCGGCACGCTGCGCATCGGTCATCCACTCACATATGCGGTCGAAATATCTATCAATCGAATCTGCGTGTACCTCTTGTGGTACCATACGACCCTCGTAAAGCAGTGGCACTACGGCTCCATCCTTTACCGCCTGGTCAACTGTGTAAATTGGCTGAATAATACCTCCAAATTTCGCTGCTGTACTCTTCTCCTTCTTCATCAGTGGAGTTCCGGTCATCGCAATAAAGCAAGCATTAGGTAGTGCCTTCTCCATCTTGATTCCCATCTCACCATACTGGCTGCGATGCCCCTCATCAATCAGCACAAAAATATTGGGGTCGGTAAGAGGAGACTTTAATCCCCTTACCGCTGTCTCAAACTTATTGATTATGGTCGTAATCACCGTAGCACTTGCACCCTCCAATAACTTCACAAGATTGCTACCCGTTGTAGCATTCTCTACGCTCACTTGACATTTGCGGAATGTCGTGGTAATTTGCCTGTCAAGGTCAGTACGATCGGTTACGAGGATAATCCTCGGATTGCGAATTGAACTGTCAAGCAAAATTGCCTGTGCAAGCATTACCATCGTTAGCGATTTGCCCGAGCCTTGTGTATGCCAAATCACACCACCTCTACGGCTACCGCCCTCAATGTTGCGTACACGCTCCATCACCTTTTCTACGGCAAAAAACTGCTGATAACGAGCCACTTTCTTTATGCCGTCATCATATAGCGTAAAACCGTACATCAGCCCCAGTAACCTCTCCGGGCGGCAAAGATTGTAGATATATGCATCCTGCACCGATGGTGTCAACGGAGCAGCGTATTTCTTCTCTATATCTGTCCGCACATAACTATATCGCTCGCTGAACATCTTGGGGTTGATACGCTTCTCGTTTACCTTCTCAGCCAACTTGTAGCGATGCAACTCCTCGGCTGTTTTGTCTGCAAACTGCTCGGTCCACTTACTCCAAAACTTCTCGGGAGTGGCGGTTGTCGCATAACTCACATCATTGACATTTGTCGCCAACAATAGTGCCGAATAGACATACAGCGAGCGTATGCCATCCTCCTTCTGGTTGCGAAGATGCTGCGAAACAGCCTGTTTGAGCGAATCTTTTATATCGGGACGCTTGCACTCTATCACACACAGCGGAATGCCATTCACAAACAACACAATATCGGGACGATATGTGTCGCTCATTCCCGCACGATTCACTGCAAACTCCTCGGTCACGTGAAATGCATTGTTCTCGATATGTTTCCAGTCGATATACTGCATCACATAACTCTTTTTGTCGCCATCGACAATCTGCTCAAGTGTCTTGCCCGCAGTCAGAAGGTCGTAAGCCACCTGCGAAGCGGTCATATAACCCTCTGCCATAGGCAGGTTGCGCAATGCCTCGATTCCCGCAGTTATGTTCTGCTCCGAGAATACGGTTGTGCGCTGCGAGCTCACCTGCACGGTGTTGATTTTTGCCAACTGCTCACGCAAAATTGGCTCTAGCAACACATTGCCCGTGTTTCCGCCACGCAACTCCATTGCCTCGGCAGGCGTCAGATAGGTGTAACCCACCTTCTCCAACATCATCAATGCAGGAATCTGACTAATATGGTCTTCTTTGAAGGAGAGTGTCATAGATTATTTTTTATTTACTACGCCAAATGGAATGTGAACAGCAGGTATCTTATCCAAATGATCTAGATGACCCATTTGGTCGTCAAAATAAATATGTGGTCGCATAACATTTAAAATTCTACTTTTATCAATGCCTCCTAAGAAAAAAGCCTCATTAATATCAATTTCCCAAGAGTTTAGTGTGTTAATCATCCTCTCATGAACAGGAGCATTTCTTGCTGTTACAATAGCCGTTTTAAGCATCGGTGTATACGATATATCCTGTTCTGCTTTTTTTGCTTCTAATTTTTGATAAAACGAAATCTTCTTTAGCAAATCTATAACAGGGCCTGCATTAAGAGGAATATCAGACCTCTCAGACTCATATTGTTGGTATGTCGGTAATCCATCTTTTTGATAAATCTTTTCCGATTCATCATCGGCCAGAACACCGTCAAAGTCAAATGCAATTCTCAATTCATTATCATTATCATCATCTATTACAGTTGTATTAAGCACCATTCCTGCTGCTAATCTATGCGCAATAGCGTCATCGACATCGCTTTTATTGGCTGACAAAAACAACGATGTATTAAAAGATGGCAAATATTTAAAATGAGGTTGACCAGAAGTAAATCCAGCTCTCGTAATGTCCAGCCCATAATGGGCAATAGAATTAAACGCTCTCAATCCAGTTTCAGGACTATTTTTAGACATTAAAATTACCTCGACAGGTTTTTCTTTTGGGAAATGTGTATTCAACGAAAGAAGTCGTTTGATAAATGGAAATGCTACCCCTTTGCCGAAGGGATTTTTTACATTTCTATTTTGATACTCTTTGTATGCCTTTAAACCATGTGCCTTAAATATGCTATCAGACTCCGTTAAATCAAATAGCGCACTTGATGCAACTGCAATTACCAGTTTCTTTTCAATAGGATATGCCATATTTTTAAAGTTATAAAGTTTGTTAAATTTTTACTCTTGTTTTGCCGGTTAGGAGTTGTTGCATAAGACCGCGCTTTTGGAGGCGCAGGGCTTCTAACCTTTTGCGGTGAGTGGCAATCTCATTATCTGCCACCGTAAGCACTTCCGCAATAGCTTTTTGTTCTGCAATGAGAGGATATACAATTTCTAATTCGAAGAAATCTGTTTTGTCCACATTGAGCAATCCATCACCACGTGCCCCCGATGTTATGATTCTTTTTAACTGACGATCCAATCCGTGATTTATAAAAAAATGATGATAAAATTCACCAATTACATTTTGTTTAGGTCTAAAACAAATATAAACAAATGGGACAACAGCATCTTGCTCTTTTAATCTATAGATACACCCCATTTCATATAAATTAGAGTTACCTTTATTGTAGGCAAAATCTCCCTTTTGAATATGAGTATATTTTTTTAGGCTATCACCTGCTATTACTCGATCAAATTTGTCTTTTTGGGAAATAAGGCCCAAACGAGCAGAAACAGTCATTGGTAAATACTCGCAACCATTGCTTGTGTCAGTAATATGCTCAAAGCAATCCTTCATTCTTCTCTTCTGCCAAGGGGTGGTGAAGCCGGGGAGGCGGGTGCGGCCAGTAAGGAGCCGTTGCATAAGGGCACGCTTACGCAATTCCAACTTTTCAATCAGTCGGCTCTGCCTCTCAATCGCCTCGTCACACACACCCAATATCTCCGCAATCTTCCTCTGCTCCTCCATCGGCGGCACAGGGATAGTATATGAATTTACGATTTCACCCGATAAATTTCCTTGTCCACCCTGCAAATATTTAGCAATAAACATATCCTTTTGCAACTCTAAATAGGGTTGCAAGAATGGATTTATAACTTTACTAGAACGAATACATAATATCGCTTGGTTAATCGCTCCGTTAATTTGAGAAATGGCACAATCCCCACTATTTGCACCATATAGCGCAAATATTAAATCTCCGACCTCTACCATTTTTGCAGAAGATTTCTTCAAACCCTCCTCGGTCAAAAATAATGCGGTCTTATTGCTGTGTATCTCACCCGACCGGATAAACGGAATTATTCCACCGTACATATTCTCAGATTCAGATTTGGGAGTTCCTCCACTGAAACATTTTGCAATGGCTCCAAGTCTTTTCACTTCCCACTCCTGCGGAATTATTCCCACCGCCGAATCCTTATAGCCCGCTGGCATGTTATTTTTGGTCGTCATCTAATTTACAATTTTTCAGTTTCAATACATATTATCTCTTTGCAAAAAGCATCATTAGCAACCAACTTAGATAATACCATTGTAAAATTTCGCAACTCTCTATCCTCGAGTAATTGTTGTTCTTGTGTCTTTCCGATATGGCCTTTGCGCAAATACATATCAATTGCCTTATCTATACCGTTAAGTGTTGTAGGCATATCACTCAGTACGACTTCACTTCCTTCTTTTTCAATAGAGACATATAACGGATAACTCCTACTATCGGTTGGAATCTGTAGTTCTTTATATGATTGTTTTCTGTGATAAATAAGAGCTCGTTTCTTGATATCTGCATCTAAATCACGGGGAATTACCACCTTGAATTTTGAACAATGACAATGTTCTCCACCAACATCTATAGTCTCGTGAATAGTTAAATACTCACATACGGGTTTGACAAAATTTTCAAAATAACCAATTGCCAACACGGTCGATGGCAACATCCCGAGTAAGCCTATCTCAATTTTACCTACAATTTCATTATGTAATCTTTCTAATAAGACTTCAAATGGCTTGTCATAAGATGTTATAACTCCATCATTAACTTCAAAAGAAGCTAATGTAATGCCGTGTAGGTCGCTAGGTAATTTTATGCTTTTATCATGTATGATGTAAGCCCTTTCACGACCTAAGCGACCCAGAAATAGTCCATATTCAAATATAACATTATCACGAGGAGCCCTTTGCTCTACACCTCTTGATTTAGTCCAATCATCATTTGTGCATACCATAAAACCGAAATCAAATAGGCTCGCCTCTTTCATCAAGGTTTCAAGGTAATTATCATTATATTTAAATATGTTATCACTCCATAGATAACAGTCAAAATCCAAGGAAAAGTAGGCTTTTATTTGTTCTGCTATATATAACCCCTCTTTTGAGGAGCCAATAAAAATTCTAGGTCTCATAGTAAATGTTGTTCTTTAAGAATAGTATAAATATTATACACATTTTGTAACATTGCAGCAACTTCTTGGCGCTTATTGCTGTCCCTAAATATATACTCTTTCCCATCAACAGATGTTACTCTATTTGCATAAGATTCATCGTATGCAATTTTATGTAGCTGAAGAAAAACAATTGTTACCAAATTTAGGTAATGTAATTCTTTATATATATTAATATCAATGTCGTAACAAATGGCATTGATGTCAAAACTTGACAAATTAATTTTTTGCTTCGAGTCCGCTTTGATATTTTTCAAAAAGCGTATCATCCTTTTTAATCTACCACCTGTATTTGCGCTTTTGGTATTTATGCGTTCAATGCTCAAAAATGGATAATCTGCTGCACACCTAATATTAGCAATCTTATCATACACTTGAATTCCTCTATATGTAAGGCTTCGGTCATTAATGATTGAATTAACATCATCATACCAACCCGCCGTGACTATATCCACATCTCTATGAAGGTCCTGATTTGTGATTTTTATTGCCTTAGGATGACTAATATCACATTTTAGATATTTCCGTGATAAAATACTTTCACTTTGAACTCTAATCGTTCTTAAATCATCATCGACATTTCCAGTGTATGGCGATGCGTTGTCAACGGATCTTAATTTTGATACTTCAGAATATGTGTAATTAGGGTTGTATGATTCTAAAATGGTTTTAACACTTACAGAATCATAGCTATAATACTTTTCACATATAACCAATAGATCAATATCACTATATCCTCTAATGTGTGTATCTGTCATAACAGATCCTTGATAATGATAAGATACATTAGTTAATCCTCCATCTTGTAAATGAGCTCTTACTCGCTGTCCTGCTTCTTTTGTTTTAGATGTATAGTTGTCATCCACAGCCATCATAGCGATATAAACATACCTTTGTAAATCGCTAATATCGCTTGGTAATCCAGTAAACATTCTTGACTCTACCAAGTACTGATTTTCCGGGTTATGGCGAGTCTTGATATCTGATAATAATTGTCTGTAATCTGTCATATTTCTTTATTTTTACATTCCCAACTCTTTCAAATACTCTTTCATCTTGGCTTGCACCTCGGTAAGCTCGGTTTCGAGGGCGTCAATCTCCTGCTGAACAGCAACAATATCAATCTCTGCCTCCTCCTCGTAGGTATCTACATAGCGGGGGATATTGAGATTGTAATCGTTCTCCTCAATTTCTTTGCGGGTAGCGACATAGGCATATTTCTCCTCGGCTACGCCCAGCGAGAGTTTGCCCTCGGCAAATGCACGATAGGAGGTAACAATATGCTCGATATCCGCATCACGCAGACGGTTTTGGTTTTTGCCGTTCTCGAACTCGCGGCTAGCGTCAATAAAGAGTACTTCGTCGCCCTTTTTCGCCTTGTTGAAAATAGCAATAGCAGCAGGGATACCCGTACCATAGAAGAGGTTTGCAGGCAGACCGATAACAGCTTCGAGAAGGTTCTCCTCGACGGTCTGCTGACGAATCTTACCCTCGCTTGCACCTCGGAAAAGCACACCATGCGGGATAACAACGCCCACCTTACCGTGCTCGTTAGCGACCTCCAACATATGGCTGATAAAAGCCCAGTCGCCCTTGCTCTTGGGCGGAATGCCACGCCAAAAACGGTTGTATTGGTCGTTAGGAGCCTCGTCAGCGCCCCACTTTTCAAGGGAAAATGGCGGGTTTGCCACAACGGTGTCGAACTTCATCAGCGCATCGCCATCCTTGAGTTTGGGATTACGCAGTGTGTCGCCCCAGCGGATAACGGCACTATCAAAGCCGTGCAGCAACATATTCATCATAGCCAATGCCCAAGTGCTACCATTGAGTTCCTGACCATAGAGCGAGAAGTTATCAGAGCCAACCTCACGACCCGCCTTAATAAGCAGTGAGCCTGAACCACAAGTGGGGTCGCAGATGCGTGAGCCGGGGGCACTCTTGGTTAGTTTGGCGAGTAGAGTAGAGACCTCCTTAGGAGTAAAAAACTCACCAGCCTTCTTACCCGCGTCGCTAGCAAAGTGCTCGATAAGGAACATATAGGCATCGCCGATGACATCGTTGTTGTCGAGGTGCGACTCATCAAACTGCAACTTTTCATCAGCAAAGTCCTCTAAGAGTGTTTTGAGGCGCACATTGCGATCCTTCACCTCGCCGAGGTTGCTACTGTTAAAACTGATATTGCGGAAGATACCACTACCGTCCTCACTATTGAGCTTCTCGCGGTTTGCGTTTTCCAAATCGACAAGGGCAATATCTATCAACTCGCCAATATTTACCGCATTGCGATTATCGTAGAGGTAATAGAAATAACTTGTCTCGGGCACTTGAAATCGCTCGCGGCGCATAGCTCGCTGAGCACGTTCCTCATCACCTTCGTAGCGCTCTAAATATTCTGCATATTTCGACTTGTTGACATCGCTGACATACTTCAAGAAGAGCATTGTCAAAATATAGTCTTTGTATTGGCTCGGATCAACTACACCGCGGAAGGTGTCGCAGGCTTTCCATACAACTTTGTTGATTTCGTCTTGGGTAATCTTCGTGCTCATTACTATATATTTTTTATCATTTTATATTCTAATATTTGTTTACGTCTTTCGGCGATGGTTTTATAGAGTTCTTGCTCTCGTTTTTGTAGTTTTGAGAGTTCGATATATTTCTTTTGCCTCTCTATCGGAGGGATAGGAATTTCCAATTCTCCAAGCGTTGCCTTCGAGATAGACATTATGGATGTCCCGCGAGCCTGGACTGCCAAAGTGCTTTGTGTAGTCGGGAGATTGAGATACCACGCCACGAATTCAGGCAATATGGCAGATTTGTCGTGCAGGCGTATCACCAAAAATGATGGAGAAGCCACACACTTTTGCTCAATCCCTGGAACAATCACACACATATTATTAT
>JAFYOF010000046.1 GCA_017560305.1 Alistipes sp.
ACGCCTACTCAAAAAATACAAATATCCGCCAGAAGGGCAGGAAGCAGCACTCGAAACTATTATGACTCAATGCGAGATGTGGAGTCAAAATGAGTTTGAATAGAATTGTGGTGGTGTAGTGTAAAATCTACCTAAAATTTCTATAAAAATTTTTGAGGTATTTTTTTGAGTGAAAAACCGTGATTTTTGAGGATTTTTGACGGGGTTTGAAAACCGCCTAATTACCTTAATATGAATAAAAAATATAACTACTATTGTAGCTTCAAGTCTTGGAGCTTTTTATGGACTGAACATAAGAAATTCACTAGCAAAGATTCTAATCAACCCTTGTATGAAACCATCCATTGAGATTCCCAAGCTGGCGGATAATGTAGATGTGGAGGTGTTTGATAAGATGGAGGAGAATATCTATTCCAATATAGATGGCGAGTTAAGAATGTGTACCTATGGTGTGTTCGGTGATAGAGATGAACTTTTCGACTATAGTGAAATGTTTTCTTGTCTCTATGGTAAAAACTTCATTAAGGCAAAAGGTAGTCACATATTAGATAATGACACCTTATTGTCATCAGTCCAGTCGGGCTTGCGCTATTTCAATGAACTAAATAGGAAATTAGAGATGTTAGACTCACTGCTGGACATCATCTAGCCCCCTCCAAATTACCACATCATCATAGCGACCGACAGGATTGTGATAATCTGAATAAATCGGCGAAATGCCTTTTCGGGGAATAATCCAACAATCAAAATACCCAGCCAAGCGCCAATGCCGATGATGGGCAACATCGCAAGGTTGAGCGAGAATGTGTACCACGAAATATTATCCCACACAAAGATTTGAAGGGGCACTTTCAACAGATTTACCACAAGGAAAAACCAGGCATTTATACCTATATACTCCATCTTCTCCTTTCGCATCGATAAAAGATAGACCGACAACACTGGTCCTGCGGCATTGCCAATCATAGTGGTAAAACCTCCGAGCAGTCCGAATAGGGCAGAGTACCACCACTTTTTCATCCATCGGTTCTCCTTGCCAAACAACTCGCTCCAAATCATAACCGCCAGCGCCAGCGCGAGTGTCCATCCCATCAGTTGGCGAAACTCGTTGGCGGGAATCAACTTGTCGACAAATATCGCAACAAAGAATCCGACTATCGCCGTAGGAAGCAGCTTTGCAACCACTTTCCAGTCGGCTATGCGCTTGTAATAGACAACGGCGATGATGTCCGCCATACAGAGCATCGGTAGAATAACGCCCGTAGACTCCTTCGCACCAAATGCCATAGCCATATAGGGCACGGCGAGCAGCATCAACCCCTGCACGCCCGTCTTTGACATACCAATACAAAGCGCCGTAAGCGCAAGAATAGTCCACTGAAATGTAGTTAAAGCCTCTGTCATCTTCTGCCCAATATCTCTGTTTAGGTCGCAAAAATAGACCTAATTTCCCGAACGCCAAAATCGCTACGCAAAAATAATAGGGGAGAGGTAATTTGCCCAGCCGCCCAAGCCTCCAAATTCAAAATAAAATCTTATATTTGTATCACAACCACCTAATTCTAACTCCATTATGAAACGAAAAATTCCCAACATTTTGCACCTGATTTTCGCCCTCATTATTCTTGCAACGGGCACACAATTATCGGCACGGGCTCAGTCGCTTGCGAAGCCTCAATACAAGAATCTCACAATCCAAAATCAGGGTCTTGAGCGTGAATTCAAACTATATCTGCCCGCGGGAATTGAGAAGAATGCACCTCTGATTTTTGTATTGCACGGATATGGTGGAAATAATAATTTTGACCATCTCGGATTTAACGAACTGGCTGATAAGCACGGTATTGTAATCTGCTATCCGCTCGGCTCGAAGGATAAACGAGGACATAATTGCTGGAATGTGGGATACCCGTTTCAGGATACTATGGAGGTTGACGATGTGCAGTTCTTGTGCGACTTGGCTCGCCAACTGCAGAAGGAGTATGGCTTGAGCCGCAAGCAGACCTTCTGTACCGGTATGTCCAATGGCGGCGAGATGTGCTACCTGCTGGCATATTCATCCCAAAAGGTGTTCAAGGCAGTTGCACCCGTTGCGGGACTTACAATGGCGTGGATGCCAGAGAGTTTTCCAAAGCCGAAATCGTGCCCGCTGTTCGAGATTCACGGCACCGAGGATCGTGTTTCGGAGTGGACTGGCGACCTTGAAAATAAAGGAGGGTGGGGCGCATACATTGCCGTTCCCGACGCTATTGACTTCTGGGTCAAGCGCAATAACTGCCCAATGCACGAGCAGACCCCTCTGCCCCTCAAACACCCAAAGGCAAATCAGGTGATTTCGCACAAATATTTCGACAAAAAGGGCCGCCTTCGCCTCCAACTCTACGAAATCCTCGGTGGCGGCCACACCTGGGGCGACTCCGACCTCCACACCCCCACCGAAATCTGGAATTTCTTCACAACTTGTTCTCGCTAAACCATTCATATAAATAAATGAGCTTGTCTAACAATAAAAAGTTAGGCAAGCTCAATTTTTTTATTTTACTCCGTCAGGAAATGGGGGAGTGGCTGAAATACCTTTACACACAATTAATAACATAGTAAAATAAGAAATGGAATTTCAGAAATTAAAAAGAATATAAAATCAAAAGTGTCGTCCGCACGGGCGACACCTTTTTTGCCCCGTATAATCCCTCATTTGTTGCTGTTGGTCAATGACGCCCTGGGGCGGTGGGCGAGATTGACTACTCTTTAGGTGTTTGGGTGGTCGCCCAATCGCTTAATTGTGTTATCTCCTAATCATCTAATCGTCGATATCCACCAGTCGGAACTGCGTGTCGAAGGTGAGTTCTAGTCGGTTGGAGAGCGAGACCTCATAGCCGCGGCGGTCGCGGTCAATCTTGGTGATTGTCGCCGAGGGGTAGTGGGCGTTCACATATTCGTGAATCTGGGTCGGAACGATTGCGGCGGGCACGGCGTTACGCTTGCAGTCGACATCCTTCCACTCGCCCTCGCCGTTGAATTCGACTGTTGTGCCGTCGGCGAGCAGCACCTCATACTCCTTATATATCAAATCATCATCAATCTTCAGAAACGACACCTTCACATCGGCAAAGTGTGCCTTCAGGAACTCCTGTGCGGTGGCTGGCAGTTGCTCAAACTTGATAGGTCGGTCAGCCTTGGCGCACGCCACGCTCAGTGTGAGCAGCAGGACCGCGAATGTTGACATCATCTTTTTCATACCTTTCAATCTTTAGTTATTAAACTCTTTTTTTGCTTTTCTATTGCAAATATTGTGCATAAATGTCGCAAAACGAAGTCTTTTTTATCAATTGTTTTTATGGGACTATAAGCAAAACTTTTGCTCATTTCGTGCGCTCGGGTGATGGCTGGTAAGCGAAAATAAATTATCTTTGTGTAGCAGGAATTCCACTTGACAGAAGATTATGAAGCGCATTGCGATATTACTCTTGTTGCTTGTTTTGCAGGGCGTTGCCGTGGCGCAGCCGTGCAGGGTTGTTGCGTTTTATAATGTTGAGAATCTGATGGATACCCTGAATGACCCAGCGAAACGAGATGATGATATGCTCCCCGCAGCCGACAGAGAGTGGACCTCGGAGCGTTATGAGCGAAAGTTGCAGTCGCTGGCGAGTGTCGTTGGCGCAATGTCAGCGGAGAATGGGTTTCCCGCTCTGCTTGGGCTTGCCGAGGTGGAGAACAGGGCTGTGGTTGAGGATTTTGTTGCGCAGGAGGCAGTTGCGGCGGCGAATTATAAGGTGTTGCACTACGATTCCCCTGACCCGCGAGGCATCGATGTGGCGCTTTTGTATTGCCCGGATTGTTTTGAGGTGGAGGACAGTTATCCCCTGAGGGCGGAGGTTGGCCTCCCGACGCGAGACTATCTTGTGGTGCGTGGGCGGTTGTGTGGCGAGTCTGTGCTGGTGGTTGTGGTGCATCTTCCTTCGCGTATCGGTGGCGAGGAGTTCACCTCTGCACGCCGTGTGACGGCGGCACGACAACTGCGTGCACTCATTGATGATGTAAGGAGCGAGGAGCCCACAAGGCAAATCATTCTTATGGGCGATATGAACGACACACCGCGTGATGAGAGCATAAGGCGTGTGCTGAATGCGAAACTTCATCCCCGCAAGGCTCAAGGCAATGACCTATATAACCCTTTTGCGCGTGTGAAGGGTAGTATGGTCTACCGCGACAGGTGGTACTGCTACGACCAAATCATCCTCTCGACAGACTTTCTGCGAGGCGGTGCTCTGCAACTCAAGGGCAGGGGCTACGCCTTCAGTCGAAGGGATATGCTCGACTCTCGCCGCCATCCCAAGGCGACCTATCGTGGCGTGGAGTATCTGGGCGGAGTGAGCGACCATCTGCCCATAGCGCTTGTGGTGGAGAAGAAAAACTCGCTAAAGATTGCACGGAAGAGGAAAAATTCTTAATTTTGGAGTATAAATCAACTTAAATGAATGAAGATATGAAACAATCTAAACTTCGCCTCTTTGTTGCGGCGTTGCTCACGCTGGCTATGTTCGTGGGATGCTGCAACCGCCCATCGGGTGAAAATTATAGTTTTAAGAATGGAATGATTCACTTCGACGAGCCATCCCGAAAGGCTGGTCAGGAGTCTATGCTGGGCTTTGCGGCCGACCCAATTCCCGTTGTGAGAGTTGCTTTCGTGGGCTTGGGTATGCGTGGACCTGGTGCGGTGAACCGCTTCACCCACATCGAGGGCGTCGAGATTAAGGCTCTGTGTGATTTGGAGCAGAAGAATGTGTCGAAGTGTCAGCCTATGCTGGAGCGTGCTTCGATGCCAAAGGCCGATGAGTATGTGGGTGCTGAGGCATTCAAGGAGCTCTGCGAGCGCGATGATATCGACTTGGTATACATCGCCACCGATTGGCTCAACCACACGCCTATCGCCCTCTATGCGATGGAGCACGGCAAGCATGTGGCTATCGAGGTGCCTGCGGCAACATCTGTCGAGGAGTGCTGGCAGTTGGTTGACACCTCTGAACGCACACGCCGCCACTGTATGATGCTTGAGAACTGCGTCTACGACTTCTTTGAGCTCACCTGCCTGAATATGGCTCAGCAGGGTCTGTTCGGCGAGATTCTGCACGCCGAGGGTGCTTATATCCACAACCTCTCGGACTACTGGAACGACTACCACGGCAACTGGCGTCTGGACTTCAACCAGAAGCACCGAGGCGATGTCTATGCGACTCACGGCTTCGGCCCTGTCTGCCTGGCGCTCAATATCCACCGCGGTAACCGCTTGAACTACCTCGTTTCTATGGATACAAAGTCAGTGAATGGTCTTGCAATCGCAAAGGCGAAGATGGGTGTTGAGGAGTTTGCCAATGGTGATCACACAACCACAATGCTCAAGACAGAGCAGGGTCAGACAATCGAGATTCAGCACAATGTCTACACACCTCGCCCATACAACCGCCTCTATCAGTTGACAGGAACAAAGGGTTTTGCCAATAAGTATCCTATCGAGGGCTTTACCTTCGTGCCAGGTCAGTTGCCAAGTCAGGTGCTGAAGGGTGCAACGATTGAGGCGCAGAAGATTGACCTCAGCAAGGTTGACCCCGAGAGCGTTCCCGAGGCTACTGTCAACCCACACAACTTCGTTAGCGAAGATGTTCGTAAGGCTGTGATGGCTGCCTACAAGCACCCAATCCATCAGGAGATTGAGGAGCAGGCAAAGAGGGTTGGCGGTCACGGAGGTATGGACTTTGTGATGGACTACCGCTTGGTTTACTGCTTGCGCAACGGCTTGCCACTCGATCAGGATGTCTACGACGCGGCGGAGTGGTCTTGCATCGGCGAGTTGTCGGCAACATCGGCAAAGCACAACAGTATGCCAGTGGCTGTGCCCGACTTTACTCGCGGCGATTGGAACAAGTTGCAGGGCGTGACTTTCCACAGAAAGTAAATGTAAGGAAGAGAACTTTGGGGAAAAATGCATAAATTTTCACTTCAAGGTGAACAACGAATGAAAATTATTCTTATATTTGCATAAGACAACAGAAAACTATGAATAAGAATTTGCATAACAACTTGTGGTGGCGCCATTGTTTGAATGAACAATGATGTCGACGCTTGTGTTATGTTGAATGAGATAATTTATTAAAGTATCGAAGCCATTGTTCCCCCGAAGAACGATGGCTTTTTTTATTTAAACCCAATAGATGATGAGAACGAAGAAGTTTATGCTCTCGGAGCAGGAGATGCCTACGGCGTGGTATAATATTGTTGCCGATATGCCCAACAAGCCGCTGCCAGCACTCGACCCACAGACCAAGCAGCCAATGACCCCCGAGGCTATGTGCCGCATATTCGGTGAGGAGTTGGTGAAGCAGGAGTTTTCAACTGAACGATATATTGAGATTCCTGAGGAGGTGCAGGAACTCTACAAGATTTGGCGTCCTACGCCTCTGGTGCGTGCCTATAACCTCGAGCGAATGCTTGACACCCCAGCGAAGATTTACTTCAAGAATGAGAGTGTTTCGCCCGCGGGCTCGCATAAGCCCAATACCGCTATTCCGCAGGCCTACTACAACGCCAAGCAGGGTATAAAGTACCTCGCAACGGAGACTGGTGGCGGTCAGTGGGGTAGTGCGATGTCGTTGGCGTGCCAATACTTCAACCTCGACCTTAGAGTCTATATGGTGAAGGTGAGTTGCCAGCAGAAGCCTTATCGTAAGCTCTTGATGAATGCGTGGGGTGCGAATGTAATCCCTTCGCCAAGCGACACAACGCGTTGCGGTCGTGAGATTCTGGCAAAGGACCCCGAGTGCTCGGGTAACCTCGGTATAGCCATCTCGGAGGCCGTTGAGAGCGCTTTGGATCACGGCGAGAGCACACGCTACTGCCTGGGTAGTGTGATGAACCATGTGCTGCTGCATCAGACCATCATCGGTGAGGAGGCTATCCGCCAGATGGAGAAGGCGGGCGATGAGCCCGATGTGGTTATAGGTTGCTTCGGTGGCGGCTCTAACTTTGCGGGTATCGGCTTCCCGTTCATCCGCCGCAATCTGTGCGAGGGTAAGAAGACCCGTGTGGTTGCAGTGGAGCCAGCATCGTGCCCAAAACTGACCCGTGGTGAGTTCCAGTATGACTATGGCGACACAGCGGGAATGACCCCTATGATGCCGATGTTTACCCTCGGTCACACCTTCCAGCCATCCAACATCCACGCGGGTGGTCTGCGCTACCACGGTGCGGGCACAATCGTCAGCCAGCTCTATAAGGATGGTTTGATGGAGGCGACATCCGTTCAGCAGCTTGAGACCTTCAAGGCGGGTATGATGTTCGCCAATAGCGAGGGTATTGTGCCAGCGCCCGAGTCTTGCCACGCTATCGCTGCGGCGGTGCGTGAGGCATTGCAGGCAAAGGAGGAGGGTCGCGAGAAGACCATCCTGTTCAACCTCTCGGGTCACGGAATGATTGACCTCTACGCCTTCGAGCAGTACTTCGCCGGCAACCTCGTTGACCACGAACTGCCCCAAGAGGAGATACGCCGCGCGGTGGATGCATTGGATAAGATTATTAAATAGTAAAAGAGGGAATTGCCTAAAAAGGTGTTTTCGGCGTTATACTCGTCCTTGAAATCCTCATTTACGCTTTAGTAAACTGCGGTTTCTCGGACTTCGCAAGCCTTAAGTACCTTTTGGTTGCTACGCTTGGCATAGTGAGCAAGCTCTCTCTGCCCTCGCTTAAACGCAACCTTGAAAACCCTCTTTTTATCCAATTCCTTAGGCAAGAGAAGATATGCAAACAAAAAACTCTCGGAATGTTCCGAGAGTTTTTCTTTTATCTATTATGCAAACCTCCTACTTCTCGTCGCGAGAGAATGAGTAAGGACGGTCGTTCTTGCCAGTACCACGCTTTGTGTTTGGCTTGTCACTCATCGCAGCCTCCATCTTACCGCCATTCATCAAATCAGAGTGGGTGATGTAGTTGCGAGTGTAGTTCTTGCCATTGAGCTTCAAGCGGTCGATATAGATATTCTTCTCGCTGTTCTCTGGAGCCTCAATCACAAAGTCGTTGCCGTTCTCAAGGTGGATTGTAGCCTTCTTGAAGAGTGGCGCACCCATCACATACTGGTCAGAGCCAGGGCAAACAGGATAGAAGCCGAGAGCTGAGAATACATACCAAGCCGATGTCTGACCGTTATCCTCGTCACCGCAGTAACCGTCTGGAGCAGCCGAGTAGAAGCGGTTCATAACCTCGCGCAACCAATACTGAGCCTTCCAAGGCTGACCAGCGTAGTCATACATATAGATCATATGCTGGATAGGCTGGTTACCGTGAGCATAGTTACCAGTGTTCATTACGGTCATCTCACGAATCTCGTGGATCACGCCGCCGTAGTAGCTCTCATCGTAGATTGGAGGTACGATAAATACCGAGTCAAGCATCTCAACGAACTCATCATCGCCGCCCATCAGGTCGATAAGACCCTGTGGGTCGTGGAATACCGACCAAGTGTAGTGCCAGCTGTTACCCTCGGTGAAGGCGTCACCCCACTTAAGTGGTGAGAATGGCTTCTGGAACTCGCCGTTCTTGAGGCGGCCACGCATCAACTTTGTCTCCTTGTCGAAGATGTTGCGGTAGTTCTGTGAGCGCTTTGCGAAGAGGTCAATCTCCTCCTGTGGGCGCTTCAACTCTTTCGCCATCTTATAGATACACCAGTCGTCGTAAGCATACTCCAAAGTGCGTGCTGCGTTCTCGTTGATACCCACATCGTAAGGCACATAACCCAATGTGTTGTACCACTCGTGACCGAGACGACCCGATGAAGCAACGCGTGGGTGTACATTCTTTGTGCCGTGAATCATACCCTCATACATTGTCTCTACATCCTCAACCTTCACACCCTTGAGGTATGCGTCAGCCAATACAGAAGCCGAGTTGTTACCAACCATACAACCTCTGTGACCTGGGCTTGACCACTCTGGGAAGAAGCCGCTCTCCTTATATACATTCACAAAGCCCTCCTGCATCTTCAAATTCTCCGATGGGTAGAGCACATTGAGCAATGGGAACAAGCAACGGAAAGTGTCCCAGAAGCCAGTGCCAGAGTAGAAGTAACCCTTCTCAATCTTGCCGTTGTGTGGGCTGTAGTGCAATACATTACTCTCGGCGTCAATCTCGTGGTGCATCTGTGGGAAGAGTGTAGAACGATAAAGGCAAGAGTAGAATGTACGCAACTGATCCAAGTTACCACCCTCTACCTCGATTCTGCCGAGTACATCGTTCCAAGCCTGACGGCCCTTCTCGGTGAGTTCCTCCAGTGAGTCGTCGCCCAACTCCTTGAGGTTCTGTGCCGCCTGCTCGTGGCTGATGAATGATGAAGATACGCGTGCGTGTACCTGCTCGCCCTTCTTTGTCTTGAAGCCGATTACAGCACCCACATGGTTCTCCTTCTGCTCAACGGCATTCTCCTTGAGCTCGCCGTTTACGAATGTGTTTACATACTCAAAAGGCTTGTCAAACTCCACAACGAAGTAGTTCTTGTAATTGCGTGTCACACCGCCTGAGTTGCGTGTTGTGTAACCGATGATGCGGTTGTTCTCCTTGTCAATCTTGATGTATGAGCCACGGTCGAAGGCATCCACCACCACATACGACTGCTCCGACTCAGGGAATGTGAAGCGGAACAATACGGCACGCTCGGTTGGTGAGAACTCGGTTACGACATCGTGCTCAGCGAGGTAAACCTTGTAGTAGTAGGCCTTTGCCACCTCGCCCTTGTGTGAGAACCAGCTTGCGCGCTCATCCTCGTTAAACTTTGGTGCGCCAACGACTGGCATCAACGAGAACTGACCGTGGTCGTTGATCCAAGGGCTTGGCTGGTGAGTCTGCTTAAAGCCACGGATTTTGTGCGCCGTATAGGTGTACATCCATCCATCTCCCATCTTGCCCGTTTGCGGTGACCAGAAATTCATACCCCAAGGACGCGCGATGGCGGGGTAGGTGTTACCTGTTGACAGAGCAAACTCCGACAATGTTCCCACCAACGGACTCACATAGTCTGCTGGCGAAAACTCTCTCTCCTGCGCAAATGAAAAGGCAACCAACAGCGTTGCCACTGCGCTCAATAATGTTTTTTTAAGCATATAAAATTGGTTTTAAGTAGTTCTATTGGCGTAAAGATAGGTAAATAATTTATATTTACCTAATAAAATGCCCCTCCCAGGATGTTTTATTTCCGCAATTGTCGCTCACCTCGAGACGGATAGTGTGTTTTTTGCCGCCCTTGATGCCCTCGGCGTCGAGGTTTATCCACGCTCTGCCACGCAGAAGGTCGATGGCAACCCACTTCTGGTCGATGTAGACATTGCACGACGCCACGCCCGAAAAGTTGTCCTCAAGGCGCAGGGCGATGCGGCTCTTTGAGCGGCAATCCTGCCCCATTTCAAACTGCGGAGTGATGGTCGGTGGGGTGGTGTCAGCTACCAGACAATAGGTGCCAAATGAGGTTGTTCTGCCTGCCAGACGATTGAGCGTGTACTTGCCGCCAGCGTAGGAGATATTGCCGTTGGAATCAACTGCCGCCATTGTTGTGTGGCGCTGGAGGTTTGGCTCAACCTTTTGTGTAAATAACACGCCTATACTCTTGTGTAACGGAGTGTTATCGTTGTGGATTGTGTATGCTGGTGAGAGGATTTCAACACTCTCGTGAGTGGGCTCGATGTCCGATTTTTTCAGGTCAAGAACTATGCTCTCGTAGAGCGCACCGCGGGGTATGACAACGCTCGCGCAGTCATCAATCTTGTGGGCGAAGTCGCGGTTGTGGTGTGCGATGATGGCATCCTCGGGTAGCGTGGGCTTGAAGCAGAGCGAGTCTGCCTTGCCCTGAATCTCAAACTCCAATGTGGATGTGTTGCCGCAGTCGTCGGTCGCTATGATTTTCATCTTGCGGCGCTGGGATGCGGTGGTGGTGATTACACCATTGTTCACCATCGTAGGGTAAAATGTTGTAGGACAGCCCTGTAGGCGCGCGAGGCGCATCACCTCGTTGCGTGATTTGCGCTGCACGGGATACCACGCCACGGCATTGCAGTAGCGCGACATATCGAATGTGAAGCCCTCGTTGCGATACTCAAAGTAGCGCTTGCCATCCACCTCTGCCTTGATGTTGTAGACGCCATAGGTGTTGGCGCAGTCATCCTTGCGGTCGGAGGTCTCTACCACGAAATAGCCCTTGCGACCCACCTTGATGGGCGAGGTCTGCTTGGTGCGGTAGGTGTTGTTGTCGCTCTTGTAGATGGTGTAGGTGGCTGGTTTGCTATGGTGGGGAATGCCGCTAACGGTATCCACCTCGAAGTAGTGTAACTTCATAATATAAGGCGAGATACGGTCTTTTGGCTCAACCAATCCTTGAGATATGATATTAAGCGTCTTTTGCGATGATGTGGTGCGCAACTCAAAGTGCAGATGCGGTCCCATCGAGGAGCCTGTGTTGCCCGAGAGTGCTATCTCCTCGCCTCGCTTGACAGGGAACTGGTCGGGCTTGCACTCGATATCGATGCGGCTGCGTTGTTGGCGGTGTCGCTCGGCAAATACGAAGTCTGCGATATCCTTTCTAAAGCGCGAGAGGTGACCATACACCGATGTTGTGCCGTTGGGGTGGTTCACATAGAGTGCCAGTCCGTAGCCTGTGGGTGAGTAGGCCACGCGCGAGACATAGCCATCGGCAACGGCCACGACAGATTTGCCCTCGACGCCATCGGTCTTGAAGTCGATGCCCGAGTGGAAGTGGTTGGGGCGCATCTCGCCGAAGTTGGCAGAGTAGTAGCCCGCAACATTCTTCAGTGGGTAAGCATAATAATCTGCATCCAACTTCTGCGCTATGGCGGTCGTTGCGATGCAGAGCATAAGGGTTAAAAGAAGGTATCCTCGTCGCATTTTGAGTCTGTGTTAATGGTTTTCATCACCTGGTCGACACCCTCTAAAGCCTCGTCCATCTGAAAGCCCAGCGAGAGGGCGTGACGCAGAAGTTTGGTCTTGAGTTCGTAGAGAGTCTTGTAGTTGTAGGTGCGTGCCTTGCGTTGCAGGCGCTGGGTAAGGCGCTCGGTGGTGTGGAGTGTCTCGGATGAGTTACACACCTCGGCGATAATCTCATCGGAGATGCCCTTGCGCTTGAGTGTCGCACGAATCTTATACTCGCCCCAACTGCTTAACGAGGTCTTCTCCCTGACGAATGCCTCGGCGTAGCGCCTGTCGTCAATAAAGCGGTCGTCGATGAGGCGTTGCAGCACTTCGTGACGCTTTGCGGGATCCACCTCCCAGGTTGCCATCAGTCGCAGAGCATCGCCCGAACTACGCTCGGCGCGGGCGCACAACCTCTGGAGCGAGGCGAGAGCCTGCTCGGCGGTCTTGGTGCGTTTTACTCTTTTAGGTGGCAACATATCATTCTTGGTTTTGAAAGGAAATCGTGTCGTAGTTCGGTATTATAGCCCAAACTCTGGAGCATCTGCTCGGTCTGGGTGGCGAGGGTTTCGTGTATCTCGAAAAGGAGCGCTCCGCCCGTGGTGAGCAGTCGCTTTGCTGTGAGGGCAATCTCGCGGTAGAATATCAGTGGGTCGTCATCCGCCACAAAGAGCGCCATATGGGGCTCATAGCGTGTCACATTGATGTGCATCGCATCGTGCTCCGATGAGGGGATATAGGGCGGATTTGAGACTATAATATCAAATTTCTCGGCGCCGAGAGAGGTCATACCATTCAGCGCATCATCCTGAAGGATGCTTACATCTGCGTCCAGTTTCTCAGCATTCTCGCGTGCGATGGCAAGTGCCTCGGGGGAGAGGTCAATGGCTGTGACTTCGGCTGAAGGGATTAGTTTCTTGAGCACAATGGCGATACATCCGCTACCCGTGCAGACATCCAGAATGCGGGGATTGGTGAAGCGCTTTGCCTCCTCTCGTGCCCACATCACAAGTTCCTCAGTCTCGGGGCGGGGGATGAGTGCTCCCTCGCGGATGATGAACTCCTCGCCGCAGAACTCGGTGGTGCCGATGATATATTGTGCGGGGCGGCCGTTGCCCAACTCGTGTGCGGCCTGCTCCACCTCCACATCAATAATCTCGCCTGGGTCGGTCAGGAACTTTATCTCGTTCTCACCGCTCAACGCAGCCGCCACAAGGCGTGCTATGCGCATACGCTCCTGCGTGGGGTAGAGCGCCTCGATGGAGGATGCCAAAAAAGCGACAATCTCTTTGCGTGAGGCTCTCATCCTATGCGCGTAATTTGAGGTCAGCCAATGCGATAGCCATCGCTGCCTCCACAACTACTGCAGCTCGCAGAGTGATGCAGACATCGTGTCGTCCGTGGATGATGAGTCCTTCGATTTTCTGACTCTCGAAGTTGAAAGTCTGCTGCTCCAATGAGATGGATGCCGTAGGCTTGATAGCCACCTTTGCTACAATCTCGTTGCCGTTGGTGATGCCGCCAACGATGCCGCCAGCGTGGTTTGTTGCAGTCTTGCCCTCAGCTGAGATGATGGGGTCGTTATGCTCCGAGCCACGCATCCTGGCTGATGAGAAGCCTGCGCCGAACTCAACGCCCTTGACCGCTGGAACAGAGAACAGGAGGTGTGCCGCAAGGCTCTCCATCGAATCGAAGAACGGCTCGCCCAAGCCCGCAGGGATACCTCCCACACGGCACTCGATAAGTCCGCCAATTGAGTCGTGTGAGCGCTGCGCCTGATCGATGAGCTCTGCCCACTGCTCTTTGTCCGAGCAGCCGCCAATCTCGGTTATGTCGGTTGTAAAGTTTACCTCAGTGCCCAAAATCTTCTTAGCCACAACGCCAGCAGCCACCATTCCGAGCGTGATTCTGCCCGAGAAGTGACCTCCGCCGCGTGGGTCGTTGAAGCCGTTCCACTTCTGCTGTGCCACAAGGTCGGCGTGTGATGGGCGTGGGTGTACCACAAGGTTGCGGTAGTCGCCCGAGCGGGTGTTCTCGTTCTGGAACTCGATGGTGAGCGGTGAGCCCGTAGTGTAGCCGTTGTAAAGTCCCGACACGATGCGTGGCGTGTCACTCTCCTTGCGAGGTGTTGTGCCCGCTGCGCCAGAGCGACGACGGTCGAGGTCGGCGGTGAAGTCCTCCTCCGACAAGGCGATGCCCGCAGGTACGCCATCAATGCTCACTCCCACCTGATGGCCGTGTGACTCGCCCCAGATGGTGATTCTGAATCTTTCTCCCCAAGAGTTCATTATCGTACAATTATTGAATCCAAATCCTCAAAGAATGTGGGGTAGCTCTTGGCTACGCACTCGGCATTCTCGATTGTAACCTCGCCCTCGCAGCGCAACGCCGATACCGCAATGGACATAGCGATGCGGTGGTCGTCGTGGCTGAATGTAGTGGCGGGCTGAATCTTGCCTCCACGAATCTTCATTATATTCTCCTCGGTGATGTCCACCTCGATGCCCAGCTTCTCATACTCGGCACGGATAGTCTCGGCACGGTCGCTCTCCTTGTGGCGGAGGCGTGATGTGCCTATGATTGTGCTCACGCCCTCGGCAGCGGCAGCCAATGCAGCCAATGCGGGGAAGAGGTCGGGACAGTGTGTTGCGTCGAAGGTGAAGGCCTTCAGGTCGCGTTTCGATACGGTGATTGAGTCCTGCTCGATGATGATGCCTGCACCGGCACGCTCCAAGGCGCGACAAATGGCAGTGTCGGCCTGCTTTGAGAGTGTGGAGAGGTTGCTTACTGTCACCTCGCCTGCGATAGCACCCGCTACAAGCATAGTGGATGCACCGCTCCAGTCGCCCTCGATAGCGAGGTCGGTGGGCTGGTACTGCTGACCGCCCTTGATGAAGAACTCGGTGTAGTCGCCCTCGTTGTGCATAATATCAACACCGAAGCGCTTCGCCGTGTCGATAGTCATATCGATATATGGGGTAGATACCGCATCCTTGACCTTCAGTGTGGTGTCCTCCTGCGACATAGGCAGCGAGAGCAGCAGACCTGTGATGAACTGCGACGAGAAACTGCCATCCACCTCAATCTCTCCGCCGTGGATAGGTCCCTCGACCTGAATGGGGAGGTAGCCTCCGCCATCAGCCACCTTGACGCCCAACTGGCGCAGAGGCTCAATCATCAGCATCATAGGTCGGTGCAGCAGAGTGCCCTCGCCCTGGATGGTGATGGGTGATGAGTGGAGTGATGCGATAGGGGTGAACAGACGAGTTGCCAAGCCCGATTCACCAACCGTAAGGGTGTCGGTGGTGGGGTTGAGACCGCCATCAATGGCGATGGTCGATTCGTCAAGCAGAGTCACCTTTGCTCCTAATGCCTCGATGCACTTGAGTGCCGAGCGCGTATCCTTGCAGAACTCGATGTTGCGAAGGATGGTGCGTCCGTTGGCCAACAGCGCAATGGCTATGGCTCGTTGAGCATAACTTTTTGATGATGGGGGAGCAATGACGCCATTTACTCTGCCACGGGAGACGGTTTTGTCCATATATATTATTTAAGTGTGATTTGCTTTGTTATTCCTCGTTTGAGGTTGTGAGGTTTTCCTCTGTTGCCTTCACTGCCGATGCCTTCTCGGCGGCGCGGAGTGCTTCGGCTGCAGCCTGCTCGGCCTCGATGCGCTCCATAGTGGCGCTCTTGCGGTTGCGGAGCTGGAAGTTCTGACCCAGATAGACCTTCTTTACCATCTCGTCGTTGGCCAAATCCTCGGCTGTACCTGTCTTGAGGATTTTACCCTCGTAGAGAAGGTAGGTGCGGTCGGTAATCTCGAGCGTCTCATCGACATTGTGGTCGGTGATGATTACGCCGATGTTCTTGTTCTTCAGCGTTGCCACGATGCTCTGGATATCCTCCACGGCGATGGGGTCTACACCCGCGAAAGGCTCGTCAAGGAGGATGAACGATGGGTTGATAGCCACCGCGCGGGCAATCTCGGTACGGCGACGCTCACCACCCGAGAGCTGGATACCAAGGCTCTTGCGCACCTTCTGCAGGCGGAACTCCTCGATGAGTGCCTCCACTCGCTCGCGCTGGTACTCCTTGCTGTAGGATGTCATCTCAAGCACAGCCTTGATGTTGTCCTCGACACTCAGGCGGCGGAAAACCGAAGCCTCCTGCGCCAAGTAGCCTACACCCATCTGCGCACGGCGGTAGACAGGCATATTCGTGAGCTCGCTCACCTGGCCCTCGTCGTTCTCAAGGAAAATCTGACCCTCGTTGGGCTTGATAAGACCCACAATCATATAGAATGTAGTGGTCTTGCCCGCACCGTTAGGACCTAACAGACCGACAATCTCTCCCTGCTTGACATCAATGCTGACATGGTTCACGACAGTGCGTGATTTATATTTTTTTACCAGTTCGCTCGTGAATAGACGCATAATCGTTGAAAAATTTTTCACAAAGTTATGATTTTTTTCAAAAAAAGTTTTATCTTTGAATGACAAATTTAGTTTTTACCACTTTTGCTGCGTAGAATACATTTATATTTTAGACTCCATGGAGCACGATAACACAATTTTGCACGAAAAACTGAAGGAGTATTTTGGCTTTACTTCTTTCAAGGGAAACCAAGAGGCTGTGATTCGCAATCTGCTTGCGGGTCGTGACACCTTTGTACTTATGCCGACAGGAGGCGGTAAATCGTTGTGTTATCAGTTGCCCGCGATGTTGATGGATGGTGTGGCGATTATCATCTCCCCACTTATCGCCCTGATGAAGAATCAGGTGGACGCAATGCGCACATTCTCTACCGAGTCGGGCATCGCCCACTTCCTGAACTCGTCGCTTAATAAGACGGCTATCAATCAGGTTCGTCAGGATGTGCTGGAGGGAAAGACTAAATTGCTCTATTTTGCACCCGAGTCATTGACAAAGGAGGACAATGTGGCGTTCCTGCGTAAGATTAAGATTTCGTTCTATGCCATCGACGAGGCGCACTGTATCTCGGAGTGGGGTCACGACTTCCGCCCAGAGTACCGCCGTATCCGACCTATCATCAACGACATCGGTCAGGCTCCGCTGATTGCCCTCACGGCTACGGCTACGCCAAAGGTGCAGATGGATATTCAGAAGAACCTGGGTATGACCGACGCGGTGGTGTTCCGCTCATCGTTCAACCGTTCAAACCTCTTCTATGAGATTCGTCCAAAACACAATACCGAGCACGATATCATCCGTTTTATCAAGCAGCGTGCGGGCAAGAGTGGTATCATC
>JAFYOF010000047.1 GCA_017560305.1 Alistipes sp.
GGTGGTAGAGGCTGTTAGGACCATTAAGGTTAATGTCCTGATTCGCGCCCGAGAGGGAGGTTTCTGCTACAACGATGAGGAGGTGGAGGCTATGTGCCGCGATATTGAGTTCTGTCGTGAGGTGGGAGTTGATGGCGTGGTGATAGGTGCATTGACCGCCGATGGAGAGATAGATATGGCAGCCTGTCGAAAATTGATGACGGCGGCACAAGGGTTGTCTGTAACATTCCACCGAGCTTTTGATGTATGCAGCAATGGCGAGAAGGCGTTGGAGGATATTATCTCGCTGGGGTGTGATCGTCTGCTCACATCTGGAATGGAGCAGGATGCCGAGCAGGGAGCAAAACATATTGCCGAGTTTGTGGAGCAAGCCGCAGGGCGCATAATCATTATGCCTGGAGCTGGTATTCGCCCAAATAATATAGCGTGGATAGAAAAAATGACAGCAGCCACAGAGTTTCACTCTACGGCTGCCGCCAATATTCCCGACCACGCTTTTGCCACCAAGAAGTTAAGTTTTGCGGCTGACAGTTGTGGCGTGGGGTTGCTCCGACGCTCTCAATATGAGATTATATCAGAGCTTGTGAATAACACTCTTTAATTGCTCTCCTATTGAGGTGTTGTAGCCTTGTGAGAAATATACCACCCTGCCAAATGTGTCGCAGATGGCAATGATAGGGAGTTGGTTGGATGTGGAGTCGCAGCCCGCGCAAAGCATCTGACCAACTTTTTCATTTACATCTAATCCATAGTGAGGCTTGAGTGCCGCCAAAGGCTCACGATTGAGTTTTGAGGCATCCTCCTTTGAGCGTGACAGTATAATTATCGGGCGATTCCACTTGTTCAAATCCTCGCTGATAGAGCTTATGCCTCGCAGGGCGTGGTTGGTGGGTTCATCGGCAGTACCCATCACCGCCACGATGAAATAACCGCGTCCCGTTGTAGAGAGCAACGAACGCTCTGCCTCCTCGCCTTGAGGGAGATATAACTGCTCGGCATCCATTGAACCGATAACGCCTATGTGGTCCTCGGCGGGGCGAATGATTAGTTCTATATCGGTATCCTTACCCTTTTCGATGCGGAATGTGGTGTTGTAGGAGAGGATACTGCCATTAGCCATACGGTTACCCGTCGATAGCAGATAATATCCCTCATCCAACTCTACCGAACTTGCCAAAAGGTCTGACGCCTTACTACCCATATCCACCGACAAATCCCTATCAAAGCGTATTACCTGACACACGCCATCCTCAATGCGTGAGATGGTGTAGTGGCTCGAATATTTTGGTTTAGGAATGGTTGGCACTCGGGTTGGGTCGTAGTGCAAAATAAGTCGTCCCTTGTTCGCAACCTGCTCTGCCACCTTGCCGCCAATCTCAACCTTCACCCACTCTCTGCCATTGTGATATTCGGGGCGCTGATCCTGCGGATTAAGACGCGCTGGGATGTGGAATGAGCGACAAGCAGCCACGAAGAAACGATCTCTCGATGCAGAGTCTGCCGCACGCAGGCGCAACACTCCCGCAGGTGTGGTCTGCAATGCTATTGGGTTATACTCGTCGCACAAAATGATATTCTCTGTGCACCAAGCAATGATATGCAAAGCCGAAGGCTCTGTCGTACCAATCTCCACGCCGAGGGTTTCGCGTATTTGTGTGCGATATGGTTGAAGAAACTCCTGTGCAATACGAGGAGAGAGGATATATCGGCAATAGAGAGCATCCAAATCAGCCTTGCGGGTAGAGTGCAACGCATCATTGAGAATGTCCAGCCCTGTGTCGTGCAGGTCTTTAGCAGATATATTCTCAAGCAAAGCTATAGCTCGCTGACGCTCCTCACCCTCTGCCGAGTCAATGAAAGATTTGATTGTCTGCCAATTTCCTCTTGCACCGACTATCAGGCGCTGCTCGCGTCGGGTGTAACCATCGAGCGACTCTTTTGTAGCGAATGTAGCGACATAAGCCAAGCGTAACGAATCCTCGTAGGCAAGGCGTACTTTGTTTTGAACAATCTGCTCCTCGGTGAGTTTGACTGGGAGGTCGCCCTGCACTGGTGGGATGACATCCTCGCTAAATGAGAATACATCCCCATCCTTATATTTCAGCTCTATGATAAGCTGTTCGCCAGAGAGCGTGCCATAACCAAAACGACCCTCGAACGATGCCCAAACAAGCATATCGCCCAAACCGCTATGGATAGAGGTCTCGCCTGCGGAGTCGGTGTGAAGTTTTACTACCGAGTTGAACTCTCCGTAGTTGAAAATTTTATACTCTACCAATGCGCCCTCGACGGCTTTACCCTCCGTATCTATTACCTTAACTGTTGTCTTGCGTACTGGAGCGTAATTATCTATCACATTAATCTCGGTGAAGCAGTTTGTGCGTTGAATCACATCCTCCTTGCCGTGATAATCACCTCTTACACGAGTGTGCATCAGCAGGGCGCGTGTTGCTGGCTGGTTGAACCACGCCACATTAAGCTCTGGCTCGGGTTCGCAAGCCCCCAGGAACTCCCAATCGCCATCAATCCACACCTCCACCCAGGCGTGATTGCTATCGGTGTGTGCCCAGCGCGGAGTATATACCTGACGCGCGGGGATGCCGACTGCTCGCATCGCCGATACGGTAAATGTCGATTCCTCGCCACAACGACCCTCGGCATTGACTATTATCGCCATCGGAGAAGAGGTGCGGGCATCAGAGGGGATGTATGTGACCCTTTCGTGACACCAATGGTTTACCTCCAGAGCTGCATCGTGCAATGAAAGACCCTTGACACGCTCCTTGAGTTCATCGTAATAGACCTCGCGGAAATCATCCATTCGTTCGTTATTGACCCTTATAGGCAGAACAAAGTGGCGAAAAACATCCTCTGGCACAACCTTTCCCCACGCCATCTCGCGGCGAGCCTTGAGTGAAAGACGGACATTCTTCAGAAAATACTCCCCTTCATAATCGGCCAAGTCCGCCGAAGGCATCGAGCTATACAAAAACTCCATTGCCTCACGCTCCTCGGCGGAGAGTGGCTCTTCAAAAATGGCAAAGCAATCGCCATTAGTAAATAGTTCCTTGCGCTGTGCCCACTCATTGTGGATTTGCTCACGAAGCGAAGGGTCGGAGAGAAAATGGTTATTGCAAGCTCCCAATGCAAGTATTGAGATTACAAATAAAACGGGTTGAAATAAGAGTCTCTTCATCTGCTAAAAGTTTTTCCAAGGAGTAAATATAGTGAAAAATTTATCATTTTCCTCTCATACCCCCGAAAATAGCAGAACTCTTTTAACTTGATTATATCCTTATCCTTTTGAAAATAGAGCAAGGTCAAATGGTATAATAGTTTTTCGGGGCAGGACTATTGCAATCAATCATACACAAGTTGGGGCGAACTTTGGCGGGGGAATAGCAAACAAGAGGCTGCTTGACATTGGTTAGCAGCCTCTTATACATCATAATAATTAAGTGATTCCGGCGGGATTCGAACCCACGACCCACAGCTTAGAAGGCTGTTGCTCTATCCAACTGAGCTACGGAACCATCGCCAAAATATCCCTAATGGAACATTTGCGGTGCAAAAATAACTCTTTTATTTCTTTTATCCAAAAGAAACGCCTTTTTAATTGATAAATTACGCGCGGCAAAGACTATTTAGTCTTGTAGGCGCAACGATATTTACCATTAGCCAGCTTTGTCATCTTACCCTTGAGCAGGTTGCGGCGGAGGGCTGACACGCGGTCGGTGA
>JAFYOF010000048.1 GCA_017560305.1 Alistipes sp.
GGTGCTCGGCTCGAAGATGGTGCGCGACATTTTCCGCCGCCTGAAGTTGCCGCTGGGTGAGCCGATGAAGTTTGTCCAGAAGTTGGTCTATCTGCACCTGCGCCCGATTATCCTGTCGGAGGATATGGTGACCGACTCGGCGGTGAGACGCCTGCTCTTTGAGGCGGGTGACGATGTCGAGCAGTTGATGACCTTGTGTGAGGCTGATATCACATCGGGCATTGATGCGAAGGTGAAACGCTATCTGGCTAATTTTGAGTTGGTTCGCCGCAAGATGAAGGATTTGGAGGAGCGCGACCGCGTGCGTAATTTCCAGCCACCAATCACTGGCGATATCATTATGAAGTGCTACGCCCTGCAACCTTGCAGCGTCATCGGCGAGATTAAGGAGGTGATTAAAAATGCCATTCTCGATGGCGAAATCCACAACGACTACGCCGAGGCCTACGCCCTGATGGAGCGCCTCGCCGCCGACCGCGGATTGACCAAGGTCTGCGACATCCCCGCCCTTGAACCCGCCCCAGAGCCTGAATCCGCCCCCGAGCAGGCAACAGAATAAAACAGAAAGAGAACTCCGCAAGGTTCTCTTTTTTATATCATCCCTCCCCCAAATTTATCTTTGGAGGCGGCGGGGGTGACGCGCAAGGCGCGTTACGCCTCCAAAGATACGCCTCGTGTCGAGGCGTGTTTCTATCCCGATGAGTGACTCTTTTGATATCAGCACCCCCACCTGCTGTGGGAAAAACTGGCACTTTTCCTCGCTCAAAACTTCCCAAACTGGAGATTGTAGTGTTGAAAATGGCGCTTTTTTAGAGCAAAAACTATAAACTTTAGGTTTTTTTTGGATATTTTGTTGTTTAATAAAAAAAGTGTACTACCTTTGCATTCCGAAACGATGCCCAGATGGTGAAATGGTAGACACGCTCGTTTCAGGTGCGAGTGCTTCGCGGCATGTAGGTTCGAGTCCTATTCTGGGCACAAAAAGAGGAGTTGCGAGATTTCTCTTTTTAAATTTTTAAGGGATTAGGGCACAAAAAAAGAGCAGACAAAATCTGCTCTTTTGTGTTTTTATACCCATCCTCAGGCTAATTCCACTCCTTGTCGAAGGTGCGCCACTGGAAGATGAGCATATAGACCGCCGCCACCGAGATGTAGGCATCGGCAAGATTGAAGATTGCTCCAAAGAAGTAGTTGTTGTGGTCTACCAGAAACTCCAGCCACGAAGGCACGCTGTTCCACTGGAACAGAGGGAAGTAGAACATATCCACAACCTTGCCCATCAGGAATGTGCTGTAACCCTCGCCGAAGGTCGCCACCGAAAGAGGTGTCGAGGCGGTAAAGATGACGCCATAGATGAGCGAGTCAATCAGGTTGCCCACCGCACCCGCAAAAATCAGCGACAAACCAACCATAGCCCCCTTGGGCATCTGCTTCTGCTTGCGGCACAGGTGCACGATGTAGTAGCCCAGCAGGCCAATCATTACGATGCGGAACGATGTGAGCAACAACTTGCCCCAGTCGAAGCCGCCCGCGTTGGCTATCTGCATACCGAATGCCGCGCCGTTGTTCTCCACAAAGCGCAACTGAAACCAGGGGAATATCTCTATCGCCTCGTTGATGCAGAGGTGGGTCTTAATCCAAATCTTGAGCGCCTGGTCCAGCACCAGCAGCACCGCAACAAGAATAGTTATGTTTCTTAACTTCATCTTCTCTCAAGCCTAATATTGTCATTGCGAGAAACCGCAGGTTTTGTGGCAATCTCGCTCCGTGCGGAATGACAGTTTTTAATCTCGTTAAAACAAAGGGCTGCCGAGCGAGTCGGCAACCCGTAAAAGTATGTTATCGCTTGCCGCCCACGATGTCGAGCTCCGACATAATGTGCTGGCAGTCAGCGAACTTGTCCACTACCCACAATACATAGCGAACATCCACGCCGATGCAGCGCTGCAACTCTGGCTCGAATGCAACATCACCCGACATTGCCTCCCAGTTGCCGTCGAATGCCAAGCCAATCAGGCGACCCTTGCCATCGAGCATAGGCGAACCTGAGTTACCGCCAGTGATGTCGAGGTTAGCGAGGAAGCCTACATGCAACTTGCCATCCTTGTCTGCGTAGCGACCGTAGTCCTTCTTTGCGTAGAGCTCCTTGAGCTTTGGCTCAACGGTGAACTCCAATGGGTTGGTGTTGTCCTCCTTTGCGATTACACCCTCCAAAGTAGTGAAGTAGTTGTAGGTGATAGCATCAGCAGGGTTGTATGGCAACACATTACCGTAAGTGCAACGGATAGTGAAGTTTGCGTCAGAGTACCACGCCTTGTTTGGCTGCATCTTCATCAGGCCAGCCACATACAGGCGGTGAGCCTTGTTCACCTCTGGAGCGTACTTGATGTACTCAACATAGGCGTTGCGGTATACCTCCATCACAGAGTTTGCCAACTCAACTGCTGGGTCAGCTGCCACCTGCTCCTCCGATGCGGCGTTAGCCTTCTCGAGTGAAGTGAACACAGAGTTGTCGTACAACCAGTCAACATATGAGTCGCTGTTGCCGCCGAACTTAGCGTCGATAACCTCAGCATAGATTGATGGGAGGTTCTCCTTCGCCATATTCTCGCGAACAATCTGCATCATACGCTTTGCCACCTTGCGGTCGAGCTCTGCGTCATAGTCCTTGTAGAAGCCTGCGTAGCGAGCCTTTGGAGTGCGAGCAACGCTCACGAGCTCGATGCCGCGCAACATAGCCTCGTTCATATACTGCATAACGCCCTCGGCTGGAGTAATGTTAGCCACAGCCTCCTTCATATTTGCGAGTGCGTCGATGAAGCCCTCCTCAGGCAATGTGTTCTCGTCAGCCCACTTCTGGAAGGCTGCCTCCTGAGCCTGCTTCTGACCCTTCACGCCGAGCTTCTGGATGCCGCGTGACATACCGATTGAGTTCTTCCAGTAGTTAGATGAGCCAGCGTACTTAGATGCGTACTTGATGCGAATCTCGTCGCTTGCCTCCATAGCCTCCCAGATGATAGCCTGACGCTCGCCGCGGATGAAGATGCGCTGTGGGTTGTCCACCTCCAACATCTGGTCAATCTCGTGAGATGTCATATAACGGGTTGTTGAGCCAGGGAAGCCCATCACCATTGCGAAGTCACCCTCCTTGTAGCTGTTGAGTGAAATCTCGAGGTGGCGTGTAGGCTTGTAAGGCACATTCTCCTTTGAGTAAGCCGCAGGCTGGTTGTCCTTGTCGGCATATACGCGGAAGATTGAGAAGTCGCCAGTGTGACGAGGCCACATCCAGTTGTCGGTGTCGCCACCGAACTTACCGATTGACGATGGAGGAGTACCCACCAGACGAACATCGTTGTAAACCTCGTAAACGAATGCAAAGTACTGATTGCCACCGAAGAACTCCACGATGTTGTAGGTCTGGCTCTTTGCCAGATCCTTCTGCTTTGCCTCGCTGATAGCCTTGATGTTCTCGCGGATAATCTGCTGACGCTCCTGCTCACCTGCGATTGAAGGCACATTGCCCAATACATCGGCAGTCACATCCTCAATCGAGCGAACAAACTTTACCGACAAGCCTGGGCAAGGCAACTCCTCCTCGTGTGAGGCAGCCCAGAAGCCGTTCTTGAGGTAGTCGTGCTCAACAGACGAGAGAGCCTGGATAGAGCCGTAGCCGCAGTGGTGGTTTGTGAAGATAAGACCCTTCTCTGATACGATTTCGCCAGTGCAGCCGCCACCGAAGATTACGATAGCGTCCTTCAGAGAGGACTTGTTTACAGAGTAGATATCCTCGGCTGAGAGCTTGCAACCCTTTGCCTTCATATCCTTGATGTTCATCTTCTGAAGGTATGGCAACAACCACATACCCTCATCAGCCATAGCGGTGAATGATACAATCGCCGCCGCAAGTGTCAAAAGTGCTTTTTTCATTTTTTATACTTTTTTTGTGATTACATATTATATATAATGGTACAAAGATAGGCAAATGAAATTCAAAATTCAAAATTCACTGCTGCGATTAAGTGAAAACAGAGGGAAAATTTATTTTCACTATGTTGGGCGAAGCAGTGAATAGCCACCTTTGTGGTGGGTTAAAATTAGGATTATATGCCCTTCGGCACAAGGCGTATCTTCGGTGATATAGCGCGTTTTTCTCGCTCCCGCCCATACCCTCGAAGATATATTGTCGCGCGACAAAATAAAAGCAAAACAGGCGTTACACCTGCCGCCAGCGAAGATAAATCTCGCGCAACAAAATAAATACAGAACGCCCGTTGCGGGCGCGTTACAGGTGGATGGATGAATTCAAAACCCTCTATTTATCAATATAATAAACAATCTCGCCGTAGTTGGTTGCGCCCTTGCGGATGAACTGCTTGTCGATGCGCATCAGGATGTTGCCATAGGAGGTTGAGCCCTGGCGGATAAGGTCGCCATCGAGCGTGTATTTTATCGTGCCGTAGGCGCCCTGACCCTCGCGCACCCACTTTTTGTCGAGTGTGTAGAGCACCTTGCCGTAGGATGTCGCCCCCTCGCGCACAAGTTTTGTCTTGGGGTCGTAGTTGTAGAGAATCTTGCCGTACCTTGATGCGCCCTGTCGTATGAAAATCGTCTGGCACGATGCGCCCACCGCTACCAGCGAGAGAATCAGTGTGATTAGAAACTTTCTCATAATCCTATATTTACTCCTTTGCTCGTTTTAGTGGGTTGAGGTTGCAGATTTTATCCCAGGTGCTCTCCTTCACCGTAGATGCCACGCGGTCAAGACCCTCCTTCGCCACGGCTGGCAACTCCTTGAGCGCACTGCGGCGAGCCTCCTTGCGGATGCGCTTGCTGTCGTGCTTGAAGTTTTTTGAGCCCAGTTCGAGGTACTTCATCGTCAGTTTGCCGATGCGCAGAGTGAGGTAGGCGTTCATCGCTCCATTGACCGAAGAACTGAGGAATGTCTTGGCTATTGAGCCCGCCACGCCGCCCGCCACCGAGCCGAAAAGTTCGCTTGTGTCAATCTGGTCGAGTATGTCGTCGGTGATGCTGATGATAAGCGCCGAGGCAATCACAATCACATACAACTCAATGATTTGCGTCAGCGATGGGCGCCCGTGTCTGAGGCCCACCAAGCGGTTAATCATCTGCAGGTTCATACCGAAAGCCGTGAGGATATCGAGCGAGCCGTTCTGGCTGATGCCAGTCACGATAAAGACATTCAGCGCCGCTCGGCGTACCACCTTGCTTGCCTCGTTGTCGCGGTTGCGCCACACCTCCTTTACGCCCTCAAGCGTGGTCTGCTGCGCGGCGAATAGTTCCCTCTCCTCCTGCGTCAGCGAGAGGCGCTTGACATATCGGGTGAGTTCGCCCTCATCCATCTGCTCAATCTTGTCGCGGCCATCGCCCTTCAGTTCGGGCGTGAGGAGAAATCGCAGCGTGGGGTAGAGGATGAAGCGCACAAGGAACAGTCCCAGTACGATGTAGAAGCCGTAGCCCACCCACGGATGTATTGCGCTCGCCTTGTCGCCTATGGTGATGATGTTGCCCACCAGCGAGATGGTGACAATTGAGAAGAGCGCCACGGCGCAAAGTATCAAGGTTTTTCTATTCATACTCTTTGGGTTTTTGTTCTTGTTGTTTTTCTCCGCTTAGCATCATAGCGTAAAGTTAGTGAATTTTTTCAAACCTCACCGCCTCACGCGCCCCTATTTTTTAACGATGCCCGCCGCTCTATTATTATATACGCGTAATATGTGCGTGTGTGGGCAGGCGCAATAACTCCGCCGAGGAGCCTGAATTCTCTCTTTCGCCACCTCTGCTCTGGGCGAGGGGTATTATGCCGTAGGCATAATAGGGTAAAAATCGCAATTTTGCAACATCGCCGCGTAAATAAAATCTCACGCCCGCTTTTCCCCGCCCCGTAAAGCCTGTCGCAAAGCCCTTCTATTTGCCCGAAAACACCCCCGATTTTGCCCGTGAAAGGCTATTGACAAATGCGTGGTTTTTGTTCACAACTCGTTAATAACCCCCGCTCGGCGGGGTGGGTAATGTTAAGAAAATGTTAACCTAACTCGCTGATAAAGATAGGGATAATTTTAGTGGTATAAATAAAACCTTATAGTTTTGCAAAATCCATAAGTAAAAAGAATTGCAAACCCCCGAAAATGGCGAAAAAAGCCCGAAAAAGAGCCATTTATATAGTATTATTAAAAAATTTTGATTATCTTTGCACCCGATTTGGTCGTCAAGTGAGACGATAACGAAATTAGTAAACACAAAAAATTAAAGGACAAGTTAAAATGCCAACTATTCAACAGTTAGTTAGAAACGGTCGAGTGAAGATGGAGGACAAGAGTAAGTCTCCAGCACTCGCAGCGTGTCCCCAGCGTCGTGGCGTATGTACTCGTGTATATACTACCACTCCAAAGAAGCCAAACTCGGCTATGCGTAAGGTGGCGCGTGTTAGATTGACAAACGGCAAGGAGGTCAATGCCTACATCCCAGGCGAGGGTCACAACTTGCAGGAGCACTCAATCGTATTGGTACGCGGTGGTCGTGTTAAGGACCTCCCAGGTGTACGCTATCATTTGGTTCGTGGTGCTCTCGATTCAGCAGGCGTAGACGGTCGTCGTCAGCGTCGCTCGAAGTACGGTACAAAGCGACCTAAAGCTGGTAAGAAGTAAAATTGACAAATTAAATTAATTAAGCAAAAATGAGAAAAGCTAAGCCAAGAAAGCGAATTCTACTTCCAGATCCTAAGTTCAACGATGTTGAGGTTACACGCTTCGTGAACAATCTTATGCTGGATGGAAAGAAGAGTATTGCTTACACCATCTTCTATGATGCATTGGAGTTGGTAAGCAAGAAGATGAAGGATGCTGATAAATCTCCAATCGAAATCTGGAAACAGGCTCTCGAGAATATCACACCCCAAGTCGAAGTTAAGTCAAAGCGTATCGGTGGTGCGACATTCCAGGTTCCAATGGAGGTTCGACCAGAGCGCAAAGTTTCAATTTCTATGAAAAACCTTGTCCTTTTTTCGCGTAAGCGTTCTGGCAAGTCAATGGCAGAAAAGCTCTCTGCAGAGATTGTAGATGCATACAACTCACAGGGTGCAGCATTCAAGCGTAAGGAGGAGATGCACCGTATGGCGGAGGCAAACAAGGCATTTGCACACTTCAGATTCTAAAAAACCGAACGGAAAATGGCAAGAGATCTTAAATATACTCGTAATATCGGTATCATGGCTCACATCGATGCCGGTAAGACAACCACTTCAGAGCGTATTTTGTTCTACACAGGTAAGACTCACAAGATCGGTGAGACTCACGAGGGTGCAGCAACAATGGACTGGATGGCTCAGGAGCAGGAGCGTGGTATCACCATCACATCTGCTGCTACAACCGCATTCTGGGAGTACAAGGGTCACCAGTATCAGATCAACTTGATCGATACCCCAGGACACGTTGACTTTACTGTAGAGGTAGAGCGTTCATTGCGTGTATTGGACGGTGCTGTTGCAACATTCTGTGCTGTAGGTGGTGTTGAGCCACAGTCTGAGACCGTATGGCGCCAGGCTGATAAGTACAATGTTCCTCGTATCGGTTATGTAAACAAGATGGACCGTACAGGTGCTGATTTCTACGCAGTTTGCGCACAGATCAAGGAGCACTTCGGTACAACAGCTCTCCCAGTAGTATTGCCTATTGGTGCAGAGGATAAGTTCGAGGGTTTGGTAGACCTTATTTATAATAGAGCTATCTACTACTTCGACGACAAGACAGTTCGTGACAACTTTGAGTACAAGGAGATCCCTGCTTTCATGCAGGAGGAGGCTGCTGAGTGGCGTGCAAAGCTCATCGAGGAGGTTGCTTCTACAGATGACGCTTTGATGGAGAAGTTCTTCGAGGATCCAGATTCAATCACTCCAGATGAGTTGATCGCAGCGATCCGCACAGCTACAATGAATATGTCTTTGGTTCCTATGATGTGTGGTTCTTCATTCCACAACAAGGGTGTTCAGTTGCTCTTGGACTACATCATGGCGTTCCTCCCATCTCCACTCGATGTACCAGCAGTTGAGGGTGTTAACCCTAAGACTGACGAGACAGAGACTCGTAACGCAACAGTAGCTGACCCATTCTGCGGTTTGGCATTTAAGATTGCTACTGACCCATTCGTAGGTCGTTTGGCATTCGTACGCGTTTACTCTGGTGCTTTGGATGCAGGTTCTTATGTTTTGAATGCGCGTAGCGGTAAGCGTGAGCGTATCAGCCGTATCTACCAGATGCACGCTAACAAGCAGAACCCAATCGAGCGCGTTGAGGCAGGTGATATCTGCGCAGCAGTAGGTTTCAAGGAGATCCGCACTGGTGATACTCTGACAGCTGAGAACGCACCACTCGTACTCGAGCAGATGACATTCCCAGAGCCAGTTATCGGTTTGGCAGTTGAGCCAAAGACTCAGAAGGATCTCGATAAGCTCGGTATCGCACTCTCTAAGCTCGCTGAGGAGGATCCAACCTTCACAGTTCGCACAGATGAGGAGTCAGGTCAGACAATCATCAGCGGTATGGGTGAGCTTCACCTCGATATCATCGTTGACCGTTTGCGTCGTGAGTTCGGCGTAGAGATCAACCAGGGTGCTCCACAGGTTAACTACAAGGAGGCTCTTACACAGACTGTTCAGCACCGTGAGGTGTTCAAGAAGCAGACTGGTGGTCGTGGTAAGTTTGCTGATATCATCTTCGAGATCGGTCCAGCAGACGAGGGCGTAA
>JAFYOF010000049.1 GCA_017560305.1 Alistipes sp.
CTAATAATAACCATAAAAAGTGGTTATCTCTGCCAAAAAAGTTATTAACCTAAAACACGGGGCTTATGAGAAAGTTTTATTCATTGCTATTTGCTGCCCTCGCTGTGGTGGCAATGGCTCAGGTGTTCACATCTTGTGAGAAAGATGATTATGAAGTGCAAATACCTGATGCTCAGATTATTTTCACAACAAACAAAAACATCGGTGAAACAATCCAATTAGCTGTTTCGCTTAGCGATGAAGTGCCAGAAATCGATGGAGCAGTGGTTAAAAGTGTTGAAGATTGGGAGCCATACCCACGAATGCTTATTTGCGAGCTCACATCACAGACAGTCACTGTTAAAGGCGAAATCAAGTGGTTTTGGTGCGATGACTGCGGAGTAACATCAATTACGACAAGCCTCCAACCCACTTTACAGACGCTCTCTTGTAACAACAACCTTTTGACAACGATTAATGTATCAAATAATGTTGAATTGAGAGACTTGAGTTGTGGCGGAAATCAATTGACCAAATTGGATGTAAGTAAAAATACAAAGTTGACACATTTGGTCTGCCACTACAACGAGTTGACATCTTTGGATTTGACCAACAATCCGAAGATAGAATCTCTTATTTTGATGCAAAACAAGATTAAGGCGGCAGAGATGTCGAAGATTATCAACACATTACCCGATTGGAATGGCAAAGAGTCTAACCCTGAGGAGAATATCTTAGACCACGGAGTTTTATATCTCCTGTCGGGTGAGAATGGTGAAGAAAATGAGATATTGGAGCAGGATAAAAAAATGGCCGAAGCAAAAAATTGGAAGATATATAGATAACAATTTAAGTTCCCTCAATCCACGGATTGGGGGATTTTTTTGTTTATGGCAATGAGGCCTCAGCCTCTATCTTCGGGGCGTAACGCGCTGTGCGCGTCACCCGCCACCGCCCCGAAGATATACTTATCGCGCGACAAAGTAAATGTAAAACACCCGTTACGGGTGCGCCACCGCCCCGAAGATAAACTCATCGCGCGACAAGGAAAATGCAAAACAGGCGTTACGCCTGCGCCACCGCCCCGAAGATAACCTTTGAAACCCGATAAAGAAATCCCATTTTCTTGTCCAAAACTCTCCGTAAAACCCGCGCGAGGGCTTTTTGACTGCCCGCAAAGGCATTTTTTTTACTTTCCGGCAATATAATTTTGAATTTTAACCCACCGCAAGGGTGGCTTTTCGCTGCTCCGCTCGGCAGGCGTAACGCCTGTTTTACAAAAGAGCGAAAAAAATTCTATCAACCTCCAATAATTTTGAATTTTGAATTATAAAATTGTAACTTTGTACCCAAATAGACAAAAACATAATATATTATGAGCATTGAACTTTCTGAACAAGAGATTTTGCGTCGTAAGTCGCTTTCGACATTGCGCGAGATGGGCATCGAGCCTTATCCAGCTGAGATGTTTGATGTGACTGCTACAGCCGCAGAGATAGCTAACAACCTCACCGAGGAGAACAAGGAGCAGTACAGCAAGGTGCGCATCGCGGGTCGTATTATGAGCCGCCGCATTATGGGTAGCGCTTCGTTCTTCGAGTTGCAGGACCACACAGGTCGTATTCAGGTCTACATCCGCCGCGATGACATCTGCCCTGAGGGCGACCCAACACTCTACAACACCGTATTCAAGAAGCTCCTGGATATCGGTGACTTTGTTGGCGTAGAGGGCTTCGCCTTCATCACCAACTCGGGCGAGAAGTCGGTACACTGCCAGCAGTTCACCGTAATCTCGAAGTCAATCCGCCCACTCCCAATCGTGAAGGAGAAGGATGGCAAGCAGTTTGACGCCCTGACTGACCCTGAGGTGCGCTACCGTCAGCGTTATGTTGACCTGGTGGTAAACCCACACGTGCGTGAGGTATTCGTCAAGCGTGCCAAGATTATGGCTACTATGCGTGAGTTCTTCAACGAGCACGGCTACATCGAGGTGGAGACACCTATCCTCCAGCCAATCCCTGGCGGTGCGTCGGCGCGTCCTTTCATCACTCACCACAATGCACTCGACACTGATTTCTATATGCGAATCGCTACCGAGCTCTACCTCAAGCGCCTCATCGTGGGTGGCTTCGATGGTGTCTACGAGTTCGGCAAGAACTTCCGCAACGAGGGTATGGACCGCACCCACAACCCAGAGTTCACTTGTATGGAGATTTATGTTGCATACAAGGACTACAAGTGGATGATGTCGTTCACCGAGAAGATGCTGGAGCGTGTGGCTATGGCTACAAACGGCACAACAGAGCTCGAGATTGACGGCAAGCAGATTTCGTTCAAGGCTCCATTCCGCCGCCTGACTATGACTGACGCCATCCTTGAGAAGACCGGCTACGACATCACAGGTCAGTCGGAGGAGCAGCTTCGCGAGGCTTGCCAGCGCCTGAATGTCGAGATTGACGACACTATGGGTAAGGGTAAGCTCATCGACGCTATCTTCGGTCAGTACTGCGAGGAGGATCTCGTTCAGCCAACATTCATCTGCGACTACCCTCGCGAGATGTCTCCACTGTGTAAGCGTCACCGCGACAACGCAGACCTTACCGAGCGTTTCGAGTTGTTCGTGAACGGTAAGGAGCTCTGCAACGCATACTCTGAGCTTAACGACCCAATCGACCAGTTGGAGCGCTTCCAGGAGCAGTTGAAGCTCTCGGAGAAGGGTGACGACGAGGCGATGTTTATCGATATGGACTTCGTGCGTGCTTTGGAGTACGGTATGCCATCTTGCTCGGGTATGGGTATCGGCATCGACCGCCTCACAATGTTTATGCTCAACCAGCCATCTATTCAGGATGTGTTGTTCTTCCCAACAATGCGCCCAGAGAAGAAGGTTGTGGCAGACGACGCAGCGAAGTATGTTGAGGCAGGCATCCCTGAGGAGTGGGTTGCAGCAATCCAGAAGATGGGTTACATCACCGTGGAGTCGTTCCAGAACACATCGGCTTCGGGTGGTGCAAAGCTCTTCAACGACCTTTGCGGCTTCAACAAGAAGAACAAGCTGGGCTTGCCAACAGCCGACATCAAGGCGTGGATTGAGAGCCAGAAGGCAGAGTAACATTTGAAATGAGATATATCCTGACCATAATCCTTGCGCTGTGTGCGAGCCTTTGCGTGGCGCAGCAGATGCGCTATGTGGATGCCGCAGAGCTGGGGGTGATTGGTCAGGCAATGCCTGCAAGCAAGCGTTTCGGGCGCATTGACACCTCGGCGCACAACATCCCCAAGGAGTGCCGCTCGATGTGCGACTATTCGACTGGTCTGGCGGTAGTGTTTCGCACCAACAGCAGCCGAATTGACGCCAGGTGGCGCACCACGGAGCGTATGCCGTCGGACAATATGACCGCCATCACGCAGAAGGGACTCGACCTCTACATCCTGAGCGATAGGCGCTGGGTGTGGGCAGGTTGCGGTCGTCCTGCGGCGGGTGCCAAGGCAGAGCACGCAGGCACGATTGTAACGAAGATGGCCGAGGGCGAGAAGCTATGCCTGCTCTACCTGCCGATTTTCGACAACATCGAGAAGTTGGAGATTGGCGTAGATGAGGGGGCTACCATCACGGCGGCGGAGAATCCGTTCCGCCATAAGATTGTGGTGCACGGCTCGTCAATCACCCACGGCGCATCGTCAAGCCGCTCGGGAATGACCTTCCCAGCGTTGCTTCAGCGCGAGATGGGGCTCGATATGATTAACCTCGGCTTCAGCGGCTCGGCGACATTGCAGAGCGAGATGGCGGAGTATCTGGCGAAGGTGGAGGATGCTGATGCGTTCCTCTTTGACACCTTCTCAAACCCATCGGCGGAGCAGATTGAGGAGCGTTTCAACCGCTTTGTGGATATCATCCGCGAGAAGCACCCCACAACGCCACTCATCTTCACGCAGACCATTCGCCGTGACAACCGCAACTTCAACACCTCAACCGAGGAGTGGGAGGCTCGCAAACAGGCCGTTGCGGAGAAGATGGTGAGAGAGCGAATGAAGCGCGACAAGCACATCTACTTCCTCCCGAGCGAGGAGTGGCTGGGCAAGGATAATCTGGCGCTCTCGGATGGCACGCATCCTACCGACCTGGGCTTTATGCGTATGGCGGAGAAGATGGAGCCAGCGCTGCGCAGGATATTTAGGCGAGAAGGCATAAAGTAATGACACACAACATTTAACAAATAAAAAAACTTTACAGAAATGAGAAAAAAGATTGTAGCAGGTAACTGGAAGATGAACACCCTCCCAGCAGAGGGCGTTGAGTTGGCAAAGGGCGTAGCAGCAGGTCGCTCAGAGGTTTGCTCTTGCGTTAATTTCATCGTATGCCCTCCTTTCACTCACCTCTCACAGGTGATTGAGACTTTGAAGGGTACAGATATCGCTGTTGGTGCACAGGATTGCGCAACAGAGGCTAAGGGTGCTTACACTGGCGAGGTTGCAGCTTCTATGATTGCTGCTCTCGGTTGCGAGTATGTTATCTTGGGTCACTCTGAGCGTCGCCAGTACTACGGTGAGACTTCAGAGACTTTGAACAAGAAGATGGCACAGGCTTACGCTAACGGTTTGAAGCCTATCTACTGTGTAGGTGAGAGCCTCGACGAGCGCAAGGCTGGCAAGCACTTCGATGTTTGCAAGCAGCAGATTGAGGAGGTTGTATTCAACCTTACAGAGGAGCAGTTCGCTGACCTCGTAATTGCTTACGAGCCAGTTTGGGCTATCGGTACAGGCGAGACTGCAACTGCAGAGCAGGCACAGGAGATCCACGCTTACATCCGCGAGGTATTGGCATCAAAGTTCGGCGCAGCTGCTGCTGAGTGCCCAATCCTCTACGGTGGTTCTTGCAAGCCATCAAACGCTGCTGAGATCTTCGCTAAGGAGGATGTTGACGGTGGTTTGATCGGTGGTGCTGCCTTGAAGGCAGAGGACTTCCTCGCTATCGGCAAGGGCTTCTAATCTCGCATTAGACCTTTCAATATCGCACCGCAGGGCTTCGGCCTTGCGGTGTTTTTTTGTTGCGTAAAAGGGGCTGAAAAGTGCGGAAACATTATCTTCGGTGGCGGGCGGGGGTGACGCACAAAGCGCGTTACGCCACCGAAGATACGCCCTGAAGGGCGCATTGCACACTCCTATATATAAAATTACAGCGGCGTCCCACCGAGGTGAGGCGCCACTGTCCAGCAATCAAAAAACCATTATCCTACAAAAAGAGTATTTTCTTTCCTGTTCGGGCTCGGCGGCAATCAATAATCGTCAGCGTCATCCTGCGAAACTGCGTCGTAGTCAACCCGACCCTCGCTTGGGTGGCAGGGGAGAGCGTTTCGCCCGAGGAAGCGTGAGAATGTGAATCGTCGCGTCATCCACATCGCCGCACCATCAGGTAAAACCCAATCCGTGCCCTGCACCGCCAGCGTGGTTATGGGAGCCAAGGCTCCCGCCCAAAGTTACGACCCAAAGGCCGTTTTGTTCCGAGCCGCCCGATCAAAGGCGACTCGGCTATCGTGGTAAAAATTACTTACCGAACTTGAAATCAAGACCGATACCCCAAGCCAATGAGGTACGCTTGTAAACATCCTTGAAATCTACGCCGCTAACCTGACCTACTGCAACTGCCTCGTCGTAGATTGTTGGCATAATACCCAGGTTGATACCAACGAGGTCGCAAGCCTGGTACTTCAAACCTCCTGCGATAGACCAAGAAGAGATTGCAAAGTTCATATCAGAGTATGCGTTCTCGTTCATATTGAGCTGTGTGCGCTGTGTACCAGCCGATACCAACCACTTGTCGGTAATCTGCCACTCAACACCCATCATATACTCGTTAGTGTTGCCCTCGATAACTGGCGAGAATGAGTTCTCGGCGTTCTTGTCGAAGAAGTGGTGCCACTGTGCAGTAACCTTCACAGGGCCGAAGTGACGGCTTACGGCAGCAGCCAACAAGGCTGGAGTCTCGGCCTTAACCTTTGAACCATCGGCGAAGATTGCGTTGATAACAGGGTCCTTTGCAGATACCTCTGCAGACTTGATCTCCAACTCTGTCGCCATCTTGAACTCATACTTCAAAGATGCGTCCCAGGCGCCCTTGTGGAATGCCAACGCAACGACAGGGCTGATTGAAGTGCCCTTCTGCTTAACATCGAGGATGTGGTCTGCAGTCTTTACTGCGTTCTCGCCAGCAGCCTGCATACCAGCCAAAAGCTTCTGCGCAGTCTCTGAGTCACCCATACCCGCAGCAACCAACTGTGCGTACTGACCCTGCATAGTGGTGAAGGCATTTGTGAACAATGCTGAAGCCGACTGCATCTGACCGCCAACCAATACATTGATATTCTTCATATGACCCTCATAGCTGTTAGATGTTGAGCTATAGCGAATCTGAGCCGCAACAGACAACCAATCAGTCAAGCGGAATGCCGCACCAGCATTGAAAGCCAATGTCATAGACTTACCCATAAGGTACATATCCATATCGTAAGCTGTCGCAGGAATCTGCAACTGCTGCATACCCACTGGCAACACCGAGAACATACGCTCGAATGAGCCCAAACCGTTGGCAAACTCCAATGAGCCACCGCCACCATTTACGCCGAAACCAGCCATCACAGCCAGGCGGTTGTGCTTCCACGCGAAGTGAAGGCTTGGGATAACGAGTGAAGTAACAGCACCCTCGAAATCCTTTGTCATCTGCATACCATTCTGCGCACCCATAGCGAATGGAGCGTAGGTAGATGAGATTGTACGAGTCTGTGTTGCCATCTGGTCGCTCAGACCGAGGTGGAAACCGTTCTCCATAAACACCACACCCGCAGGGTTGGTATAGACAGCATCAGTCGAGAGTGATGTGCCGCGAGCAACGCTACGCAAGAAGTGCGCGCTCTGATTTGTGTTTGTCATCGGACCACCAGCGAAAGCCGATGAAGCCACTGTAGTTGCGACCGCGAGGGTCAAAGCAATCTTGGTAAAAATCTTCATACTTTAATGATTTCTTACGCTGCGGCTCTCGCCCTGAAGCGGTCGCCAGCGGGGCACGCCCCAAGCGTAAAATTAATAAAATAGGTTATTTTGATAATGCTTTTTCTCTGTGTTTGTATGTCGCCCGCTTGCGCCGATGTCGCTTTTTCGACTATTCTTTGCTTCGGCGGTGTCGGCGAGGAACATCCATCGGGTGCAAAAGTGGAGTTTATTTGCGAAACCTCAAAATTTATGTGGTTAAGACCCCTTGCTTGTTGCAGGAGGACTCCTCTTGTGGCAAAATATGTCATTTTGTGGCGAAATTCCACCCCTGAACGGTGTATTTTGGCGCACCCGCACCCGTAACGGGTGTTTTGCATTTACTTTGATGCGCAAGAAAATATTTAATGAGAAGAGCGGTTTATCTTCGGGGCGCGGGCGCAGGCGTAACGCCTGTTTTTCATTATCCTTGCTCCCAGAGAATTTATCTAAAGTGGGTAGCGGGGGTGGCGCTCTGCGCCATACCCACTTTAGATACGCCTCGTGGCGAGGCGTGTTTTGTCACAAAAAGTAAATCATAAAACGGGCATTATGCCCGCGTCATTGCGAGTAGCTTTAGCGATGCGACAAACTCAAAACAAAAAAGGCCGCCCTCGGCGACCTTAATTCCTCCCTCTGTAGGGTTATTGGTTTCCTGACACTGAACCAACCCAGCCGGCGGGTTTTACCTCCCAATTCTTGCTTGCGAGAATAGCCCTATCCTCCTCGGTGAGTTCATTCTCTTCGGCAGTGTTGCCCAGATATGCGAGAAAGCTACCCGCCTCACGCCCCGTTCTGTCTGGCATTGACTTGACCATAGCGCTCAAAGCCTCGCCCGTGATGTTGTCACGGTAAACCTTGAGGGACTTCAAGTTCACGCAGTCACTCAAATCGAGCGATGTCAATTGGGTCTGATAACACCATAAAGTCTCCAGCGAGGTGCAACCCTCCAGATTAAGTGACGCCAACTTGGTTTGGTGACAATTGAATTCTTTCAGTTTTGAGAGCCCCGAACAATCCAGTGATAAAAGATTGTTATTGTAGCAATCCAAATGCTCTAACTCGCTACATCCCTGCACATTGAGTGATGCGAGTTGATATTGTGACGGGCGGCCATTAGGTGTTGAGCAGGAGAAAGATTTCAGTTTTGTATTGTGACTTAAGTCCAGCTCATTTATCAAGCAACTACCGCAATTGAGAATCTCCAATGCGGGGAGTTTGCTCAGGTCTAACTCGGTGAGATTGTTTCTCGCGCAGTTGAGCTCCTTGAGGTTAGGGTTGTTTGGAAAACTCATCTGCATCAGCGCATTGCTATTACAAATCAGCCTCTCCAGCGCCTCGCACTCGCCCACATCAAGTGTGGTCAAGCCAGCCTCGGCACACTTCAGATATTTGATTTCACCTTGTATGATTACGGTCTTTGAGGTGAGTTTGTATTTCAGGTTTCGGGGCAGGTTACCCTCTAAATCATACTGCCACGCCTTCTCCGCACCAATGAGCACGGGTGGCAAACCCACAATTCCGCCTTGCGAATAGTGCAACACAACCTCCTCGCCCACATTTTTGTAGGTTGTCATCAGGATGTGGGATGTCTCTGGCCTTTGAATCGGCTTTTCGGGAACCTCGATATCCTTTTCGCAGGCAACGAACACCTGAGCTATCGCCACCACCGCGAGGGCAGCGAATAGAAACGAATACAACTTTCTCATAATCATTGTCATTGCAGGTTAAAACTAAATAGAGTATATTGTTATGGTTTGTTTACCTTACTCGCTATGCGAGGATTACACTCCACCCAAAGTTAAGAATAAATTTTGGTTTTCAATGGGTCACAGCTCAAAATGTGGCGAAAAATCTCTGGTTTTTCGTCCCTTATTTTTTCAGAGAGAGAGGAGCGAGTTCCACTCGCTATGCCACCGAAGATACGGGCGTACGCCCGCTCTACATTTACCTTACTCCCCATATACCGAGGCACAGATAAAACAAAAAAGGCCGCCCTCGGCGACCTTATGACAATGATGTGAAATCTATTAATACAGACCCTTCAGCATCAGGTTGAAGTACATCGGCTTCAGGGCGTAGACCTTCAAAAGCCACGCAACCCACTGCTCCTTGCTCATATCCAGAAGCGAGAGCGGGAAGGTAATCTGCGCCTTCTTGTCGTAGTCGAACTCGCACATCAGCACGCGACCGTAGCCCGTCACGATTGGGCAAGCGGCGTAGCCGTCGTAGTGCGCCTCGGGTGTGCGACCCTCCATCAGCGCGATGAGGTTATCCACCGCGATTGGCAACTGCTTGCGCACCGCCGCCGAGGTCTTGCTCGTAGGGATACCAGCGCAGTCACCCAGGCTCAGGATGTTGGGATATGTCGTGTGGATGAGCGTATGCTTGTCAACCATCACCCAGCCATCCGCCGCGAGGTTGCCCTCGGTCCAGCTCAGACCCGACTCACGCACGAAATCAGGCGCGCACTGTGGCACCATAAAGTGCATAAAGTCGTATGACTCGGTGAATGGAGTCACCAGCTTGTTACCCTCAGCGTCGGTCTCCACGCGCTCGAAGTGGGCACGCTTCGCCTCGGTGTCGATACCCTTCAGGCGGCAGTTCACATCCACAGGGATGTTGCGCTCACGGTAAATCTCCTCCAGACGAGGCGTGAAGTGAGGCACATTGTAGAGCTGCTTCGACGCTGTATAGTAATGTAAGTCAATATTATCCGTTGTTCCCTGCTTGCGGCAGTTGTCCCAGGTCAGCAGGCTGATTTTCTTTGGCGCACCGCCGCACTTATGCTTTGTCCAGGTGTCGCAGAATACGCCCTTACCGCCCTGCTCCGAGAACTCCTTCATCGCCTTCCAGGTGAGCTGCGCACCGCGGTGGTCGTAGATGGTGTGGGCATTACCCGCGCCGATAGTCTGATAGGTGATGCCCTCGATGCGGCTCCAGTCGTACTTCACGCCCGGCGCAACAACCAGATAGTCGTAGGCGATAGTGCCGTTATTGGCTGTATCTACCTTATTCTGAGTAGGATGCACAAGCGTAACCTTATCCTTGACCCACTTCACGCCCGTAGGCATACACACCGACTGAGGCTTCCACACATCGTCAGCGCCATAGACGCCACCACCGATGAGGGTGAAGCCCGGCTGATAGTACTGGCGGTCGCTGGGGTCGATGATGGTGATGTCGGCGTTGTTGAGCTTGCGCAACAGCTGGGCAGCCATACTGATACCTGCCGCACCGCCACCGATGATTACAATCTTACCCTTGGCGTTGCTCTTCGCTGCATAGGCCTTATCGGTGCCGAGAGCCACCGTAGCACCCACAGCCGCCATAATCTGGAGGAACTGGGTACGGGTGATGATGCCATCGCTCGCCAACTTACGCATCTCCTTCTCAAAATTTGACTCTGCCATAATCTTTTGAATTGGTTTAGGTTGTTTTAATTTAGTTTAACGCGACAAAGTTAGCATTTATATATATAATATGCAACGCGGGCGCACCCGCAACGGGTGTTTTGCATTTTCCTTGTCGCGCGAGATTTATCTAAAGTGGGAAGTTTATCTTCGGGGCGGTGGCGGGTGACGCGCTTTGCGCGTTACGCCCCGAAGATACGGGCATAATGCCCGATTTTGTTTATTTAATAAGGAATGAATCTATCTCCGTGGCGAAGCGGGTGACGCCCATTGCGCCCCGAAGGCACTCATCTGAAGATGTGAAAGACTATATAATTACGAATTCTGCATTTTGAATAAAAAAGGCTGCCCCTTGAGGCAACCTATTCTTAAAATGTATGTCGAGGGTCGTGCCCTACTTGATATCCATATTTGAGCGGAACTTAACACTCTTGCGTGCCGGAATCTTCACCGTCTCACCCGTCCGTGGGTTGCGACCAACTCTCTCGGGCGAATCCGCCACCGAAAAGACTCCAAAACCCGACACCACCACTTTGTCGCCAGTCTTCAAATTCTCTTCCATCAAGTCGAAGAGGGCGTCCACCACTCGCTTCACCTCCACCTTCGACACATCAACTTTCTCTGCTACCGCATTGACTAACTGCGATTTATTCATATTTCACTCAAGTATTAAGGGTTAGTAACTTATAATGTGTAACACAAATATACAAAAATTTTCTTTCCCCGCAATACCCCCCCCCTATTTTTTATTGAAAATTAACGATTTACGCAACTTACAAACTTGAACCACGAAAAAATATTTAAAAAAAATGTAAAATTTTTGTAAAAATATTTGGTAGATTCAAAAAACTGCCGTACTTTTGTCGTTGGAGAGATGGCAGAGTGGTCGATTGCGGCGGTCTTGAAAACCGTTGTGCTGCGAGGCACCGGGGGTTCGAATCCCTCTCTCTCCGCAGATCACAAAGCAAAAAGGTATCGAGAAATCGATACCTTTTATTTTTTTATCTTGCCGCAAGCCTGCTTGAGGACGCGGGGACAGCTTGCTGCTTTTGCGTAGCGGTCTTACAGGAGCCCCTGCGGCGAGCAGAAAGTGCTTGTTGCGTCAGATATTTAAGTACAACGAGGACAGATGATATCTGTCCTCGTTTGTTTTTGTTGTGTAGTGGTTGAGCTAAACCCATTTCACCCACACAAAAAAAGACCACCGCGGGGTGGTCTTTGGGTTATAGGCAAGCAGCGGGCACTTGATGTAAATGAGCGCAAGGGGCGCTTGATGGAGATGAGTGCTGCTGTGTTGCTTGCGATGAGTGCAGGCTACTTGATCTCAATGATTTCGGGGCAGAGGGTGTAGATGCCCTTGTGGTCGAAGAGGCCTGTGAGGTGCTTGTACTCGGCATAGAAGCGGCCGAGGTCGGTGCGTGATGAGAGGGCGCTGCGCACCTGCATATTCATCGACTGCAAAAGACCCATCAAGCCCGAGAGTGGCTCTACCTGCTCGACAACCTGAAAATTATCGCCCAAATCGGCCTTGTCAACTGCGATGGCGAGCGCTGCGTTCAGACCGCCACAAGTGTCCACCAGACCAATCTGCTGCGCCTGCAAGCCGTTCCACACACGACCCTCGGCAATCTCCAGAACCTTCTCGATAGTGAGGTTACGGCCCTGGGCAACAAGCGTTGTGAAGCGCTCGTAGACTCTATCCACGCCACGCATAACTGCCTGATACTCCGCATTGTTCATCGGAGTGATGCCATTACCTAGCGATGAATACTTATTTGTCGAAACGCCATCGAATGTAACGCCCACCTTATTCTGCAAAGCCTCGCCGTAGACTGGAATCATACCGAACACGCCGATTGAGCCAGTGAGCGTGAGCTTGTCGGCCACAATCGCATCGGCAGGGGCAGAAATATAGTAACCGCCACTCGCCGCATAGGCGCCCATAGAGACAATCACAGGCTTCTTAGCCTTCAGGAGTTCCATCTCGCGCCAGATGATATCCGACGCCAAAGCGCTACCGCCAGGTGAGTTCACACGCACCACAACGGCCTTCACATCGTCATCCTCAGCCGCCTGACGCACGCTGCGCGCGAAGGTGTAGCCGTAGATATTATCGTCGTTGCCCTCGCCGTCGAAGACCTGACCGTTAGCATAGAGCACAGCCACCTTTGGCGCTGTAATCTTGCTCACATCGGGGGTCAGCGAAGTGGCGTAATCGCCCAGCGAGATATACTCTGGCTCGGCAATGCCGTACTTGTTCTTGAAGATCTCCTCAATCTGGTCGGCATAAATAGCGCCATCGACCAGGTTGTTCGTCACAGCCTCTACCGGGAGCATCACAGCCAGCTCATCAGCCAAGCGGTTCAACTCCGCCTGCTCGATACCGCGCGAAGCGGAAACAGCCTCGGTCAGCACGCCCCACATATTGTCCACCATCTCCTGCATCTGCTGGCGGTTGGCGTCGGACATCTTGGTGAGGAAGTAAGGCTCAACGGCGCTCTTATACTTACAAACCGTAGGGCGCAGGATATCGACCTTGACACCCAGCTTATCGAACAAGCCCTTGAAAAACATAGTGTTAGCATAGACACCAGTCCACTGGAACGAGCCCTCTGGCTGTATATATACCTTGTCGGCAACCGAGCAGAGGTAGTACTGCCACTGCGAGTAGACATCGTTGTAGGCTATGACCCACTTGCCGCTCGCCTTGAACTGCTCGATGGCTGCGCGAAGCTCCTCCAGGATGTTGATTGAGGTGCTGCCGCCGCCAGTGAAATTGAGGTAGATACCCTTGATGCGGTCATCCTTGGCAGCCGCCTCGATAGCGCCCAGAGCCTTGAACAGAGTCACCTGTGCCGCAGGCTGCATAGTGGCGAAGTCGAACGACGCCATAGGATTCTTCGAGGGGGCATCGATGATGCTCTCGTTGAAGTCAATCTTCAGGATAGCGGTCTCGGGAACGCTCTTGACCTCGGGCGAGAAGGCCGCCGAGAGGCCTGAAAAGAGTGCCACCCAAAAGATGAATGTCACCACGCTACCCGCCACAACGGCAAGCAGAGCCGCCAGAAAGACCTTGCTGAAGGTCATTGTCTTCTTCGCCTTGGCTCTTCTGGGAGCCTGTGGCTGAGCCTCGGTAGCAGGAGTCTGCTCCACAGGCTGAGCCTGATCTAAATTCTTGTTCTCTTCCATAGTATATGTTTTTATTATTTGCCCTATAGTCGGGGGTTATATGTGTTTATATATGCAAATATAGGCATTTTTCTTACTACATAACACGCTACACCTTATTAGTCGCAAAATATCCCCAAAAACTACGGGCGTAACGCCCGTTTTACATTTATTTTGAGAAAAAAGATATATAAACGGGTGGTTTTGCATTTTCCTTGAGGCGAAAGAGGGAGTACAATGAGATTGCCACGAGCCTGAAGGCTCTCGCAATGACGAATATTTATCTTCGTGGGCGGGGGGGGGTGACGCGCAATGCGCGTTACGCCCACTTTAGATACGGGCTAAAGCCCGCCCTACATCTTCATTGATACAAAAGAGATTTATTTGTAGAAAAGTGCGCATCGGAACGGTGCGTATCTTCGGTGACATAGCGCTTTGCGCTACCGCCCCTGCCACCGAAGATAAATTCACGCACGACAAAGAAAAAAGGTCATTCAATCTCTTGAATAACCTTTTATAATTATTATAGTAAGCAAAAAACGCATAGAAAGAGGTTTCCAACACAACCCCAGGAACGGAAATAAAAAGAGGGATTTCAAGGCTTTCGAAGTCCGAGAAACCGCAGTTTACTGAGCGTAAATGAGGATTTCGAGGACGAGAGTAACGCAGAAATTACCTTTTTATTTTTGTTCTTTATGCTAATGACTGCATTTCGATTAACTTGGCATAGATACCATTAAGCTCCATCAGCTCGGCGTGTGTGCCCTGCTCGGCGATGCGGCCGGAGTCGATTACGATGATGCGGTCGGCATTGTGGATGGTGGAAAGGCGATGGGCGATAAC
>JAFYOF010000050.1 GCA_017560305.1 Alistipes sp.
ACTCGACATCACCGTGACCGACGAGTTGCGTCGTGAGGGTGTGGCACGCGAGTTGATTAACCGCATCCAGAATATCCGTAAGGAGTCTGGCTTCGAGGTGACAGACAAGATTAAGGTTGAGATTGAGGCGAAGGAGATTGTGGCACCAGCCATCGAGCACTTCGCTGCTTACATCGCATCACAGACTCTCGCAACCGAGGTGAAGGCAGCAGCCGAGCCACAGGGTAGCGTAGTGGTTGACAGCGATGTGGATGACGAGCCATTGAAGATTGCTGTGACCCGTTTGTAGTCGGAAGTGATATTTTTCAATGCTAAGATTTGTTTATTTCTAAAAAATAACTTATCTTTACATTACAACACTAAAATATTTACGATTATGGCAGACGAAAAGTTGAGATACAGCGATAGTGAGTTGGCGGAGTTCAAGGAGATTATCTTGAAGAAACTCGAGCAGGCGAAGGCAGACTACGATTTGTTGCGCCAGGACATTACTGATTCAAATGACACGCAGGACACCTCACCTACATTCAAGGTGTTGGAGGAGGGTGCGGCAACGCTCTCGAAGGAGGAGACCAGCCGCCTGACTGCACATCAGTTGAAGTTTATCCGCAACCTAGAGTTGGCGCTGGTGCGCGTAGAGAACAAGACCTACGGCATCTGCAAGACTACGGGCAAGCTCATCCCAAAGGAGCGTCTGTTGCGTGTTCCTCACACCACCGAGTGCATCGAGGCAAAGGAGTCACGCAAGTAGCATAGTCGAAAAGTTGATAATTTACAGGAAAGGGAGTTCGCACAAGTGGCGGACTCTTTTTTTTGTGATATTTGTTGTGGAATTATATTGGTTTATATTGTTATAATTCGTCATCCCCCGGAGGACAAAGTCCGACGATGGGGATCTACCTTATAGTTTCCTAAATAATCGCTCTTACGACCGAACTATTAACAACTGCATTTATTTTTCTTTACTACGCTAAAGTATATAATTCCATTATATTTTATTAACTTTGAATTGGAAAACCTATAAAACACTAACACTATGAGAACATTGAGTCATTTCGGCATTCCCGTAGCGGAGAAGATGGAGGGTATGGCCTACATCGAGCCACTGAAGGTACACATCACCGACCACGCAGCAAGCCCCAACAAGTTGGAGTTTTTGTATTTCGAGGCTGACAGTCCTATGCACCCTCTCATCCAGAACCGTGCACACATCGCCTACAATGTGGAGGATATCAACTCAGCACTGGAGGGTAAGGAGGTGCTGCTGCCTGCTCTCGACTGCGGCAATATGATCATCGCCTTCATCGAGGAAGAGGGCACAGCCATCGAGCTGATTGAGTTGAAGTAAAAGAAAAGAGGTGTCGAACTTGATTCGGCACCTCTAAATTTTATACTATATCCTTCCCCCTCCTAAAACAACTCCATCTGCTGGGGGTCGCAGTTGAAGGTCTTGCGGTGGTAGGGCGTCAGACCATACTCCCTCACGGCTATGCGGTGAGCCTTGGTGGGATAGCCCTTGTTGCTTGCCCAGCCGTACTGCGGATACTCCTCGTGCAGACGCATCATATACTCGTCACGATGGGTCTTGGCGAGCACCGATGCCGCCGCAATGTCGGCATACTTGCCATCACCCTTGACGATGCAGGCAAAGGGGATGTCGGTGGCCGGATAGAAGCGGTTGCCATCGATGGCGAGGAACTGGGGGCGCACCTTGAGCATCTCCACGGCACGATTCATTCCCTCGAATGAGGCCTTGAGGATGTTTATCTGGTCGATTCGCTCCGCCGTAACCTCCGCCACTGCCCACGCCACAGCCTCACGCTCAATCACGCCACGCAGCAGTTCGCGCTGGCGCTCGGTCATCTGCTTCGAGTCGTTGAGCAGAGGATGATGAAAGTCGGACGGAAGAATCACTGCCGCCGCAAAGACGCTGCCGGCAAGACATCCGCGTCCCGCCTCGTCGCATCCCGCCTCGATGAGGTCTGTTTGATAGAAATTCTCAAGCATAGTTCAACAAAGTTACAAATATTTTTCTTGATATTCCGTTTTTTCGTAAATTTGTGCAACGACTAACGATTATTCCGTGCATTAGAGATGGCAGCGAAAAAAGTTACACAACATAGAATATTGGATTTGGCGGCGACGCTTCTGGTCATCGTCATCGCAACAACCTTGCGCTCGCTCCTGCAACCCGCAGGCGACGAGGCGATAGCCAACACGGCAACACCCATAGGCTCAATTCTGCAAAACCTGCAGGAGCGCATCCCTACGCTCTCGGCGCTGATATGGGCTGGATCGGTGATGTTTGCGGGCTTGAGTGTGGGTCGCTATGCGGCGAAATACTCAATCTACCCCGCCTACACGCTGATGTCAATCCCCGTGCTGGGCGTGATGGCTACGGCGGTGATGATAAGCGGCGACTACCTCGTAAGCAGCGTAGCCCTGCTGCTGATGCTCAACGCAACAAAATATCTGCATCGTGGAGTGATGCGAACAAAGAGTTTCGGCGACCTCTCGCTCTCGATGCTCTTCTACGGCGCTATTCCCCTGGTATGCGCCCCTGCGGCGATACTTTACGCCGCTATGCCTCTGCTGGTGCTTGCGCTGCGCCACTCGTGGCGAGAGTGGGTGGTGAGTGTGGGTAGCCTCGTGTTCCCGCTGCTGGCTGTCTGCTACTGGAGCTGGTGTGCGGGCGTGGAGTTCCTGAGCCCCGTGACGCAGATATATGACTCGATGCTCACGCCGAGCGAGTTTCACCTCTTCTCGACACTCAACCCAGCCAGCATCCTGCTGCTGGGCGTAGCGATTTTGATGGTGCTCTGCGCCGTGTCGCTGGTCATCTCCGACCGCTACTCGCTCAAGACCAACTCACGCGCCGTGATGCAGTTCAACTCGTTGCTGCTGGTGGTCTGCATCTCGATGTTCATCCTGCCGAGCTGCACCGCAACAATCTTTGCGCTCATCGCCCTGCCCGTGTCGATGCTTGTGCCGCTCATCTTCGTGCGTATGGGCATAGGCTTCACCGAAACACTATATAGACTGATGCTTCTCGCCGCCGCTGCGAATATCATAGCGATGTGCTGGCAGTAGAAAAAGATATCTTCCCCAACCCATCAGGTTGGGGATTTTTGTCTCCTCACACGCCCTTTGGGGCGTATCATCGGTGGCGTAACGCGCCTTGAGCGCGTCACCCCCCCCGCCTGCCACCGATGATAAATCACGCACAAGAATACCCTCGCCAAAATGCTGGCTGCGAATATAACAGATTGGATAAAAAGTGTAGTTTCAAGGCTTGCGAAATCCGAGAAACCGCAGTTTGCTGGGTGTAAATGAGGATTTTGAGGATGAGTATAACGCAGAAAATACCTTTTTTGCCAATCTGCATTTTGAATTTTGAATTTATGTGCTTAACTTTGCACACCGTATCAACCTCTTATATAGGGCATAAGGTTAAACAGGCAACGATGCCGCGAGGCAGCACCGCCGAGGATTACGCGCCAATGAGCAGTATGGTAAACCTTACGCAGCGATAATGTTGAACGACTTAATTTTTTAAAATTTGTTGCAACAATGAACAAAGATGCAATCATTAAGCTCGTGAACGAGCAGATGTGGGCAAAGGGCGAGGCTGATGTTCCACAGTTTGGTGCTGGTGATACAATCACCGTAACTTACCGTATTATCGAGGGTAACAAGGAGCGTTTGCAGAGCTTCCGTGGTGTAGTTATCCAGATCAAGGGTACAGGCAAGACTAAGATGTTTACAATCCGTAAGATTTCTAACGGTGTAGGCGTTGAGCGTATCTTCCCACTCTACTCACCACACATCGACAAGATCGAGGTGAACAAGTATGGTGTTGTACGCCGCGCTCGTATCTACTACTTGCGTGACCTCACAGGTAAGAAGGCTCGTATCAAGGAGCGTCGCATTTCAAAGTAGTACGCGTTACTACTGCGGTTCAAAGAAAACGGCTGTCCCAAGGGGCAGCCGTTTGTCGTATATATATGTGGAGCGGAGTTAGAATACCACTCCCGCCTTAATCTGCAAAGCGTGGAAATTAAGGCTCACAGCCGACTCAGTGAGCTGCTGGAGGTTGTAACCCGCCTGCACCTTGAACATTCCAATCTTCACACCCACCGCAGGTGTCATCATCAAACCAGTCTCCTTCTTGAAAACACCCGCAACGCCGATGCCAGTACCGAGGTCGAGCGACGCATAAGGTGTCACCTTCGACTTTGTTGGGATGTAACCCTTGAAATTGAAAAAGAGAGGAATAGTCATATCCTGACCCGAGATATAATAATCAGCACCAAAACCCACACCCGTAGAGAAATAGTCGCCGACCTTGATTCCCTGAATGGTGTGAACATTCACACGACCCGACGAGAGCAACCCCACACCAAGCGAGCAACCCAAATCAACCTCACCCTGATACTTCACGGGTGACTGCGCCATCGCCGACGACGCAACACATACTGCAGCCAACAAAATAAATAGTTTCTTCATAATTGTAATTTTTAAGAGTTAAACATAATTCCTATTCTGCGTGATGACAATCGTTTAACTTATAAAAAAGAGAAACGCGGGTGCAGTCTATCGCGAAGAAGGGACGACCAAGTACCCATACAAACATAGACACACCCACGCCAAACGGCGTGAGCATTTAATGTGCCTATTGTTCGTTTGCTTGTTAAATTTTGGTCGTTTTACTTCGCAAAACAATAGCCTAAATGCCACCAATAAAAGATTGCCTATCCGACAACCTATACAAAGATAGCAAATATTTTCTAATGTTGGTAAATATAACTGTAATTTATCATCCTCCCCACGAATTTCATCCGCATAACCAGCCGAGGATAATAATATATATAAGGTATAGACCCTCTCGCGACAAAGTCAAAAGCCCCGCCCTTCAAAAGAAGACCAAACTTCGATCTCTCATTTTTTTTTATTTGCAGTGAATTTATGGTGTGCCGTAATGAAGAAAGGCGATTTGGATAGTACTGCGCGTACAGCCCAAGTGCCACGAAAGTAAAGCGTGCTAGAAACTCATATAAAAAAGAAAGAGGAGAACGACTTTCATCATTCTCCTCTTGAAGAGGCGGCTACCTACTCTCCCACCTAAATAGGCAGTACCATCGGCGTGAGTGAGCTTAACTTCTCTGTTCGGAATGGGAAGAGGTGGAACCTCACTGCTATAACCACCTAAAAGAACTCTTTGTTTCGTCTATCG
>JAFYOF010000051.1 GCA_017560305.1 Alistipes sp.
ATAATAATATGTGTGTGATTGTTCCAGGGATTGAGCAAAAGTGTGTGGCTTCTCCATCATTTTTGGTGATACGCCTGCACGACAAATCTGCCATATTGCCTGAATTCGTGGCGTGGTATCTCAATCTCCCGACTACACAAAACGCTTTGGCAGTCCAGGCTCGCGGGACATCCATAATGTCTATTTCGAAGGCAACACTTGGAGATTTGGAAATACCAGTCCCTTCGGTAGAGAGGCAAAGAAGGTATATTGAACTTTCGAAACTTCAAAAACGCGAGCAACAATTATATGCAGCTATCGCTGAAAGACGCAAACAGATTTTAGAATATAAAATGATAAAAAATATATAATAATGAGCACAAAGATTACCCAAGACGAAATCAACAAAGTTGTATGGAAAGCCTGCGACACCTTTCGTGGTGTAGTTGATCCGAGCCAATACAAAGACTACATCCTGACAATGCTCTTCTTGAAGTATGTCAGCGATGTAAACAAGTCGAAATACACAGAATATTTAGATCGCTACGAAGGCGATGAGGAGCGTGCTATGCGTGCTATGCGCCGCGAGCGTTTTCAAGTCCCCGAAACAAGTTCGTTCTACTACCTCTACGACAATCGCTATGCGGTAAATATTGGCGAGCTGATAGATATTGCCCTTGTCGATTTGGAAAATGCCAATCGTGAGAAACTCAATAGCGAGGACGGTAGTGGCATCTTCCGCAACATCAGTTTTAACAGCAGCAACCTCGGCGAGGTGAAGGACCGCAATGTGCGCCTCAAAACACTCTTGGAGGACTTTGCTGACGAGAAGTTGCAGTTTGACGAGTCGCACCTCGACAACAACGATGTCATCGGCGATGCCTATATGTTCCTTATCGAGCACTTTGCCAGTGACGCTGGCAAAAAGGCTGGCGAGTTCTTCACACCAAAGGAGGTTTCAACGCTCCTCGCCAAATTGACAAAGAGCAAACCAGGCTCACGCATCTGCGACCCCACTTGTGGCTCGGGCTCACTGCTTATTAAGGCGGGTCGTGAGGTTGGCTCTGACAACTTCTCGCTCTATGGTCAGGAACTCAATGGCAGCACTTGGGCGTTGGCTATGATGAATATGCTGCTGCACGGCTTTGATAGTGCTGTTATCCGCTGGGGCGACACTCTGCGTAATCCCAAACTCAAGGATGGCGATGCGCTGATGAAGTTCGACACCGTTGTTGCTAACCCTCCGTTCTCTTTGGAAAAATGGGGCGCAGACGAAGCTCCAAACGACCAATATAACCGCTTTTGGCGTGGTATTCCACCCAAGAGCAAGGGTGATTGGGCATTTATCAGCCATATGCTGGAGGTGGCAAACGAGCACGGTAAGGTGGGTGTGGTTATCCCTCACGGCGTGTTGTTCCGTGGTGCGAGCGAGGGCAAAATTCGCCAGCAGACCGTCGAGGAGAATCTTCTCGAAGCCGTTATAGGCCTACCTGCGAACCTCTTCTATGGCACTGGTATTCCTGCCGCTATCGCCATCTTCAATAAGGCGAAAAAGGGCGACGATGTACTCTTTATCGATGCCAGCCGCGAGTTAGAGAATGGCAAAAACCAAAACCGCCTGCGTGATGCCGACATTGAGCATATCGTTTCGACCTATCGCTCCTTTGCCGATGGTGAGTTGCCGCTCGGTGTAGTTGAGGAGAAATACGCCTATATAGCCACCCGCAAGGAGATTGAGGAAAATGATTATAACCTCAACATCCCTCGCTATGTCGATACCTACGAGGAGGAGGCAGAGATTGATATTGTTGCTGTTCAGCAGGAGATTGACGTCCTCGAAGCCGAACTTACCGAGGTGCAAACCAAGATGAAAGAGTATTTGAAGGAGTTGGGAATGTAAAAAGGAAATTATGGGAACGAGATTAACGAAAAAGGCAACTGCCACATTTGAAAGTATCAAGAAAATAGACGAAAATGGCGTTGAATATTGGTCATCAAGAGATTTATGGAAAGTTCTTGAATATACTGAGCACCGCCATTTCTTACCAGTCATAGAGAAAGCAAAAGTAGCTTGCGCAAATAGCGGTCAAGAAATTCATAACCATTTCGAGGATATCCTCGAAATGGTAGCAATTGGCTCTGGAGCCGAGCGTGAAATGGATGCCGTTAAACTCACTCGCTACGCTTGCTATTTGACTGTTCAGAATGCGGACCCAAGCAAAACCATTGTTGCTCAGGCTCAAACATATTTTGCTATTCAAACTCGTATTGCCGAGGTTCAGCAAATGGAAGAATATAATCGCTTATCTACCGAAGAAGAGAAACGATTATTCCTCCGAGAAGAGATGGCCAAACACAACTCGCAATTGGCTGATGCTGCAAAAAATGCTGGAGTAATTGAACCTCGTGATTATGCCATATTTCAGAACTATGGCTATCAAGGTCTTTATGGCGGACTTGGAGCGCAGGATATTCACGCTCGTAAAGGACTGAAGAAAAGTCAAAAGATTCTCGACCATATGGGAAGTACAGAGCTGGCAGCAAACCTTTTCCGTGCAACACAAACCGAGGAAAAATTACGTAGGGAAAATATAAAAGGTAAGATGAAGGCGAACAAAACCCATTATGACGTTGGTAAGAAAGTTCGTCAGACAATCAAGGAACTCGGAGGTACAATGCCAGAGGATTTGCCTGTTGCTGAAAGTATAAAAAGCGTTGAGGCTAAACAAAGAAAAATGTTAAAAGGTAAAGAAGATAAGTAGTTATGATACAAAATGAAATTTGGAATATAATTCAGAACAAGATTGGGAATGAAGTTCTGAAAAATTTTATTAGGCGTACATATTCTCCAGAGATTGCAGACCTTCTGTGTCGGGCAATTGATGCTAAGGAACACGCTGATCTGTTTGAAAAATTATATAAAGAGTGGCTTGAATATCAAAAACGCCAAAGTGATATTATTCAAGCATACTTAAAAATGAGGAGAATGTAAAAACAATACGACTATGAAAGATAATTATTCATACAGCATTCAACTTCGTTGTGTTGTTTGTGGTAGTGAGGACCACTTCGATTGCAATGAAGATAAATCATATATCAAGTGTACAAATTGCGGTAAGGAATACTTTGGAGGATACGATGAACTTGTATCCTGCAATCAAGATCAAATTGATGAAGTAAAAGAAATTGTAGCCGAAGAAGTCGAGAATGATTTACAAAAGGAGTTAAACAGAATGCTAAAGGACGCTTTCAAAGGGAATAAGTATATTAAATTTAAGTAATTATGGAGTTGTATAGTTTGATAATATCAGTGTTGGCACTTATCGCCAGCATATTCACTTATTTTATGCATGACAAAAAATTAAAGGAGCAAGAACGCAGGATAAATGAGTACCAACTTAAGCAAATTGAGAAGGAAGATTTAGATAGCAAAAAGGCTGCTATTAGAGGAAATATTGTAAAGGGACTTAAAAGTGGAAGGACTCTTAAAGTATACAATAGTGGGCGTGCTACCGCTCGTAATATTAGGGTTGAAGGACTGGATGTAAATGGGCTTATTCATCGAGCAGATGAACTATTTCCTTATGAATTAATGAACCCACAAGATTATACAGAGGTAACAATCCATTTGGTGGTAGGCTGTCCATCTACAATAAAATTAAAGTATATTTGGGACGATGAGTTTGGCAACAATAATGAGTTTGAACAAGTTCTAACTATTTAATGAGAAGAGTATGGGTAATATAGAAGATTACAATAAGTTAGTGGATTTAATCGGTAATATCATTAAAGCGACAAGCGAACCCGAAGACCAGGCGGCTGTTGATGATGCTTTGGATATTGCACATACCGTTGGAGATGCATTAAAAATTATTTCGAACGATGACAACCAAAAATAACATACCCGTGGGCTATAAGGATTCGGCGGTGGGAGTAATTCCGCAGGAGTGGGAAGTGAAAAGGATTCAAGAAATCTGCAAAGTAGATGCAAAATCGTTGTCCGCTAAAACATCTCCTGATTATGAGTTTGAGTACATATCACTATCCGATGTTGATAGTGATTCGTTCGACATTTCAACGTCTCATCAAATTTTCCAAACTGCTCCTTCACGAGCAAGACGCATTGTCTCAAAGGGAGATGTTGTAATTTCGACAGTGAGACCTAATTTGCGAGGTTTCTTTCTGGCGAAAGAGGATAAAAAAGACCTTATAGCATCGACGGGGTTTGCGGTACTTACTCCTACGGAATGTGATTCGCAATATTTATTGTCTTGTTTCTTTTCTCAAATAGTTAGCAAACAATTCTATTCACTTGTAGTTGGTTCTAATTATCCTGCCGTCAATTCTTCTGATGTAGCCAAATTAAAACTTGCTGTTCCGCCTCTTGCGGAGCAGAGGAAGATTGCGGAGATATTGGGTGTGTGGGACGAGGCTATTGAGAAGCAGATCCAACTCATCGAAAAGTTGGAGTTGCGTAAGCGTGGACTTATGCAACGCCTCCTCACCGGCCGCATCCACCTCCCCGGCTTCACCACCCCTTGGCAAAAAGTCAAACTCGGCGAAATAGGAACAATTACATCTGCGGGGGTTGATAAGAAAATAAATGATGGTGAGGTTCCCGTACGATTGCTAAATTTTGTAGATGTTTTTTATCGTGATTTTTTATCGTGATTTTTTATATGATAATGAACTTGAACATTGGGTAACCGCAAAACCTGTCAAAGTAGCTCAATGCTCCATACAAAAGGGTGATATATTTTTTACGCCATCATCTGAAACGCCTACGGATATAGCATTGTCAGCTGTGGCAATGGAAGATATGCCAGAGGCTGTGTATAGTTACCATATAGTACGATTGCGCCCACACATTGATATGGACTTGCGTTATAGAGCCTATGCGTTTAAAACAGATGAATTCTACAAGCAAGCGGAGCGAATTTGCGATGGTAGTGGCCAAAGGTATGTTATTTCGCAAAATGGTTTTAGGAATATGGAGATACATTTACCCTCTCTACCCGAACAAAAAGCGATTGCCGAGGTGCTAACGGCAGCCGATAACGAGATTGCCACTCACCACAAAAAGTTAGACGCCCTCCGCCACCAAAAGCGCGGCCTTATGCAACAACTCCTAACCGGCATAACACGAGTAAAAATTCAAGAAACTTTAAAACTTTAATAATATGGCATTAACAGCACAGCAGATTGCAGATGCAATCTATGAACATCTCAAAAAAGATGTAGATGGTAATAATTTTAGCAAATTTTATATCGGTATTACAAATGATATAGAAAGACGTTTATTTGGCGAACACAATGTCCCCAAAGAGCAAGGGGCAGCTTGGTGGATAATTAAAGAAGCCATAAATAAAAATACAGCTCAAAAAGTAGAAGAGCACTTCCTTAATAGAGGAATGCAAGGAGATACTGGTGGTGGATTTGAAGACTCTGTTTGGGTATATTGTTATAAAATTTCAAGTAAAACAAGAGAATAGTTATGGGAAATAGAAAAGAAATTCATGTAGTACCCAATTCCAATAGAGGAGGTTGGGATGCAAAAAGAAATAATGCAGAACGCTCATCAAAGCATTTTGAAACGAAACAAGATGCAATGACCTGGGCTCGTAATAGGGCCCGTAATGATGGCGCAGAATTAATCCCTCATAAAAAAGACGGTACAATTCAAAATCCGAATAGTTACGGTGGCGATCCTTGTCCTCCAAAAGATAAAAAATAAGTTTGTGGTATATTTTGAATATGACACTCTCCTTCAAAGAAGACCATATTAGTCAGATTCCGGCATTGATGATGTTGGAGAAGGTCGGTTACACCTATCTGACACCTGCCGAGGCAATGGAGTTGCGAGGCGGAAACACCAGCAATGTGTTGTTAGAACCGATTTTGCGCGAGCAGTTGGCAAAAATCAACACTGTGCAGGTGAGTTCGCAGCGCACAACCGTATTCTCGGAGCAGAACATAACTGCGGGGATTGAGGCGTTACGCAACTTACCGATGGCGGAGGGTTATATGACCGCTTCGCAGGTGGCGTATGACCTTTTAACTGCGGGCAAGACACTTGAGCAGATTGTTGATGGCGACAAGAAGAGTTATGTGATGCAGTATATCGACTGGAAGCATATCGAGAACAATGCGTTTCACGTGACAGAGGAGTTTGCGGTGAGTCGCACGGGAATGAGCGACACATATCGCCCCGACATTGTATTGTTCGTGAATGGTATTCCGTTGTGCGTGATTGAGTGCAAGCGACCCGATATAAAAGATTCGCTCAAGCAGGCTATTTCGCAGCATTTGCGCAACCAGAAGGAGGACGGAATACGCTCGTTGTATGTCTACTCTGCCCTACTATTGGCGACTAATGTCAATGAGGTAAGTTATGCAACCACCGCCACGCCCGAGAAGTTTTGGAGCAAGTGGACCGAGCAGTTTGCAGACAAAACAGCCGAGGAGTTGCATCGCTACAAGTTGGCCGAGAAGGTAAATGAGAAGCGGATCAACCCCAAGATGTTCAGCGAGCGATATAGTTATGTGCGTACAGATATAGAGAAGAGATACGATGCTCCGTTGACACCATCGGTGCAGGATGCATATATCTACAATCTTTGTCGCCCAGAGAGACTGTTGAAGTTGATGTATGGCTTTACGCTCTACGATGATGGGATAAAGAAGGTAGCACGCTACCAGCAGTTTTTTGCCGTTGAGAAGGTGATGGAGCGAGTGCGTAACATCGAAGGCGGTAAGCGAAGAGGTGGCGTGATTTGGCATACGCAGGGTTCGGGCAAGTCGCTGACTATGGTATTGTTGGCGCAAGCAATTCTGCTTGATAAGTCAATTCGCAATCCGAGAATTATTCTTGTAACAGACCGCACCGATCTTGATAGACAGATTACTACGACATTCCGCAAATGTCAGGTGAGTGTTGAGAATGCTACAACGGGTAGCAACCTCGTGAAATTATTGGAAGGGGCGAGCGCAACGGTAATTACAACTATCATCAATAAGTTTGAGGCTGCGGTAAAGGGGTTGAGAACACCTCTAACCGACCCCAATATATTTGTACTGATTGACGAGGGGCATCGTAGTCAATATGGTGAAATGGGTATTAAGATGGAGAAGGCATTACCTAATGCCTGCTTTATTGCGATGACAGGTACACCTTTGATGAAAAAGGAGAAAAGTACCGCTGCGAAATTCGGCGGTATTATTCAGCCTATTTACACCGTAGATCAGGCTGTAAAGGATGGTGCAGTCGTGCCGTTGCTTTACGAAGGTCGTATGGTGCCTCAGGAAGTACGCGCAGACTCGATTGATAGATATTTCGACCGTATATGCGAGTGGATGACCGATGCGCAACGAGTCGATATGAAAAAGAAATTCAGTCGTGCCGACCAAGTAAATCAGGCCGAGCAGCGTGTTTATGCCATAGCGTGGGATATATCGCAGCATTTCCGCAAGAATTGGCAAGGCTCGAAATTTAAGGCACAGCTTGTGGCTCCAAGAAAGAGAATAGCCATAATGTACAAGAAGTTTCTCGATGATATTGGAATCGTTTCGTCGGAGGTGCTTATCACCTCGCCTGATACTCGCGAGGGAGAGGATGTTGCATTTGGCGATACCTCTAATACAGAGTTGGCTTTTTGGAAACAGATGATGGACGAACACGGCACTGCAAAAAAATATGAGCAAAATATTATCAGTCGCTTCAAAAACAGCAACAACCCCGAAATAATTATTGTTGTGGATAAGTTG
>JAFYOF010000052.1 GCA_017560305.1 Alistipes sp.
ATGTATAACCTAGATGTGGTAATTGCTGTCGGCTATCGAGTGAACAGCTATGAGGCAACGCAGTTTCGCATTTGGTCAACTCAGATTTTGAAAGAATACTTAACCAAGGGTTTTGTACTAGATGATGAACGACTGAAGGGGAAGAATGTCTTTGGTGCAGATTACTTCGATGATTTGCTTGACCGCATTCGTGAGATTCGCCTTTCGGAGCGTCGTTACTATCAGAAAATTACGGATATTTACAGCGAATGTAGCGCAGACTACGACAAGGATAGCGAAACTACCAAACTATTCTTCAAGACGGTGCAGAATATGATGCACTATGCCGTAATGAAACAGACAGCTGCGGAAATCATCTATGACCGTGCTGATGCAGAACGCCCTCATATGGGACTTACCACTTGGAAGAATGCTCCTGATGGACGAGTTATAAAGTCAGACGTTACAGTGGCAAAGAACTACTTGAGCGAAAAAGAAGTTGATGCATTAAATAGATTGAGCAGTGCCTTCATTGACATTGCTGAGCAACGTGCACAAGACCATATTTTGATGACAATGACCGATTGGAGGGATTTTCTTGGTAGGTATATGGAACTAAACAACAGAGCTTTGCTTCCCTATGCTGGGCGTATCACACACGAACAGGCTGAAGAAAAGGCTTTGACGGAGTATGAGAAGTTCAGAGTGATACAAGATAGAGAAATTATGAGCGACTTCGACCGTCAATTGAAATCACTATTTGATGGTAATGAGCCTGGCCTATGATCACTTTAACCGATTGATTAGATTGTAGCTTGAGAAAGAAAAAATATTAAGTATAAGGCATATAACACATATGGAACTTAAGATTACAGATGCCACAGAAAATTTTAGGACATGGCTAGAAAAGAGTTATATTGATATTGAATTAAAAAATGAATTGTCAAATGCATCAATATTGATAGTGCCGTTTGAAAATTTAAGAGATTCAATCGGCCCTGTTTTTCCGACTGGTACAGATTATTTATTGCAGTATTTCCAAAAGCGCTTGCCTCAGGAGATAAGCATTGATATTTGTATTTCTGATAGTGATTATCAAACCTTTGAATTTAATAATCATTATAGAAGAATTGGCAAGTTTGTAATCAAGTCTGTCGCTATACCTGTTTTTGTAAGCATTATATCATCATACATATATGATAAATATATAAAATCAGATGAATCAAAACCTCTGATACAAGTTATAGATAACTCTTCTAACACGACTACCATAAACCATATAGGAACATTAACGGAGAAACAGTACTTAGAACCAACTCATATTGATTTCTCGGTTACAGTAGACTCTATAGATGGAACATCAAAGACAATTGAGTATGAGGGGCCAGCAACGGAGATTGAAACTGTTTTGAAAGCTTTGAAGGAGTATGAAGAATGAAGAAATCATTGATAAACTTAACACACTTCCTGAACAAAGTTTCCCATTATGCAATTTTATCGATGAATTGCAACTGATAAAGGCAGAATATGTCAGACAAGATTTACAAGATGCAGCAAAACAAATATGGATTTATCAAACAATCGTTAAAATCCACTATCTGTATGTAGAAGCATTTGATCTTTTAAAAAATAAAGAACATTATAAAGGTTGGTGTAAGTTAGAAGAAATTGAAATACAGTTGGGCTTTCTAAAAAATCATTATCAATACGACCAGAATAGTTTCTGCTTACATCAAATTGAAAAAACAGTAAAGAATTTGCAAGTAATTTTTCCATATAGATTGTTTGCTAGTTCAGAAATGCTTATCCAAGAAGAAAAATGTAGTATTTGTAATCAAGTTGTATCAATAAGAAAATCATGTGGACACATTATTGGAGAGGTATATAATGGGGAAATGTGCCACAGAATAGTTACTAAGGGGAAACTTCTTGGGATTTCTGTAGTTCCTAATCCAGAGCATAAATATGCCGTATTGTTTTTGTCTGACAAAAATGGTAAGACACAAGATGACCATTATGATTACCATGTGATAGATACCTTATTTGAGAAGCTAGATAACTCTTATGATGATTGGGACTTAAAAGTATATCAGTACACAATTACAAAGAATCACTATGGTAATATAAGGAGAAACGATTTATGTGTTTGTGGATCGGGTAAAAAATTCAAAGAATGTTGTGCTTTAAATATCGGTAAGAAATATCCTCATTATAAGTTCGTATTACATCGTTGAAATAAATGGTACAGGAGGGCAATAAACCCTCCTGTTCATTTAAGTAGCAATCATCTACACATCAACATCTTTCAGCGGAGCTCCGTAGTTGCAGTGGTAGCCCATAAAGCCGCGTTTGATGCAGGGGAGGTTGAGCGTCTGGTAATACTTGTAGTCGTCATCCTCGGTGCAGAGGTGTTTATACCCATAGCGGGGCATATACTCCTTGAAGAATCGCACAAGGTCTTTGAGAAGCTCGAAACGGTTCTCTCTCAGTTCATCGTGAAACTCGCAACGGGCGATGATGATACTCCAGTCGGGGTAGTTGCCTACGCCTTCGCTGTACTCCCAGAATCGGAGATAGATATCCAAACTTCCCCTGTGAATACTGATGCAGATGCCATTTTCGTTCCACATAACACTGCACGCATTTCTGTAACCATATCTCTCGCATAGGTAGAGATTGAAGTCACTAATCAGATCATTGTAATTAGCTTTGTAGTCGTTCATAACAATAAAATTTTAATAGTTTAACAATAATTTATCACAATCTGAATCCACGCTTGCGCTGTGGCTTCTTTTTCTTTTTCACATATTGCTTTGCCAACATCTCCTCTTCGGGATCTGTGGCAGGGGCGTTGGTTAGGTCGAGCAAACTCGCACCGAGGCTACTCTCTTCGTGTGGCTCTTGGCGAACTACCTCTTGGCGAGGCTCCTCGCGTTGCTGGGTAGGAGTGCTGCTGCGTCTTGTCCAGATACCTGCATCAAAGGCGTTCTCTTCTAGTCGGCTTGCGATATTGACAAAGCTAAATTCACGGTCAATCTTGGAGCCGCTGAATGTAAAGCCCTCGCATTTGAACTTCACACCCTCAGCATCGCCCGTTCTGCGATTCAACTTAAACTCGGTGTCAATCTTATACCTACGCAATGCTCGTCTCAGTTCGCTCCAACTTGTGGCGTTGGGGACTTCTTGCCGCAAGGCGAGATATATAAAGTGTTTCACCTTGTCGAATTTGCGAAGTCGGTGGAACTTGATATTCTCCTTACCCTCGGAGAAGTGCAGTTGGTAGCGAGCCGTCAGCATCTTGCATACCTTCTCGTTTCGGAAGCGGTCGTTCTTGTCGCTTATCGTTCGCCCATCATTATCCACTCTGTTATAGACGATGTGACAATGTGGATGGTCGCGGTCGATGTGTCGGGCAATGATAAATTGAGTGTTCTTGATACCCATCAACTTCATATAATCGTGAGCAATTTTGAGCATCAGTTTATCATCGGTTGCGAGCCTTGCTGCATCCTCTGCCGAGAAGTTCAGCGATATGTGGCCAACGGTGTTTTTGACCTTCTCGCTGAGTAGTGTTTGCAACTCAAATTGCTCTGCCATTTCCGAGGGTGAACCATCGACTCCGACCGCTTCCAATAGGCGCGATTTTTCTTCTTTCAACACATAGTTCACGCACCCACTGAACGATGTACCTTTTGTAACTTTACCTATCATCTTTTATCCGTTTTATCAGTTGTGAAATCTTCAATGCTGTGGCTTGGCATTCGTCACGCACTCGGAAAAATCCTTGCTTGTTCGCTTGCTTTGCCAGCTGATTCAGGTTGGTACTTTCACCTATCAATTTTCTTATGATGTCGAGATGATCGCGAGTGATTCGCTCACGCACTGTACCTTGTTCAATAAGTGATCGCACTACTTCACTTTGACTCCGTTTACTTCGTCTGCTCAGTGCTCGCAGCCATCCATATTGTTCATCCGAAAGTCGGATTGTGACTGTATTTTTCTTTTCCATTTTGTACTTGGTTTTTGAGTTAATTTTGTGACCATCGGGAGCATCTCATCTGCCTTTCAGATGAGCAAGTTGTCGGTAAAATGTAATACGCCGACATAAACTTGCTTAACTGAAAATAGATAGATTTCATCCTTTTAAGTTAAAGTCTGAAATTCCCTCTTTTCTGTTGAATTTCAAGAGTGTTTCTCAATGCTTATAACCTCTAAATCGAGGGTTGAAATAAGCGTTTCGAGGTGCGGATTTTTAGCAATCATTCGACTTAAAACAGACTCTTTTGTCTCAGCTTTTAAGAGGTAATCCGCAATGTCGTATCCTGCATTTCGCTCCTCATCGGTGGCGTTATTCTCCATAAAATCGAAGAGAGAAACCTCTATTCCGAGTCGCTGCATCATCTCCATTTTACCCCTCCAATAGTCGGTTGCTCCGAGGTCGGGAAAGAGTAAAACCTGACGATTTCTAAGCACGCTCATAGCCTCCCGATTGAACGCTCCGTTCTTTCCGCCCGTTGCTAACCATAGGTATTGCGGTAGAAAATGTGAGGCTATCAAAGCACTCTTTTCGCTCTCTACGAGTGCCACTGTTCGGTGGCTGTCGGAGGGTAAAAGATGTTCTCCGAACAAGCATTGCCGCAAGTGAAATTTCTCCTTTTTCAAGAGCGAATGAACCCACGTAATATAGTTGTGTGGCTCCTTGATTCTTCGCCCATTTTCGGGGTTGTAGAGCATTACTTTTCCTGTGCGTATTCTGCCCGAAATATCGACTTGCCAAAAGACCGTTGCACCTGTCCAATGCTTCGATGAGCCGACATTGTAACGTTGCATCAATTCGCTCGCCGATGATCTCCCGATATTGGTTTTGAGAAATTGATAAAGATTGTTCTTCTCATAGTGATTCATCGAGAACTGCATCATCTTCGGCTCTATGAATGATGGCGGTGGTGGCTCAACTTTGATGGGGTTTGACACTGGGCGATACTCATCATTCAGTCGCTCCTTTACATCGGGATTCTCCTCGAAGTACATCCTCGGTGTGTAGTTGTAGCCACATTTCTGTTCGTGGTTGCAGCGTCCTACATAGTCGGGGAAGCGTATCTGCTTGTCGGTGTCTATGTATCGTGCGAAACAACTTTTGCGGTGGCAGTTGGGGCATATGTGCCGCGTGCTGACACCCTTGTATGGTTCTAATATGAATCTGTATGCCATAGATTTTCTGTTTTGTTGTTACTATCCACATTTTCGCAACTTCACAAAACCGTAGGTTGCAAAATGTGGATAGTAACAAGTTATTTACTGTACTCTCCGTGATTGATTTTCTTGAATAGTGTTCCAAGATTGCGTTTCAACATCATCTTGAATGCGTGCTCTTTCATCCCGTAACTCTCGGCCAATGCGATTCCTTCTGCTGTGGTAAACCTTTGCGGAAGGTAGTGGTATATAGTTCGGTGAAGCTCATTGAGTTGTTCGTTGCCTATCGATGTCTGTACTCTTACGGCTGTTGTGCGGAAATACTCCGTCAGCTCAATGGCCCTACGCACGCTCTCGATGTCGATAGCCTCCTTGTCGCACTCTCCGCAAGTCCATCGTGCAAGTTGGATTATCAGACAAAAGCGAATGATGTATATCTCCAATTTGCAGTAGATACCAAGCAATGCTTCGTTGCTCTCCAAATCACATCTTCGGGCATTGTCGTGCTGCCACGCATAGAGTTCTCGCTTTGCCGCCTCACGAAAGGGGAGGATGTTGGCTTGCAGTTCATTATTCTCATCAAACTCACACTCTTGGTCTATGAGTCTGCCGATGATTTGCAGCCATTCGTGTTCAAGTTCTTCGGGAGTCTCTCTATCGTTCCAACGGCTCTTCTCAACAGCTTCGGGCATTACGAAGAGTATGCGGTCGATAAATCCATTGCTTGCTCTCTCGCCTTTACCTAACTCTCCGAGTATCTTCTGCTGAATTGTACCAACTACTGAGATATAAGGTCGCTTGATGAAGATTGAGCTTTGCGAACTCTTGCGATCCGAGATTGTGGGCTTGGCGTTGAATACCGATAACCAAAACTGCTCTTCAGAACCATTGTTGTAGCGATTAAAGTTCTTGAACCACGCTGATAACTCGTCCGACCATAGGCACAACCCACGAGGATTTTGAGCGTGGATAAGGCTCAATCCTTCGGGCGTGATGTCC
>JAFYOF010000053.1 GCA_017560305.1 Alistipes sp.
CGAATCAGAGTCGATATAGCGGTCGATTATTCGCTGGATACTCGGCTCAATACGCACACTCAACAGTTGACCAGTTTTGCGGCGAGCATAACAAATCATTCCATTTTGTAAGTTCAACTTCTTTAAGTAGGCAATATCCACGAACGCCATTCCGCGAGTGCAATAGCTGAAAATAAACATATCGCGACACAAGGCGAGCGGAGTTCCCACCTCCAACTCCAAGCGGTGCAGCTGTGCTATAATTGACTCAGACACAGCACGCTTTCGGGTGCGGTCAATACCTGTATAGACCTCGGTGAATGGGTGCTGTTGCTCGATAAGTTTTTGCCTTACTGCCTTATTGTAAATAGCTCGGAGTACTCGCATATAAAACGACACAGAATTACGCACTAAACCCCTCTGAATAAGGAATGAGTTATAATCTGTAATCACTTGCTCGGTCAGGGCTGATAGTGGCAGGCGCATATCGCCCAAAAACTCGCCAAAACTGCACATCGTCTTCTCGTAGTTTTTGGCAGTTCCGAGGCGGTTTGTCGCCCGCAATTGCTCAACCTGCGAACGCATATAATCGAGCACAAGAATATGGCTCTGTGGAGATTTGTAGCGATTGATTATATCACTTACAGAGTAGTCCACACCACAACTATCAAGGTCCAATATAACTCTTCGCAGCAATGCCACATCGCTATCAATGCGATTCTGAATCATCGAGCGATTTGGAGCCCCCTGAACCAACTTTTCTTCATCTGCATCCCAGTCTGATGGGCATACACGGAGCCTTGTTGTAATTTGTTGGGTCTTACGATTGTGGGTGATTTGATAGTAGATAACACCTGCCTTGCCCTCTACCGATGATGGGCGTAATTTTACTTTTACTGTTGCCATAATATTTTCATTTAATCTATATCATTAACTAAAAAAGCCTCCATTCGCAGTGAATGAAGGCTTCGGTTATTTCTTGTCTATTTGTATGTATTCGGAGTATTTGATATCGACATAAGGATTGTCGCTCGATATGGTCTGGTGGATTGCCTTAACCTTCTTCCAAAAGAGACATTTGCGCTTGTATTCAACCCATACGGTCTGTTGCAGGGTAACGGGCAAACGGATATCACCTTTTAGGCTGTCGTTATCAATAACAGCATCAAGTTGGATATGCGGTGAAACCATCTCGACCTTCTGCTGAATCACAGGCACAGTATCACGAATAAAAACAGTATCGCGGATTACTGCATTGATGGGTGCAGCCACCTCCAACTGATGTTTTGCGGCTGCCTGAAGGTCTTTGATTTTTACCCCCATCTGACGGATTTTCTCGGCGTCAGCGGCACGAAATCGCTCGTACTCATCGATGGTCAAACGCAAGGCTTTTGCATCGACAGCCATCGTTGTTGAATCCACCTTGATTCGCTCGATGTCGGACAATAAAGCAGTGTTATTCTGCTTATACCTATCACGCTCGTCAGATAGCTTTGCTGCGTATTTGAACTGTATAAAAACTACTCCTCCAAGTAGAAGGATGATAACAAGAAGTATTTGTGAAAACTTACTCATAACTTATTGAATTTTCAGGGATAAACCACAGATAATCGCCAAGATAAGGCTCCTCTAATAGTACCAAAGCGCCTCGATTAGTGAGGCGATCTTCGTATAGAACCTCCACGACGAGGCCACGACAACCGATTAGATCATCGAGCCTCATCGCAGTCAGTTCACTGGAGGTAATTACTGTAATATGGGCATTCTTAATCATAATTATTTACCGCATACGGCGTTGTGTTCCAATAAAGCTCGTAGGTCTTCACGAATCTCATGTAGGTCGTTCTGAATCGATGTAAACTGAGTTATTGTAGCCTCAAACACCGCCTTGTCAAGTTTGATAGCATCAATGCGTTCGTACTGGTCTGCAATCTTTGCATCAAGCAACTCGCATTTATTGATAAGTTCCTCAATCTCACGAGTGTTATTGAGATGCTGGATGTACATTGTCAGCACAAAAGTGAGTACGACTGTGATGACCTTAAAGTGCTTCAAAACAAATTCTTTTAGCTGTTCCATAGTCTATTCCATTAGTAGTGAAAATGCTTCTCTTATAGCCCGGAGCAAGGCTTCTGCTCCCTCGCTGTTCCAAAACCCATATACCACAAGTGCAATCATAATTATTAGATAAATCCACCAAGCGATATCCTTACGGGTTACTTTGGGCTTATTCTCCTTCTCCTGACTCATTTTTTTGAGGGTTAGTCGGGACAATCACATTGAATATCACATTGCCGTCAGCACCCTCGATACGCAGTCTGTTCTCCTCCTTATGCTTGATGGGGAAAATATCCATCAGAGCCTTTGCTGCATTGACCGAAACAGCGCGGAGCGGAGCCGGTGAGAGTGGCACGCCAAAGCGGTCTGTATAATCCGTTGTAGCTGTCTCATCCATCACCGCTTTGAGGGTTTCAGTTACTTGAAGCTTTACTGCCATAGTTTCCATCTCGAAGCGTTCTGACGAGAGAAGAGTTTTGATGTACGCATATATGTGAGGCTTTTGTATCAGGTAGTTTGCCGATACACCAGGACGCTTTGACGCACCCTCACCAAACACCTCTGTATAGCACTTACCCAAGTGGCCAGCGAACCCTACGCCGCCATTCACATAGAGGTCGCAGAACTTCTCTTCGAGTTCAGTCAACTGTGTCTCCTCTGTGTTGTTCTGTATATTGTTGTTCTGTTCCGACATATCTATTTCTCTTTTATTTAAGAGTAGGTGTTTTTGCTTCGGGAGGTTTAGCAAATGGTTTATTTTCTCGAATTAATTGATCCATCAGTGCCTCGTAGAAGACATCGGCTAGAGCATTAGCACACGCCTCGGCATCGGCAAGCGAATTAATGAGTCGCATATTAAACTTGATTTCGAGGTCGTAGCCCGAAATCACAGCCATCAGTTCATTGCCATCGTATCCCAAAGCACCGTACATCATTCGGTCAGCAGTGCGGAATGTTATGGTCTCGGGAATTTCCTCCGGGAGTCTGTTATTCTGTGTCATATCTTAAAATGTTTTCGTGTTTTATCTCTTTGTTGAGTTGACATAGCCGCTCCCTCGTTGTTTCTTAGGCGTGAGGTGTAGACGCCAAGCACATCGAGTGTTGCTGTTACATCGGCTGCTGCATCGTGAGCATCATCGAGGTCTACGCCTAATTGCGAGGCTACGATTTCCAACTTGTACGATGTTATCTCCTTATCGGCTGCAAAAGCCAAGCGACCTATAAGAATCGTGTCGATATAGTGAGGTTGGAAGTGTCCGTAGTAGTCCTTTGTTCCCGCAAAGGTCTTCTCAAACTCTTCCATAAGCCCTGTGTAGTTCATCATCTGCTGCAAAAAGCCGATATCAAACTGAATATTCTGCCCGATAAGAAAGGGCTTACATTGTTTGCCAACAGATGCGGTATTACGCTTGGCAAAGGCGATAATATCGTTTGCCACTTTGATAATATCCACTCCTTGCTGTTTGAGCATATCCATCGTTATTGCCGAGTAGTCCAATGCCTTCTTTTCGTAAAGCATAAGTGTATTATCCTCGCGGGCAATTTCACTGCGAGTGCGGAGTATCTTTTTGGTGGGTAATCCTGCCGCTTGCTTGTTGTAAGGTAGTATGTACGCTTGATACTGGTCTGTCACCTGCCAGGTGTCGAGTCGTACCGCTTGTACTGCTATCTGTGTGCAGGCACAAGTCTGTGGATCAAGACCACCTGTCTCGAAGTCGAGTCCGATGCCTACATATACTTTTGGTTCTGTCTTTGGTGCCATATTACTGAATGAATAGAAGTGAGTTACGATATGATTGCAGGGCGTTAGAAGCTGTGTAGTCGCTGTAACGAATAACTGCTGTAAGGATGATTATCTTGCCCTTGATATGTTGTAGTTCCTCCTTATGGGCTCGATAGAACTCATCCCAAAGCGTACACTCCGCAGTCTGATTGTTCTGCGATAGTATCAACTTCACAAATCGCTTGCGTTGCCCGGTCTCTCTGTCGGTATAGCTATGCTCTGAATACTCGGACACCGTAGCACACACGGCAGCCTTGCGACCATCGTTCTCATCTCGCATAACATCAGTAAGAGATATGTACGATGCCTTACCCTTGACTTTCACTCTGTCTGGTGAGTTGGAGAAGATACGACGGTAGTCAATCGAGCCTATGCCTGACACTGCAATCTGCTGTTGCGACCAGAAGTAATGTTTATCTCGCAACTCTTCGGGAGCATCACTCTCACGCAGATTGAAGCCCAATTTTAGTGCTGCTCGTTTAAGTATAGCGTATCGTTCTGTTACGGCCTGTACATTCTCAATCTTATCAAAGCATCCTGCAAGAATCATATTCTTCAGGTGGCGAGTATTAACTGGCACACGACCAGTTTCGACCATCGGATTTACCTCATCCCAATGTTTGAAGTCTTTGCTGCGCAGTTTATGGCGGAAGACTCGCTCAATAAAGTCCTCGATACTCGTAAATATGCCTCTTGAACGCACAGTAACGATATATGCAGCTACCTTCGTTCCCAAGAACTTGATGCGGTTGAGCGACCAATAAATCTCATTAGTCTTGTAGTCCGTAAAG
>JAFYOF010000054.1 GCA_017560305.1 Alistipes sp.
TACGCCCAGCGAGAGAATCGCTGCGGCGAAGACAAAAATTTTCCTTTTCACGCTTTTTAGTTTTTTAAGTTAAAAATAGAGAAAAGGGGTGTAAATGTCGATTACGCTTCTCCCGGTCTCGGCATTACCCGTATCCGGTACAATGGGTATAATCTCAGCCTGATAGTAAGGCACCCCTTATGACATTGTTATTAAACAAAAAAGACTCTAACTTTCGTTAGAGCCTTCTTGCGGTGCGTAGGGGACTCGAACCCCTGACCCCGTGCGTGACAGGCACGTATTCTAACCAGCTGAACTAACGCACCTCATTGCTGATTGCGAGTGCAAAGATAGTACAAAAATATTAAACTGCAACTTTTTTATCGAAAAAAATTACTTTTCAAAGATAGAAAATTGCACACTACCATAACTGCGAGTCTGCTTGTAGTGGGGATATTGGCTGACATTGAGCGATTTAGAGTGCTCGAAGATGAAAATTCCACCATCCTTCAAAAGATCATTTTCCCACACCGCATCAATCACTTTTTCACTACCCTCGAGGTCATAAGGCGCATCCGAGAAGATTACATCATACTTCTTGGTGCAACTTTTCAGGTATAAAAATACATTTGCCTTCACAGGGTGGAGGTTTGAAAAGCCGAATTGCTGGGCTGTTTGGCGGATGAAATTGTAATGCACGGCATTGATTTCAACCGATGTCACCGATGCTGCGCCGCGCGATGCGAACTCATAACTGATAGAGCCCGTGCCTGCAAAGAGGTCGAGCACCTCGATATCCTCGAAGTCAATCATATTGCCCAGCACATTGAAAAGGTTCTCCTTTGCGAAGTCGGTAGTGGGGCGAGCGCGAAGGTTTTTGGGTGGGTTGATCATACGGCCACCACATCTGCCACTGATAATTCTCATTTTTGCTATCTTCTTATATAAATATAAGGTATAAAAATGTCCGCCCCTCTTCAGAGGCGGACTTTAATTGTGGGACAACACCCATCTTGGCGTTGATTAGTCCTCCCAGTTACCTGCCTCGTTGTTGCTACCCTCCATAGAGCCGAACTTCAAACCAGCATACTGACCAAAGTTGTTCACCTTGTCGTCGATGAGGTTGATTACATTCTGACGGAACTCTACAGTGTCGAGGTAAGTCTTGTAAGGTGCACGGCACTCGATTACAGGAACCTTAACATTACCCTTATCAACAGCACCAGCCTCGAGGATGAACTCCTTGTTGTTAGTGTGAGGAATGTAACGCAAATTCTGAATCTGCTCCTTTGTAAGCTTGCGTGGGTTGAAGATAGTGTCGATAACAGCGAGGTTGTACTTCTCGATGTTCTGCTTCTTCTGCTTCTTCAACTGTGCCATAGCAACAGAGTCGTCCTCGTCAACGAGCTTGCGCTCCATCTCCAATGAGTCAGTGAGGATGAAGTTGATGAGTGAATCGAAGTCACCAGTAAAGTACTGATACTTGCTCTTGAAAGCACGCTCTGCAGAGCGGATGTCCTTCAACTTAACGATTACCTCAGCATTTCGCTCCTTCAACTGCTGCTCGAACTTCAGCGGTGTGTGGATCAGGTCAGCAACAACATAAATCAGTGCTACGATTACCAATCCAAGAATAATTTGTATTCCCTTTTTCATTTTTATTAAATTGTTATTAAGTTTGTATCAAAATCAAAGGTTAAAACACTATAAAAATGCTTAACACCCATATTGCACGCCAAATTTACGCAAAAATATCATTTGAAGCAACAGAAAGTCAGAAAAAAGTTGTAGAAAAGTTGTCGGATTACCTCTCATCGCCCGATTATTCTCGAATTTTCGTCTTAAACGGCTATGCTGGTACGGGAAAGACCACTTTAATCTCGGCTCTGGTGGAGGTGCTGGATGATGTTGCCATCAAGTCCATACTGCTCGCTCCGACGGGTCGCGCGGCGAAGGTGTTGTCGCATTATTCGGGTAAAAAGGCACTCACCATCCACAAGCGAATCTACCGCCAGCGAACCAATGCCTCGTATGAGTCGAAGTTTTCGCTGGACTTTAATAAGGAGAAGGATGCGGTGTTTATCATCGACGAGGCTTCAATGTTGTCGGATACCACAGGTGAGGGGCAGATATTCGGTAGCGGCTCGTTGCTGGAGGATTTGATTAAGTATGTGCGTAGTGGTGAGCGATGTCGTTTGATTTTGGTTGGTGACAATGCGCAGTTGCCTCCCGTGGGTGCAGATTTCAGCCCTGCGCTCGATGAGGATGTGATGCGTCAGTATGGTGATGTGGAGTATGCGTCGATGGATGATGTGGTGCGCCAGAGTGCCGAGTCGGGTATTCTGTTCAATGCTACGATGGTGCGTTGTATGCTTGAGAATGGCATCTATGAGATACCTCAGTTTGAAATGAATTTCCCTGATATTGAGTCGATTAGTGGTGGTGAGATTATGGAGAAACTGGATGAGTGTTATTGCCGATATGGTCGTGACGAAACCATCGTTATCACCCGCTCAAATCGCCGTGCGAATCGCTACAATGAAGGTATTCGTCGCTATAATCTTTCGGCTGAGGAGGCTATCGAAAGCGGGGATATGTTGATGGTGGTGAAGAATAACTACCACTACACCGAGCGCATAGAGGGTTGTCCCGTGAGCTTTATCGCCAACGGAGACATTGCCCGCCTGAAAAAGATTCGCCGTTTCGAGGAGTTGTATGGGTTTAATTTTGCCGAGGCGGTGCTGGAGTTTGCCGACTATGGTGATATGGAGTTGGAGTGCAAAATCCTGCTTGACACCATCTCATCGGAGTCGCCTTCGCTGACGCGTGAGCAGAGTCAGCAACTATTCTTTGAGGTGGAGAAGGATTACCTCGACATCAAGAGTAAAATCAAGCGTTTCAAGGAGATACGCGAAAATCCGCACTTCAACGCGATGCAGGTAAAGTTTGCCTATGCGGTCACTTGCCACAAGGCGCAGGGTGGTCAGTGGAAGGCGGTTTTTGTCGATAGGTGTCTCTTTGGCGACGAGCCGATGTCGCGTGATATGTTGCGCTGGCTCTATACGGCCCTCACGCGAGCGACCGACAAACTCTATTTGGTGAATTTTGATGAGCGATTCTTTGAATAATATATCAAAAAAAGTTATCTTTGTCATCTAATTCAGAAGCGATGGCAATAGAGAAAAAATATGTGGAGACACCCTTGATGAAGCAGTATTATCAAATCAAGGCTGTGCATCCTGATGCAATCCTGCTCTTTCGAGTGGGTGACTTTTACGAGACCTTTGGCGAGGACGCAATCAAGGCGAGTTCGATTTTGGGTATCACGCTCACAAAGCGCGCCAACGGCTCTGCGTCGAGTGTCGAGCTGGCGGGATTTCCACATCACGCCGTGGATGCCTATCTGCCCAAGCTGGTGAGGGCGGGCGAGCGTGTAGCCATCTGCGAACAGTTGGAGGACCCCAAGTTGGTGAAGGGTCTGGTGAAGCGAGGAGTGATTGAGTTGGTTACCCCTGGCGTTGTCTTGGGCGATAACATTCTGCCCAACAAGGAGAACTCTTTCCTTGCTTCAGTCTACTTTGGAAAAAATCATACGGGTGTAGCATTTTTGGATATCTCTACGGGCGAATTCTTTATGGCGCAGGGCGATGACCGCTATGTGGATAAACTCATCGCGAGCCTGCAACCCAAAGAGGTGCTCTATCAGCGCGGAATGGAGGATCGTTTCGACTCTACATTCGGCGGCAAGCACTACACCTACCGCCTCGACGAGTGGATATTCTCATCCGATTTGAATTACGACAAACTCTGTAAGCAGTTCGGCACGCAGTCGCTCAAGGGCTTCGGCGTGGAGGGTATGACCGATGGTATTGCTGCAGCCGGAGCTATTCTCTACTATCTGGAATTCACCGAGCACCGCGAAATATCTCACATCGCATCCATCTCACGCATCGACCAGAGCGATTATGTCTGGATTGATAAGTTCTCAATCCGCAACCTTGAACTCTTCTCGTCATCTTCGGGCGAGGCGAAGACTGGTTTTGCCGATGTGATTGACCGCACGCTGACCTCGATGGGTGGTCGTCTGTTGAAGCGCTGGGTGGCGATGCCTCTTCTTGATGTGGAGCGCATACGCCGTCGTCAGGATATAGTGGAGGTGTTGGCTACGGATGCCGATTTTGCCGCTACGCTGCGTGAGCAGGTGGCGTCGATTGGTGACCTTGAGCGACTCTCGGCACGCATTGCAGCGGGCAGAATCCTGCCTCGTGAGTTGGTGCAGTTGAAGAATTCATTGACCGCCGTAGAGATGCTGAAGGCTCTGCTGGAGTCTACCGATAAGAGTTGCCTGCACGACATTGCCGCAGAGATTGACCCTGTAATATCTGTGCGAGACCGCCTTGCGAGGGAGATTTATCCCGACCCGGCGAACAATCAGATTCAGAAGGGTGGTGTGATTGCCGATGGCGTCTCGGCGGAGCTTGATGACCTGCGTCGCATCGCATTGCACGGCAAGGATGTGTTGCAGCAGATTCAGCAGCGCGAGAGCGAACTCACGGGTATCCCATCCCTCAAGATAAGTTACAACAATGTCTTCGGTTACTATATAGAGGTACGCAATACCCACAAGGATAAGGTGCCCGAGAATTGGATTCGCAAGCAGACCCTCACATCTGCCGAGCGATACATCACCGAGGAGTTGAAGGAGTACGAGGAGAAGATTCTCGGCGCACAGGATCGCATCCTGCAGATTGAGCAGGAGATTTATGCTCAAATCGTTGCCGACATTGCCAAGCACCTGCGTACAATCCTGCGTGATGGTGCTGTTGTGGCTCGTATAGACTGTCTGCAGTCGTTTGCCCGTATGGCGTGCGAGTGCCGTTATGTGAGACCAACGCTCGACGAGGGCAAGGTGATAGATATTCGCGCGGGTCGTCACCCAGTGATTGAGCGCTTGCTCGGGGTGGGTGAGGAGTATATCCCTAACGATGTGTTGCTCAACGACAGCGACCAGCAGATAATGATGATTACTGGTCCTAATATGTCGGGTAAGTCGGCATTGCTTCGCCAGACTGCGCTCATCATCCTTATGGCGCAGATGGGCTCGTTTGTACCAGCCGAGAAGGCGCATATCGGTATCGTGGATAAGATTTTCACTCGTGTGGGTGCGTCGGACAATATCTCGCAGGGTGAATCTACCTTTATGGTCGAGATGCTGGAGTCGGCGA
>JAFYOF010000055.1 GCA_017560305.1 Alistipes sp.
AGGCATCATTTATAGTTGGTGACGGAGGTATAGGCGTGGAAGAATTTTTATCAATGGATATCAATAAGTTATTTTAGCGATTGATAGTATTTTTTTAACAACAGAGATGAAGATAATACTTACAGGAGCAACGGGATTTGTAGGCGAAGGAATACTGCTGGCGTGCCTTGATAGACCAGAGGTCGAGAAGGTGCTGAGCGTAAGTCGTCGTCCTTGTGAGATTTCGCACCCAAAGCTCGAAGAGTATATCGTGGAGGATTTTATGACGCTGTCTGCGGATGATCCAAAGTTGCAGGGATATGACGCTTGCTTCTTCTGCGCTGGCAAGAGTAATATCGGAATGTCGAAAGAGGATTACTACCACCTTTCATACGAGATAACGATGCACTTTGCCAAGGCTATCGGTCCGAAGCGTGAGTTTGTCTTTATCTATATGAGCGGAGCCGGCACTGATGAAAACTCTCGACAGTTCTGGTCACAGACAAAGGCTAAAACAGAGCGTGATCTGCGAGACTTACCATTTAAGGCTGCATATGGTTTTCGTCCTGCAGGTATGAAACCATACAAAGGTCAAAAACGACTTCAAGGCTGGGGTAAGTGTCATTGGCTCTTCACTTGGATACCAGGTTTCTCAAATACTATCGAGGAGGTCGCCAAAGCAATGATAAGTTGCGTGAAGTGCGGCTATTTCAGACGCATAGTTGATGTTAGAGATATTGATACATTATCGAAGTGGTGTAAATAAATACTGCGCTACATCTCACTTTCTCATCCGAAAATTTGGAAAATTCGTGGGGGGGGGGTAAATTTGTAGGCGATTAACTAAAAAATATAACGATATGAAGCATTTTATTCTATCCGCATTTTTTGCTCTAAGTTGTTGGAATATGGTTCTACAAGCACAGGAGGTCAATAATACAACTACATTGGCAGGTTCTTGGATTGGTAAACTCTCTTTCGGCTCTAGGGAATTAAATATTGGACTTAACATAGAACAACAAGACGGTTATGTAGTTTGTACTCTTGACAGTCCCGACCAAGGTGTAAAGGGAATTGGGTGCTACAAAAACCTCCTTACCGACGAGGCTATTAAGGTTACTGTGTCTGCTATCGGAGCTTCGTATGAAGCAGAGTTAATCAATGGTGAACTTATTGGAACTTTCTCTCAAAGCGGTCTGAAACTCCCGCTAACGCTTAAGAGAGGTGAGTATAAACCTCTAAGACCTCAAACGCCCATAGAGCCTTTTGCTTACACAACAGAGGAGGTATCATTCACAAATGAAACCGAGGGGGAGGTAGCCCAGCTATCGGGAACACTAACATATCCTGTAAATTATGAAGGGTACAAGAGTGGTACGGTTCCTGTTGTCTTGATGGTTTCTGGAAGTGGTGACCAGAATCGTGATGAGGAACTCTTTGACCACAAACCTTTCCTGGTTATAGCAGATTTTCTTGCCAAAAATGGAGTGGCATCACTTAGATATGATGACAGAGGTGTGGGTAAATCGACAGGTCCCACAAAAAATACTACGACAGAGAATAACCTTGCAGATGCCGAAGCTGGAATAGCATATCTGCGTAGCCTGAAAAAGTTTGGCAAGATTGGTGTTTTGGGACATAGTGAAGGTGGCACTATCGCATTTATGATGGGCGCAAATAAGAGTGTAGATTTCCTTATCTCATTGGCTGGTGCTGCTGCTACTGGTATAGATGTAATTGTTGGTCAAAATGGTGCCGGAATGCAACTTCAAGGAGTACCCCAAAAGAGGATTGACGACTATGCTGTTGCATTGAGGCTTGTATATACCGATAGAATAAGTGGTAAAGAGATTACTGACAAGTCAGAGTACATTGAAACACTGTGTCAAACAAACCAATTGACATTGCCGGATAACTTTAAGTCAAACCTCGCAAAGTGCATAACCTTTGGAGGTGACTGGCTGACTTGGTTCTTGGAATATGACCCTGCTGAAGCTATCAGAAAAATAAAATGTCCGGTTATGGCGCTAAATGGCACACTAGATTTACAGGTATTGAGCTCTGATAACTTACCCGTTATCAAGGAAAATTTACCAAAGAATAAGAAGAGTGTTATAAAAGAGTATGATAATTTGAATCACCTTTTCCAGCATTGCACTCCAACTACCGCACTTAACTATGGAGCAATTGAAGAGACGATATCAGAAGAGGTGTTGAATGATATAGCGAATTGGATAAAAGCCTTATAATCGAAATACCAAACAGTAATGGCGACTGCTCTGGTAGAGTGGTCGCCATTGCTATAAAACCAAGATATTCTAATTATCATATACTCGTTCTACCGTTGCCCACATATCGTCGGGTAACTCCTCGTCTGAGATCTTCTCGCACGCACGGCGGAGATACTCCATCTCATCCTTTGAGAAATCTACAATCAGCGGCGTCTCCTTCTCTACATCCCACTCAAGTCGGTTGTCCTCCTGGTTCTCACGGAAGTTAATCTCCTTGCGCTCCTCTTCACTGATAGCGATCTTACGAAGAATCTCCTTTTTGAGGTTGAAATCTTTGAAATTGCCCTTTGCAGGCAAGAATGTTGGCAGGTAAAGTCTGTCTTTAATTGATAGTTCCATACTGTTACTGTTTAATGTGATTACTCAACTTCTGCTGCGA
>JAFYOF010000056.1 GCA_017560305.1 Alistipes sp.
GAGCAGCCATTCACTTGGGCAAGTGGTATCAAGAGCCCTATCTATTGCGACAACCGCCTCACCCTGACCGCTCCACGCGTGCGTGACAATGTCGAGAAGGGCTTGTCAGAACTCGTTAAGGCTCACTTCCCAGAGTGTGAGGTGTTGATGGGTACCAGCACAGCGGGTATCGCTCACGCAGCTATCGTGGCTACTATCCTCGACAAGCCTATGGGTTATGTTCGCAGCGGCGCCAAGGACCACGGTCGCACAAACCAGATTGAGGGTAAGTTGGAGAAGGGTCAGAAGGTCGTTGTTGTAGAGGACTTGATCTCTACCGGTGGCTCTTGCATCGAGGTGGTAAATGTATTGCGCGAGGCTGGCGCTGATGTGTTGGGCGTTGTGAGCATCTTCACCTACGGTATGAAGAAGGGCTTGGTTCGTATGGAGGAGGCTAATGTGATTAACCACTCGCTCTGTGACCTCGACGCTTTGGTGGAGGTTGCTGCCGAGGAGGGTTACATCAAGCAGGAGGACTGCTCACGCATCATCGCCTTCCGTAACAACCCATCTGACGAGAGCTGGATTAACAAGTAAATCTTCTCACAATGAGACACTTGATTGATACGACCGACATCTCGGTTGCCGAGGTCGATCAAATATTGGAGACTGCGCTCGACATCATCGCCAACCGCCAAAAGTACAGCGAGGTGTTGAAGGGCAAGAAGCTGGCGACTCTGTTCTATGAGCCCAGCACCCGCACACGCCTCAGTTTCACATCAGCAATGATGGAGTTGGGTGGTAATGTATTGGGCTTCTCTGACGCCTCATCGTCATCGGTGAGCAAAGGCGAGACCGTAGCCGACACCGTGCGCGTTATCGGCTGCTTCGCCGACATCATCGCTATGCGCCACTCTAAGGAGGGTGCTCCACTGGTGGCATCACACTACTCTGAGGTGCCAATCATCAACGCTGGTGATGGTAGCCACGCCCACCCTACACAGACACTCACTGACCTGCTGACCATCCGTCGCGAGAAGGGTCGCCTGAACAACCTCACAATCGGTTTCTGCGGTGACCTCAAGTTTGGCCGTACGGTACACTCGTTGATTAAGGCTTTGTCGCGTTATGAGGGTATCAATGTGGTGCTGATTGCTCCCGAGGAGTTGCGCCTGCCATCATACATCCGCCGCGAGGTGTGCGACAAGAACAATGTTCCTACCCGCGAGGTGACTACTATGGAGGAGGTTATGCCAGAGTTGGATATCCTCTATATGACCCGCGTGCAGAAGGAGCGCTTCTTGGACGAGGAGGAGTTTGAGCGCCTGAAGGATAGCTTCATCCTCAACCCTGAGCGTCTGAAGTCAGCCAAGGAGGATATGATTATCCTGCACCCACTGCCACGCGTGAACGAGATTACCCGCGATGTGGACAATGACCCACGCGCAGCATATTTCCGCCAGGTGGAGAATGGTAAGTTTGTGCGTATGGCACTCATCTACAACCTCTTGAAGTGGTCTACCGAGCGCCCAGAGTCAAAGATTACCCCACGCCTGCGCGGTGAGTTGGTACGCAACGACTGGCGTTGCAGCAACCGTCAGTGCATCTCAAATATGGAGGATGTCGACAAGCTCTTCCACGAGGCAGCCGATGGTTATCGTTGCGCCTACTGCGAGGCAAAAGTGAAACAATAAACAGCAATAAAACTATGGTAAAAATTGGAACACCAATGACCCCAGTGGGCAAGAAGGCTATCTTGTGTGGCTCGGGCGAGTTGGGTAAGGAGGTTGCACTTGAGTTGCAGCGCTACGGCGTGGAGGTGATTGCCTTGGACAAGTACCCCAACGCACCCGCTATGCAGGTGGCACATCGTTCGTATGTGTTGTCTATGCTCGATGGCGACAAGCTCCGTGAGATTATAGAGACCGAGAAGCCCGACTACATCATCCCCGAGGTGGAGGCTATTGCAACCCCAACATTGGTTGCGCTGGAGAAGGAGGGCTACAATGTTATCCCTACGGCAAATGCTACGCTGCTCACGATGAACCGCAAGGGCATCCGTCAGTTGGCAGCCGAGGAGTTGGGCATCCCAACATCACCTTACTGCTTCGCCGCTACACGCGAGGAGTTTGACGCTGCCGTCGAGAAGGTCGGCACACCTTGCGTTGTGAAGCCTATTATGAGTTCATCGGGTCACGGTCAGAGCGTTATGCGCTCACCAGAGGATGCCGACAACTCTTGGAAGATCGCCCAGGAGGGTGGTCGCGCAGGCGGTGGCGAGGTTATCGTCGAGGGCTTTGTGAAGTTCGACTATGAGATTACCCTGCTCACTGTTCGTCACTCTGGCGGCACATCATTCCTCAACCCTATCGGTCACCATCAGGTGGATGGCGACTACCGCGAGTCTTGGCAGCCACAGCCAATGAGCGAGAAGGCTCTCGCCTTGGCGCAGGAGTATGCAAAGAAGGTTACTGACGCCTTGGGCGGTTATGGTATCTTCGGCGTGGAGCTCTTCGTATGTGGTGATGAGGTTCTCTTCAGCGAGGTTTCGCCTCGTCCACACGACACTGGTATGGTAACGATGATTTCACAGGATTTGTCGGAGTTTGCTCTGCACGCACGCGCAATCCTCGGTCTGCCTATCCCAAAGATTAACTTCTTCGGTCCAAGCGCATCGAAGGCAGTTGTTGTCGAGGGTGACAGCGACAAGGTTGTATTCGGCAATCTGGAGGAGGTCTTGGCAGAGCCAGATGTTCAGGTGCGTATCTTCGGTAAGCCCGAGGTGAAGGGTCACCGCCGTATGGGCGTCATCCTTGCTCGTGGCGAGAATGTCGAGGAGGCACTCGCAAAGGCCGAGAAGGCATACTCTAAACTCGAAGTAGAGGTCTTGCCACGCTAAGGTTGATTACCAAACATTAAGTAATACCACTGCGGGAGCTTGATTTACATAAAAAGTCAATCAGCTCCCGTTTTTTGCATAACCTTTAAACACAATAACTATGAAAAAACTACTTTTCGCACTCGCGCTCTGCGTTGCTTTCATCACATCGGCATCTGCTCAGAGTGTACTCGTTATGCCAGGTGACTACCCCGACCCATCTATCATCAAGGATGGCGACGACTACTACCTGACACACACGCCAAACTACTACAAGCCAGGCTTTTTGATCTGGCACTCAAAGGATTTGGTCTCTTGGGAGCCTATCGGTCACGCCCTTACCGACTGGAAGGAGTCAGCTTGGGCACCAGACTTCCAGAAGGTGGGAGATACATATTATATCTACTACCCCGATGCTGGTTCAAACTGGGTTATCTGGAGTAAGGATGTCACAGGCCCCTGGAGCGAGCCTATCGATTTGAAGATTGACGGTATCGACCCAGGTTTGATTGTAACACCAGAGGGCAAGCGCTACCTCTTCACCAATGTAGGTCATGTCACTCCTCTTACCGACGATGGTTTGGCACGCGCAGGTGAGACCAAGCATGTCTACGGCGGCTGGAGCTACCCTCGCGAGTGGGAGACAGAGTGTGGTTGTCTGGAGTCACCAAAGCTCAACTACTACAACGGCTACTACTATATGACATCGGCTATGGGTGGCACAGCAGGTCCTGCTACAAGCCATATGGCAGTCTGCGCACGCGCAAAGGATATCTATGGTCCTTGGGAGAACTCGCCTTACAACCCTATCGTTCACACCTACTCTGCTTCAGAGGAGTGGTGGTCACGCGGTCACGGTACATTGATTGAGGGTCCTGGTGGTCAGTGGTGGATTATGTACCACGCCTACAAGAAGGATGCTCACGCTATCGGTCGTCACACCGTTATGGAGCCTATCGAGTGGACCAAGGGTGGCTGGTATCGCACCATCAAGGATTTGGATGTTAGCCATATGAAGCCTATGACATTCGACATCTCGGACAACTTCCTTTCAGCCACTATCGGCTGGCAGTGGCAGGGCTGGAAAGAGCCTATCACCAACTATGTCACCACAAAGAAGGGCTCGGCTATTGTTCCTGGAAAGGGTACTTCACCACACGATGGCCGTATGATGATTGCGGCTGCGCCAGACTATAAGTACACAATCGAGACTGCAGTAACTCTGGGCAAGGGTAACGAGGCTGGTCTTATGCTCTTCTATCGTCAGGATGCATTCGTAGGCGTAACCTGCAGCAAGGATGTTATCACCATCCACAAGAGCGCAAAGAGCAAGGATCAGATTATCAACAAGTTCGGCGACTCGTTGCGTCTGCGCCTTGAGAACAGAGGCAAGACCCTCACAATGAGCGCAAGCAAGGATGGCAAGGAGTGGGTAGTAATCTACGAGAACCTCGACATCTCGAATATGCACCACAACCGACTCGGCGACTTCATCTCGCTCCGCCCAGCACTCTGCTCTATCGGCAACGGCGATGCACAGTTCCACGAGTTCATCTACAAGCCTATCAAGGAGTAAGGGAAATAGGTTATAACCTTTTATATGAGAATTCCGCCTGATGTTTATCGGGCGGAATTTTCTTTTAATATACAATCATTCCAAACAAAAATCGTCATTCCCCATTTTTGCATCTTGTAACTTTGGAAATAGAGAATGGAGTGCAAGCAAAAATGACGGGAATCTACCTTTGTGAATAAATCGGTTAAAAGAAAGAATAGCCAACCACGATACAAAAAAAAAAGAGGCTATCTTTAAAAGATAACCTCATACTCCACTACTCAAGGAATTGTATAAAAAGGCAATTCCTATTTATGTTCTGCTACCCAATTAGTCAACTCAACAAACTCAGCCACCGACAACTTCTCCGCTCTCTCGGTGAAGAAACGATGCTCTGCTCCGCCAAAGTCACCAAAGACCGAACGCAGCGAGTTGCGCAACATCTTACGGCGCTGACCAAACGAAGCCTTCACAACCTTCACAAACAGAGCCTCATCGCATCCCAGCTTCTCGGTAGCATTGCGCTTCAGGCGGATAACCGCACTCTTAACCTTTGGTGGTGGGTTAAACACCTTCTCGCCCACGGTGAAGAGATACTCAATGTCGTACCACGCCTGCAACAGCACACTCAGAATGCCATACTCGCGTGACCCTGGTGGCTCGGCAATACGCACCGCCACCTCCTTCTGAATCATACCCACACACTCGGGCACAATGTCGCGATTTTCTATTATCTTAAAGAATATCTGTGACGAGATATTATAAGGAAAGTTTCCTATCACCTTCACTCTCTCGCCAAACTTCTCACGCAAATCCATCTTCAGGAAGTCACCCTCGATGAGTCTTGGTGCAAAGTCGGGATAGTGCTCGTGGAGATACTCCACACTCTCGGTATCAATCTCAGCGCCAAAGGTCACAACATCGTCGCGCTGCAACAGAAACTGCGTAAGCACGCCCATACCGCAACCCACCTCCAGCACCTTGTCTGGCTGCTCGGCACTACCACCCGAGAGCGAGTAACATATCTTTCTGGCGATATTCAGGTCGGTCAAAAAGTGCTGACCCAACGCCTTCTTTGCTCTTACTTGATTCATTCTTGCTTTTTACTAATGTCCCACCTCGCAGAGGAACTTGATTCGCACCAGACGAATCTCCTCCTCGGTGTAGTCAGAACCCAACTCCTCGATGGCAGCATCCAGCGAGTCACTCTCGGCATCCTCCTTGAAGTAGAGGTAGATGTCGTCCACCTTCTCCTCATCCATCACCTTGTTGACATAGTACGAGATGTCGAGCTTCGTACCCGAGTTCACGATACCCTCAACCTCCGAGAGCACCTCCTCGAAATCGAGGTTCTTGGCGCGTGCGATATCCTCGAAATCCATCTTGCGGTCGATTGACTGGATGATGAAAATCTTGTTACCCGACTTGTTCGCCACCGACTTCACGACCATATCCTGTGGGCGGATGATATCCTTCTCCTCGACATAGGCCTTGATGAGCTTGATGAACTCCTCACCAAACTTCTTCGCCTTGCCTGCACCCACACCCGAGATGCCCTGCATCTCCTCGATGGTGATTGGGTAGTGGATAGACATATCCTCCAACGATGGGTCCTGGAAGATTACAAACGGAGGCAGGTCGTGCTTCTTGGCAACCTTCTTGCGCAGATCCTTCAACATAGCGAACAACTCCTCGTCGGCTGCACCGCCCTTATTCATCTGTGCCGACATATTCTGCTCCTCGGCCTGCTCCTCGTCATAGTTGTGGTCGAGCGTCACAGTCACCGCCTTTGGCATCTTGATGTACGCCTCGCCCTTCTTGTTTATCGAAATCAAACCATAGTTCTCGATGCTCTTGTCGATAAGACCCATAATCAGAGCCTGACGAGCCACCGCACCCCAGAACTTGGCATCGTGGTCCTCACCCGCACCGAAGAGCTTGATTTTGTTGTGACCATAACTCTTCACCTGCGCTGTCACCTTACCCGTGAGCACCGCCGCCAGGTGGTCCACCTTAAACTTATCGCCGATGGCCTGAAGGGTCTGCAACATAAGCTTCATCTCCTCCTTGGCATCCACCTTTGGTTTTGGATTGACGCAGTTGTCACAGCATCCGCAGTCCGGCTGGTCATACTCCTCACCAAAGTAGTGCAGCAGAGTCTTTCTGCGACACATCGAACTCTCGGCGTATGAAACGGTCTCCAAGAGCAGCAACTTACCAATCTCCTGCTCGGCTACTGGCTTGCCCTGCATAAACTTCTCGAGCTTCTGAATATCCTTGTAACTGTAGAATGTGAGGCAATGACCCTCGCCTCCATCTCGACCTGCGCGACCAGTCTCCTGATAGTATCCCTCCAAAGACTTTGGAATATCGTAGTGGATGACATATCTCACATCTGGCTTGTCGATACCCATACCGAAGGCAATCGTCGCCACAATCACATCCACCCTCTCCATCAGGAAGTCATCCTGATTGTTGGCTCTAGTCTGGGCATCCATACCAGCGTGATATGCCAGCGCCTTGATGCCGTTGGCCACGAGCAACTCGGCGAGTTCCTCCACCTTCTTGCGGCTCAGGCAGTAGATGATACCACTCTTGCCCGCACGCTGCTTGATGAAGCGGATGATGTCGTGCTCGGTATTGTGCTTTGGTCGAATCTCATAGAAGAGGTTTGAGCGGTTGAACGATGAGCGGAACACCACCGCGTCGGTCATACCCAGGTTCTTCTGGATATCCATCTGCACCTTTGGTGTCGCCGTCGCCGTGAGGGCAATCAGCGGAGCCTGACCGATGTCGTTGATGATAGGACGGATACGGCGGTACTCTGGGCGGAAGTCGTGACCCCACTCC
>JAFYOF010000057.1 GCA_017560305.1 Alistipes sp.
CTGAGACCAATACAAATGCTTCATACACCAATATCAGTCAAACCGATATTACGCAGACATTTGAAGGTGTGAATAACGCCAATCGTCTTTCGTGGCGAGTGAGCCGTGATTACGACTTAGCGGGTAATGGTTGGGTGAGTAGATCTTGGAGAATATATTTGGATAACATTCGTGTTACCATTTTGAAATAGAAAATAGAAAATAGAAACAAAAACAAACTAATTTAAAAAATGAAAAAATTGTTATTGATTGCTTTGGCGGCGGCTGCGGTTGCCTGCTCAAAGTCTGATGACGAGTTGACGAAGGTCAATACCCCCGAGGGTACAGGCATCGTGAGCTTCGGCGTTACGCCAGCCCTTGTGGTTGAGGGTACTCGTGCGCAGGTGAGCCTGCCTGAGGGTACAACTATCCCTGCGGGCGGTGATTTTGCACTGGCTATCAGCAGCACAGATGCCTCAACTGGCTACTCTGGCGATAGCTGGGCATCGGTTGACGCGTTCAACGAGAATTACAAGAAGACTTACTTCAAGTCGGGTATGTATGATGCTGTGGTGACATTCGGCGATGCAGCGCAGGAGGGTGAGAACAAGCCTTTCTTCAAGGGCGAGACCTCATTCAATGTGAATGCTCGCCAGTTGGTGAATGTTACTATCCCAGCAAAGTTGGCGAATGCGATTGTCAAGATTGAGTTCACCGAGACCTTCAAGAACTACTTCGAGAATGGTGCTCAGATGAAGCTCACCAGCGGCAACGGCAACGAGTGGGATTTCGATTACGCGAACACACCCTACATCTATGTCGAGAGCGGCAAGAGCGTCTCAATCACTGGTAAGGCTATCAAGCAGCGTCCAAGCGCAACTGTTGAGCCTGCGGTGGTAGAGTTCAATGCTGTGGAGAAGAGCCTTTCGCCTTGCACAATCTACACCTACAAGTATGATGTATCGACTGCGGGTAGCGTATCTGTAACATTCTCGCTCAACAACGAGCCTGTAGAGGAGATTATCGTGAGCGAGGGTGAGGAGTTGAATGACGACGCTATTATGTAGTAACCTCAAGAAAAAACAAGAAAAACAGAAAGATATGAAAAGATTGATGTTTATCGTGGCGGCGACTCTCTGTATGGTTGCCTGCAACGACGAGAAAATCGACTGGGGCACTCAGGGCAACCTCCAGGACGGCGTAGGTTATATCGCCTTTGCCGAGGGTGGTTTGTCGGTGAATGTGGATAACGAGTCTGCCGCAGGTGATGTTGAGCCAAAGGCAACGCGTGCCATTACAGAGGCTGGCGACGATTATATGGTTGAGATCTGGAATCAGGCTGGCGAGATGGTTACATCGTTCAAGTATGGTCAGCGTGAGGCTAATTATACAACCTCTCCTTATGACTCTTCACGCAAGGGTATTGCCGTAGCGGCTGGTACCTACACAGTGAAGGCTTACTCTGCCGAGACTCCAAAGGAGTCGAACACTCCAAACTATGCTGGTGAGGCTGTGGTTGAGGTAGGCAAGGAGCAGGTGACAAATGCTGAGGTGGTATGTACACTCTCAAGTGTTAAGGTGTCGGTGCGTTTCGACCCTATCCTCGCATCGCTCATCACCGATGCTACGCAGTCACGCGTGGTGTTGGGCTCGCAGAATGTGTCTGAGTACACCTTTACAGGTCGTCCTGTGACTCCTGCTGCCGAGGATTCAGCGGTTTTGGAGGGCTTGAGCAAGATGGCTTGGGATGCTGAGGGCGGCTCACGCTACCTGCGTCCAAACGAGGCTGTCAATCCTTTGACATTGTATCTCACAACAACCTACAACGGCAGCGCCATCAAGGATCAGGCGTTGAATGTTGTAAACAACGCAAAGCCAGGCGAGTGGCGCAAGATTACCGTTAAGTTGGAGAACGGCGACAGCGGTACAATCTATGTTAATGTAGAGGTGCAGACCTGGGTTAATGGCGAGGAGGTTGATTGCGATGTGACAAAGGTTGCTTTGAATATGAGCGAGGCTGCTATTCCAGATGACTCTGATGCACCAGACTTCAAGTGGTTGGACCACGATTTCTCACAGCCATTCACTATCACCGACGCAATGTTTAACTCGGCTGGTGCTTACACCGAGGGTGCTGCATTCGAGGTGAAGACAAAGTCGGAGATTACATCATTCTCACTCGCTTTGTCAACAACAAACAGCGACCTCTCGGCTGCTGCGGCTGAGATTGGCCTTTCGGCAAACAACGGCTTGGAGCTTGCGGCTTCGATGTCAACCGTTGCGAAGATGGTGCTCGGCAACTGGGGTTTCCCTACTGCAAATGTAGCGGGTGCAACCGAGGTGGCGTTTGACCTTTCGGCTATGATGAAGGACCTGCACACAAACTATGCGGGTACACACTCGTTCACAATGACCGTTGCAGACAAGAACGGTAGCTCGACAACAGTTGTGCTGAACATCACTTCAGGTCTTGTTGTAGACCCTAACATCCAGTGGGTTGGTTACGATATTGACAAGCGTTACGATATCCGTGCAGGCGACTCAACAACAATGGAGATTCTGGTGACTGCAAAGAGCGGTATCAAGAACCTTGTTGTGACCATCGAGGGTCCTTTGTCAGATAACGGCTTGCTCACCGAGGTAGGTATGCCTTCATCATTCGACTTGGTGAACCCAGGCTTGAACCTCAAGGGTGGCGAGTTGGCAGATAACCTCAACGGCTTGGGCTTCCCAACAGGTGACGCTGTCAAGGATCAGACAAGCATCTCGTTCGATATCACAAACTTCAAGTCTATGTTGGTGGTTGCTCCAGGTGAGACCAACTTCAAGCTTACAGTGACCGATAACGAGGGCAATACTATCGAGAAGAGTATGATGATTAATATGATTGTTGGCTAACGATGAAAAAGTTATTATATATATTTACATTGGTTGCGGTGATGCTGACTGCAGCTTGTAGTAAGAGCGATGACTTTGCCCCAGAGCACGAGGGTAAGGGAGCGGTGTCGTTCTCATTCCCTGTGATGCGCTCGGCAGTGTCGGAGGAGGTTTATCAGATGATGAAGTTCCGCATCTACTCTCACTCGGGTGAGGAGAAGACATTGGTGCGTCTGTACACCTACGATGAGATTAAGGATATGAAGATGTGGCTCGTTGCGGGCGATTACTCAATCGCAATCGAGGGCGGTGTCAAGTCACCAGCATCATTTACTGATATCTACTATCAGGGTAGCACAGAGTTCTCTCTGGCTGCTGGTGAGGATAAGAGCGTGAGCGTTGAGGCTCGCCCAAAGAATACGCTTATCAAGGTTGTTTTCGACTCAACAGTTGAGCAGAAGATGACTGCGGCACAGGCTATTATCGCCATTGACGATGCCTTCCGTGTGGAGGATATCACAAGCGGTGAGGTTGCAAGCCTTACATATAAGCAGACCGCAGTTGGTTACTACATCATCGGCGAGGAGGAGACCTCATTTGCGTGGAACTTCTCAGGTCAGGTGCCATCGAAGGGCTCAACCGTAGACAAGAGCGGTGTTTACACCCCTGCGGGTGGCTTCAAGGAGGGCGCTATGTATACCATCACATTCAAGTACTCTGATGACCTGGGTGGTTACATCACTATGAATGTCAAGGTTGACGATACAATTGTTGATTACGACGATATGCTTGTCTTCAAGCCAGAGCCACAGATTACAGGTCCTGCGTTGGATGCGGTGACACGAGTATATGCAGGTATGGAGTCGTTGGTTTACGATGTGAAGGCTATCGCAGACCTCAAGAGCATCAAGATTTCATTGGGCGATGAGGTGTTGACCTACACCGAGGGTGAGGACAACAGCGCGGTGGCAGAGTACTTCTCGGTAGCACAGACCAACGAGGGCTCGAACCTTAACTGGACTCTTACATTGAAGGATAAGTTGCTCACAGCTGTTGCTGCTGGCTCACAGAAGGTGGCTTTGACTGCAATCGATGTCGAGGGCGTCGAGGGCGAGGTTGAGGCTATGTTCTTCGGCGAGGGTACTTGCGCAATGGCGGTTGCTGATGCCTGGAACGCTACGGCTACATTGAAGGCTTATGTGAACGATGCTTCGGCTTCAGCGGTGAAGATTTACTACCGCGAGAGCGGCGCAAGCGAGTGGCAGGTTGCTGATGCGGCACTTGCATCGGATAATGTATATGAGGCTGCTGCAGCGGGTATCAATGGTGGTCGCACCTATGAGTATTACCTGAGCTACGGCGACGAGCAGAAGGGTGTTGTGGCTACATTCAAGACCGCTGGCGTACAGATTCCTAACGGCGGTATGGAGGAGTGGGCAGGTGACTCGCCTCTGTTGCCATACATCGGCACTCAGTGGTGGGATACCGGTAACCACGGTTCTTCTACTCTGGGTAAGAATGTAACATCAAACTCTACCGAGAAGCCAGCCTCATCAAAGGGTCAGTATTCGGCATTCCTGAAGTCGCAGTTCGTGGGTATCGCAGGTATCGGTAAGTTTGCTGCGGGTAACATCTTCTTCGGTAAGTACCTTGAGACAAACGGTACAAACGGTGTGATTGGTTTCGGTCAGCCATTCGTGTTCGACTACAAGCCAACGAAGCTCGTAGTATGGTACAAGGGTCGTGTGGGCACTTGTAACTACGGCGGCGGCAGCGTATCGGAGGGCGATAGCGACAAGGCTATGATTTATGTTTGGTTGTGCAACTGGAATGGTCAGCACAAGGTGAACACAGCCGACTCAAGCACCTTCATCAACCCTCAGACAACAGCGCAGACAACAGAGGGTAATGTCCTCGCTTATGGCGTGTGGAGCCGTGAGATCAGCGGCAGCGACAATGGTGCTGACAACGGCTGGCAGCGTCTTGAGATTCCTATCACATATCGTGAGGGTGAGGGCTACACAGGTGTGAAGCCAAACTACCTGGTAATCTCTTGTGCGGCATCTGCCTACGGTGACTACTTTGCCGGTAGTACCGACAGTTATATGTATGTTGACGACTTCGAGTTCGTCTATTAATACGGTCACGGAGGAGGGCGCGAGTCCTTCTCCGATGATTGCTTTCGCAGGGCGGGTTTGATCGCCTTCCCTGTGGCTATGGTAAAGAAAAGAGTTATAATGCGAACAAAGATATTATCCCTTGTGGCCTTGTTGCTGTGTGCCGTGAATGTGATGGCGCAGAGCGGCGATGGTGCGGTGGGTGCCGATGAGCGTGAGCAGCGTCGTTCGCGTCGTGGTCTGGTGGATATGGGCAATGTGTTTGTGCCTAAGGGTCAGTGGATATTTGGCGGCGCAGCCTCATATTCGACCCACAACAACGACAAGTATAAGTTGCTCGTTCTGGAGGATGTGAACTCGCTGGGCTATACCGTGAAGGTGAGCCCTATGGTGGCGTATGCCGTTGCCGACAATATGGCTGTGGGTGCGCGCATCAACTACGCGCGTAACTTTATGCGTGTGGACAGCGCAAGCATCTCGATTGGTGAGGGCGAGAGCGCCACAAACCTCTCGACCGACTTCTATTACGCCCTCCGCCACTCATACTCGATGGCGGCGCTTTGGCGTCAGTACATCCCGCTGGGAGAGAATCGTCGTTTCGCACTCTTTAACGAGATTGCACTTGAGATGGGTGCTTCGCGCTCGAAGTTCGCTACCGATTCGCCCGTGAGAGGTACATTCTCAAAGTCATTTGACTTGGGTCTGGGTATCAACCCAGGTGTCGTTGCCTTTGCATCTAACTCGATGGCAGTGGAGGTAAATGTGGGTGTGCTTGGCTTGCAGTTCAGCCACCAGAATCAGGTGCACAATCAGGTGGCAACGGGTAAGGCTGATGCAAGTTTTATGAACTTCTCGGTCAATCTGTTCAGTATAGGTTTGGGTGTTTCATTCTATTTGTAGAGGAGGGGATATGAAGAAGATAGTTTTGATATCAGTTCTTGCCTGCCTCTGCATAGTGGAGGCTGTGGCGCAGAGTGGCGGCAGAGAGTACCGCACCAAGCAGCAGTTTATGCCTACGGCGCGACGCATCGACCGCCATATTGACGATAATGTATTTGCCTATAAGGGCGAGTGGGCGTTGGGTCTTACCGCCTCGTACGGCACGCTCTCGAGCGACAACAGCGACCTGTTCGTTATGCTGGAGCATATCAACCTTGCGGGCTCGATGGTGACGGTGTCGCCATTCGTGGGTTATTTCTTCAAGGATAACGCCTGCGTGGGTCTGCGTTTCGGCTATACATATATGGGTGGCGCAGTTGATAATGTCGATTTGAATCTCGGCAGCCAGAACGATGTGGGTATCGTCATCCCTTGTGTGGACGCTGTGAGCAAGAGTTTCAAGGCGAGTGCCTTCCTGCGTAACTATGCCCCCATCGACAAGGATGGCCGCTTCGGCGTATTCAGTGAGATTGAGGCATCGTATGCCAGCGGCAGCAACCTTATGGGCTTTCAGTCGGGCGAGGATCCAATGAAATACTCCGATTCGCAGAATACCACCGTGAAGTTGTGGTTCAACCCGGGTGTGGCGGTCTATATGTTCCCTAATGTGTGTGCTACCGTGTCGTTCGGTATGGGTGGATTCAAGTTCACCTCAATCAAGCAGTATGACAACGATGGCGTGCAGACTGGCTCGCGCACGCAGTCGAAGATGTTGTTCAGACTAAACCTTGCCGACATCCACTTCGGTATGAATGTACACTTGTGGTCAAAAAAGAATAAGAAGTAATGAGAGGATTTTTTAGATATTTAACACTCTTGGCGGCACTCTTGACGCTCACATTTGTGGGTTGCATCGAGAATGACCTGCCATATCCTGTCGTTAAGTTGCATATCACCTCGATTGATGTCGAGGGCATCATCGGCGAGCCTGTGATTGATGAGTCGGCACGCAAGGTGATGGTTGAGTTGCACGAGCAGACCGACATTCAGAATGTGGAGATTAGCGGTGTTACCTATACCGACAAGGCGCGACCATCGCGCGAGGTGGTGGGCGTACACGATTTGCGCAGTCCGCTGTATGTCACCTTGTCGCTCTATCAGGATTACCCCTGGACCATATCGGCTACCCAGCATATCGAGCGCATATTTACCGTTGAGGGTCAGATTGGTTCAACGGAGTGGGATGTTGAGAATCGCATTGCAACAGCCTATGTGGGTGGCGACGACCACTCAAACATTCGTGTTACGGGGCTGAAACTCGCGGCGGCGGATATCTCTACCTATGAGTGGGCGGAGGGCGTTGACCCCAACGACTTCAGTTCGGTGCGTTATGTATATGTGACCTGCCACGGCAGAACGGAGCGCTGGGACCTCTATGTCAAGACTACCGATGTGGTGGTGGATATTGTTCAGGCGGATGCGTGGGGTAAGGTTATGTGGCTCTACGGTGAGGGTTTGAGCGGCACTGACCTCGGCTTCAGATATCGTGAGGCTGGAAGTGATGAGTGGCTTGATGTTGAGGATGTAAAGGTAAATGGAGGCTCGTTCTCGGCTTGTGTGAGGGGCTTGCAGACCCTGACCGAGTATGAGATTATGGCATATTCAAACGATGATGTATCGGCCGTGAAGCGTGTCAAGACCGAGGGCGTTGCACCTCTGGAGAATGGCGGCTTTGAGGATTGGGCGACCATCAAGAAGATTGTTTGTCCTTATCTTACGGAGGAGACTGCATTCTGGGGCACAGGTAACCCTGGTGCGGCGATGGTGAGCGCTACGGTGAGCGACAAGAGCACCGATGTGCGACCAGGCTCTACGGGTACATACTCGGCGATGCTGGAGTCGAAGTTCGCCAATATGGCGGGTATCGGTAAGTTTGCGGCGGGTAACCTCTTCGTTGGAAAATATATCGCTACGGTGGGAACAAACGGAATCGTGGGCTTCGGTCGCCGATTTACGGCGCGTCCTACGGCGTTGCGCTTCTGGGTGAAGTACAACTGCGGCGAGATTGACCGCATCGGTACGCTCCCTGCGGGTAGTGCGGTGCAGATGGGTGATAACGATACCGGTTCGGTGTTTGTTGCCCTTGGCGACTGGACAAAGGAGGAGTATGGCGTGGATGCCGATGGCGAGATTAAGGGTACGGATGATACCCCTCTGATTATCGACACGCGCGACAAGTCCACCTTCTTCAATCCTAAGTCATCGGCGGTGATTGCCTATGGCGAGATGCTCTTTAGCGAGACCATCGGCGAGTGGCGCGAGGTGACCATCCCGCTGGAGTATGTCACCACATCAAAGGTGCCAACCCACATAGTAATCGTAAACTCGGCATCGCGTCTGGGTGACTATTTTACGGGTAGTACGCAGAGTGTGTTGTGGCTTGACGATATGGAGCTCCTCTACGAGTAGGAATTGCCTAAAAAACACTCTTTTTATACAATTCCTCAAGCAGAGGAGAAGTGAATCAATAAGAAAAGGTTGTCCTGCAAAGGACAACCTTTCTTTGTATATGCTAACCTTGTTACTCGAGAGTGTAAGGTGCGCGGTAGTCGTAGTGGAGGAGCTTGTTAGCCTCGTCGTCGGCCATAAACTTCTCAACGATAGGATTCCACTTGAGTGGTCGGTTGAGCTCGTAGGCGATGTTACCGATGTTACACATTGTACAAGAGCTGTGACCAACCTCAACAGGAACATTAGGATCACGACGGCTCTTGATTGAGTTGATGAAGCTCTGGTAGTGACCCACATTTGTCTCGTAGACAGCCTGCTGGTCAACCTTTGTAGGCTGGAGGTCTGGCGATGAAGCCTCATAGAAACCACGGCCTACGATAATCCAGCCATTCTCGCCCTGTACCTTCACAGCCTGACCCTTGCCGAAGTTTTTCTGGATAACCTCGATGCCGTTGTCATACTTGAATGTCAGGCAGCGATGCCAAGATGCTGCTGGTGGCAAAATCTCGCAAGGACCAGTGCGATCCTTACCGATGCACCACTGTGCGATATCAAACATATGTGCGCCCCAGTCTGTTGTGAAGCCGCCACCCATACCTTTGTACCAGCGCCAAGCACCCCAACACTCGTCACCGCCGTGCTCTGTGATGAGAGGCACCACCTCGTGGTTATAGTAGAACTTCTCAGACAAAGGACCCAACCACAAATCCCAATCAAGACCTGCTGGCACCTCCTGCTTTGGTAGGTTGTATGGTCTTGGACCATCACCCACAAAGGCGTGGATTAACGAAATCTTACCCAAGCGACCCTCGCGAACGATGTTGGCGGCGTGGATGAACTCTGCTGACGAGCGCTGCATACTACCTACCTGAAGTACGCGGTTGTTGGCGCGCACAGCCTCGATAAGGCGCTGACCCTCGTATACTGTAAATGTCAATGGTTTCTCCAGATAGACATCCTTGCCAGCCTTACAAGCCGCGATGGCGATGCGTGCGTGCTGGTGGTCAGGTGTTGCGATTACCACTGCGTCGATATCCTCGCGTGCGAGCAACTCCTCGAAGTGGATGTACATATCAACCTTCTGCTTGATGCCCTTCTCGGCATAGAAGGCGTTCACCTGCTGCTCGAAGCGGTTGCGCTTGATGTCATAGACATCACAACCAGCCACGATGCGTACATCAGGGATGGTGATGAAACCATTCTTTAGGTGGATGGCCTGCTGACCCAGACCGATGAAGCCGATGTTGATTTTATCGTTTGCGTCACCCTTCTTCGCCTTCTTTGGTGCAGTGGCAGCCGACAAGGCGTTAGGCAGAATGAGTGTAGATGCTCCGAGCGCAGAGTAGCGCAGGAAGTCTAAACGAGAAAGTTTTGAACTCATAGTATAAAAGTTTTAAGGTTAATGCGTTTTAGGTGCAATAAAATTAAGCATTATATTTGACTTAATCAAATATTTCGGCCGATTTTCCTCGTTTTAGTGCTTCTCCTCGGTGTTTAAAGTCGCTTGATCTCGCGCTGGAGGATCTCAAGAAACTGCGCGCCCTCGCCGCCATCCATCTGCGAGTGGTGAAACTGCAACGAGATGGGCAGCAGGGTCTTGAACCAATGCTTGCGATACTTGCCCCACATCACCATAGGGTTGTTGAACTTGTCGGTGTATTGGTTTACGATGCAGTCAAGCTCGGTCTGAATCATCGCCGAAGTGCCGATAATCATATAATCCTCAAGGAATGTGCTCTTGCACTCGGTGGCGCACTGCGCAGTCAGCTTATCGTAGTGGCTGATGAAGGAGTCGATATCCTCCGTGAAGGGGATGTCGCACGAGTTGATGCCACCCTTAAAGTTTTTCACAATCACATTCACGGCGAGCTGGTCGTATTGGTATAGTTTCCCCTGCTCGGGCAGCAGGTAGAACTCCGCAATCTGGCTTGCCGCCTTGCCGATGCACCAGCAGAGCAGGGCGTTGAACTTCGCACCTCTGTGTTTGCTCGCCTTGAGGATGTTGCCGACGCTGAATGTCTTGGTCAGCGTCACCATCGGCATCGGCGATGTCATCCAGAGTGAGAATGCCTCGGCGCGGGTGGTATCTTGTGGGTTGATTTCGTTTTTCATACTCTTTTATTTGACATAAATTATATTTGACACAGAGCGCTCGCCCTCGTGGTCGAAACGGCGATTATCGCAGGGATAGTTCACTATTCCCGCGCCCTTTGTCCAAAGCGTTGTGGAGCCTCCTCCGTCAAGATTTATGGCATCTTTTGCTCCCAAAACCTTAACTAACTGCGCCAATTCGGGGATACTCATACCATCGGCGTTGCCTTTTGAACGACCATCAACGGTGAGGAACACTGTTGTGCCGTCCTTTTTGGTAAATATTGCGCTGCGAGGGTGGCGGGTATTGATAAAGTCTTGACCGAACTCACTCCACTCCTCCATCTCCCCATCGGTAATTAGGATAGGACCCGACGCAAGTACTGAGCCTCGTTTGCCCTTGTATGTCTGCTCAATCTCTTTGTCCCAGGAGAGAATCTGCAACTTGCCATTGTGTATTTTTATGGCTCCATCCACGCGACCTTGAAACTCGCTCATAGAGGTGGAATCAATCACCTCTGCATCGATTTTGTAGAAGCAGACAGAGTTGCCGACCCTCATGTTGTAATATGTACCATTGATTGCCGCCACTGCGTTATGAGTAGTTGCCTGCTGGCTTGTCCTGCGCATACCATCGTTGCCCGAAATGCCGAATTGTAGTTTGCGGGAACGAGGAATTTCTACTATGTTGATAGATTGTGTGCTGCCATATAAGCCTGCAATCTGTGTGCGCTTGTGTGTGATTCCGTTCTCTGTATATGTCTGCCACTTGGCGTTGGCGATAAGCACTGAGTCTTGAGGCGTAATGGCGCAACATAGGCTTACGCACAGCGCAAAAAGCGAGGTGAGGAAATATCTTTTCATAAGGCATTTTATAAAATGAGGCTGCCAGCAGAAATTTGTGACAGCCTCAAGAATTTACTCTTCAACAATCTCAATCGAGAGAATCAGGTCGCCTGGGCGGATGTCGTCAATCACATCCAGACCCTCTACAACCTTACCGAAGCAGGTGTGCACGCCGTCGAGGTGCTGTGTGTTCTGGCGGTTGTGGCAGATGAAGAACTGCGAGCCACCTGTATCTTTGCCTCGGTGAGCCATCGACATCACGCCACGGTCGTGGTACTGACGCTCGGCTGATGTCTCACACTTGATGGTGTAGCCTGGACCGCCCGCGCCGTTGCCGATAGGGCAGCCGCCCTGGATAACGAAGCTAGGGATTACACGGTGGAATGTCAAACCATCATAGAAGCGGCTCTGTGCCAACTTGATGAAGTTCTGTGCTGCGATAGGGGTCTCCTCGGTGTAGAGTTCGGCCTTCATATCGCCCTTCTCGGTAGAGATAATTGCGTATGTCATAATGTGTGTAGTTTGTTAAAATTAATTATTCTCGGCTCGCGCCTATGCAAAGTTAGACAAAAAACTTTTTTCGGCATAATTATGATAAAAAAATGTTGCGATATATTGGAATTAAATAAAAAATTGTATCTTTGCGTTTAGAAATAGTTTACAACCAATTATGAAGAAGATACTTATTGTAGGTGCAGGCGGTCAGATTGGCTCGGAGCTGGTGACTTATCTGCGTGGTATTTACGGTGGCTCAAATGTTATTGCAGCCGACCTTCGTCCAAACGAGAAACTCGCAGCGGATGGTCCTTTCGTTGAGTTGGATGCTCTCAATCAGAGCAAGTTCGCTTACACTGTTCACAAGAACGGCGTTGACACAATCTTCAACCTCGTGGCACTTTTGTCAGCAACTGGTGAGAAGAACCCTCAGCTGGCTTGGAACATCAATATGGGCGCTTTGAACAACTCATTGGAGATTGCTCGTGAGTATAATTGCGCTGTGTTTACACCTTCGTCAATTGGTGCTTTCGGTGGTGACTTCCCACGCGACAACACTCCTCAGGATGTTGTGATGCAGCCTGACACAATGTACGGTGTATGTAAGGTGACAGGTGAGTTGCTCTCGAACTACTACTACACTCGCTATGGTGTAGATACTCGTTCGGTGCGTTTCCCAGGTATCATCTCAAATGTGACTTTGCCTGGTGGCGGTACTACCGACTACGCAGTAGAGATTTACTATTCAGCCGTTAAGGGTGAGAAGTTTGTTTGCCCTGTGCGTGATGTCTATATGGATATGATGTATATGCCTGATGCATTGCGTGCTATGGTTGAACTTATGGAGGCTGACCCAAATAAGTTGCGCCACCGTAACAGCTTCAACATCGCGGCTATGAGTTTCACTCCAGATATCATCTACAACGAGATTCGCAAGCGTATCCCAGAGTTTGAGATGACATATCGAATCGACCCAGTTAAGCAGGGCATCGCAGAGAGCTGGCCAAACAGCCTGGATGACACTTGCGCTCGTGAGGAGTGGGGTTGGAAGCCACAGTGGGATTTGTCTTCAATGACAGACGATATGCTGGAGGCTATCAGAAAAAAGAATCTTTAGCGATAAAGATTAGATAATTGTAATAGTTGAGAGTGGACGGGGCTACGGGTTAGCCCTGTCCTTTTTTCTTCAATAATGTTTTAGCGATGATCTTTTGGCATCTGCCTTGGAGTCAAAATCCTCACATACGAAAAGTATGCTGCGGTTTTGCCACCTGCGAGCAGCTTCAAAATATCTATCGCTAAATTCATTATTGAGGGAGGGAAGATATGTTGTGGAGGAATGATCTTTTGGCGTCTGGCTTGATTGGTGAATCCTCACATACGAAAAGTATGCTGCGGTTTTGCCACCTGCGAGCAGCTTCAAAATATCTATCGCTAAATTCATTATTGAGGGAGGGGAGGAATATATTCTAAAATTCATTTTCTCTTTGTAGTGTAGAGTGTCCGATTTTTACAAATTCTTTGCTGAATATTTCATTAAAAACACTACTTTTGCAATCCAAAAAAATTATACTATGCAGATTAAGAGACGAAGTGGGGCGGTGGCGCTGTTGCCGCTGGTGGTGTTTTTGGGCATTTACCTGATTGGCTCGCTTGTGGCGGGCGACTTCTACAAGATACCTATCACGGTGGCGGGAATGATTGCCTCGGTGGTGGCTGTGGTGATGGTGCGAGGCACTCTCACCGAGCGTGTGGATGCCTATTCGCGCGGAGCGACCGAGCCAAACATTATGCTGATGATATGGATATTCGTGCTGGCGGGCGCTTTTGCGGCTTCGACCAAGCAAATGGGTGCGGTGGATGCTACCGTTGCGCTCACCCTGCGACTGGTGCCCGTGAAGTTCCTCCCTGCGGGTGTCTTTCTTGCGGCGTGCTTCACATCGTTGTCGGTGGGTACTTCAGTCGGTACTATCGTGGCACTGACCCCTATCGCTTCGGCATTGGCTACACAGACGGGTTGCGATGTCTCGTGGATGGTGGCTATCGTTGTGGGCGGTGCGCTCTTTGGCGACAACCTCTCATTTATCTCTGACACCACTATCGCTGCGACCCGCACACAGGGCTGCTCGATGCGTGATAAGTTCCGCACAAACTCGCTGATTGTGATTCCTGCGGCGGTGATTACCCTTCTGATGTATGGTTTCTCATCGGATATCCCCGTGGGCTCGCTGATGAACTCGCCGAGCGCTCCGTGGTACACTATGCTGCCATATCTGCTGGTGCTGGTGACAGCTATACTCGGTACAAATGTGTTGATTGTTTTGGTGTTGGGTATCCTCTCGTCGGGTCTTATCGGTGTGCTGACGCAGAAGGTGGATGTCATCAGCTGGATTGGCTCTATGGGCGAGGGTATCGCAGGTATGGGCGAACTGATTATCATCACGATGATGGCGGGCGGTATGCTTGAACTCATCCGTTTGGGTGGCGGTATTGACTTCATCATTGGCTCGCTCTCGAAGCGCATCAATTCGCGCCGCACGGCAGAGGGTGCTATTGCTCTGCTGGTTATGATTGCTGATGTCTGCACCGCAAACAATACGGTTGCCATTATCTCGGTGGGCTCCATCGTGCGTGAGATTGCCCAGAAGTTCGGTATCTCGTCACGCCGTGCAGCCAGTCTGCTCGACACATTCTCGTGCTTTGCGCAGGGATTTCTGCCCTATGGAGCGCAGTTGCTTATGGCGGCGGGTCTGGCGAAAATATCTCCCGTGGAGATTATTCCCCACCTCTACTACCCATTCATTATGGGTGGATGCGCCCTGCTTGCAATAGTATTCCAGTTTCCGCGCTACAACAAGAAATAAAAAGGGCATAGAGTGTTGAATAAGAGAATATTTTTAGTAAATTTGCATCTATAAAGGCGTTTGATATTAAATTTATCTAAAACAAATAACATTATGAAGATTTCAAAGTTTTTTATGGCTGCTGCGGCTGTTCTCGTGATGGCATCGTGCGGTAGCAAGCCACAGCAGGATTGCTGCGGCAAGTGCAAGGAGTTCCCAATCGGTTTGCAGCTCTACTCTGTTCGCGGTGATATGGAGCAGGACTTCAAGGGTACACTTCAGGCTGTGAAGGATATGGGCTTCGACGGCGTTGAGTTCGCGGGCTTGTTTGGCAACACTCCAGAGCAGGTTAAGGCTTGGTGTGAGGAGATTGGCTTGAACCCTATCTCTGCGCATGTGCCATTGGCTGATATGTTGGCTGATGTTGACAAGGTGATTGCTGATTACAAGGCTATTGGCTGCGAGTACATCGTTGTGCCTTATGTAACCGAGGAGCGTCGTCCAGGTGGCGAGTTGTTCTTGCAGATGGTTGAGGAGATTCGCTCAATCGGCGAGAAGTGCAAGGCTGCTGGTTTGACTTTGCTCTACCACAACCACGACTTCGAGTTCAAGACTTTGGAGAGCGGCGAGTATGGTTTGGATTACCTCTACGCAAATGTTCCTGCCGACCTCTTGCAGACAGAGTTGGATCAGTGCTGGGTGAAGTTCTCTGGCGTTGACCCAGTTGAGTATTTGAAGAAGTACACAGGTCGCTCACCAGTGGTTCACCTCAAGGACTACTACAAGGAGGGCGAGATGGAGGGTGACCCATACGCACTTATCGGCTTGAACGAGGGCGAGGAGAAGAAGAGCTCAGCATTTGAGTTCCGCCCATTGGGTTGCGGTGTTCAGGACATCCCATCTATCATCAAGGCTGCTGTGAAGGCTGAGAGCAAGTGGCTCATCGTTGAGCAGGATCAGCCAAGCTTGGAGAAGACTCCTATGGAGTGCGTTGCAATGAGTATGGAGTACTTGAAGAAGCTCAAGGCTGAGGGTTGCTGCGATGGTGGTGACCACGAGGGCTGCGGCGAGGGTTGCGGTGATTGCGGTGACTGCGACAAGGAGGCTTCTTGTGGCGAGGGTTGCGGCGAGAAGGCATCTTGCGGCGAGGCAAAGGCTTGCGGTGGCGAGAAGGCTGCTTGTGGCGAGAAGAAGGCTTGCGGCGGTTGCAAGAAATAATTGATTTTTCAAGGATAGAGTGCCGACCTCATTGCGGGGTCGGCATTTTTTTTATTTTGTTGGTTGATTGTTGATTAAAATCTTGACCAAATGGGCGGTAAATTAAACTAAAATGCCTATTTTTGTCTAAATTCAAAATAATAGTATTATGAAA